>DASUFZ010000278.1:0-5275 GCA_036274295.1 Myxococcota bacterium
GACGCGAAGAACGCGAAGAAGAGAGCGAAGAGTCCGACGAGGATTGAGGTAGAATCGGCGCCCGCACCACACCATGGGGGGTGAGGTGGCCCGCGCGCGCGACGACACAGCGGCCTCCGGACTCGGACGCGTTCCGCCGCACGATCTCGAAGCGGAGAAGGCCGTCCTCTCCGCGCTCCTGATCGACAACAACGCGATTCACGTCGTGCTGAACGAGGTGGTGCCGGACGACTTCTACCATCCGTCGCACCAGCAGATCTACCGCGGGATGCTCTCGCTCGCCGACGAGAACCAGCCCGTCGACCTGCACACGCTCTCCGACCACCTCAACACACAGAAGCGGCTCGACGCGGTCGGCGGCCTCGGCTTCCTCTCGGAGCTCGCCAACTACGAGGCCACCGCTGCCAACGTCGTGCACCACGCGCGCATCGTGCGCGACAAGGCGGTCAAGCGGAACCTGATCCGCGTGGCCACGGAGATCGTCGAGACGAGCTTCGACCAGGCCGAGCGCTCCGAACGCCTGCTCGACGAGGCGGAGAGCAAGATCTTCGAGCTCTCGCAGGCGAAGTCGCGCACCACCTTCACCGCGCTCGAGGTGGGCCTGCACGACGCGATGGATCACGTCGAGATGCTGATGGAGCGCAGCGGCGAGCTGACCGGCGTGCCGACGGGCTTCCGCGATCTCGACGACCTGACGGGCGGCTTCCAGCGCGGCGAGCTGATCGTGATCGCGGCGCGGCCCTCGATGGGCAAGACGGCGCTCGCGCTGAACATCGCGCGCAACGCCGCCGTCGCGCACCGCCAGAAGGTCGCCGTCTTCTCGCTCGAGATGACCAAGCGCTCGCTCGTGTTGCGCCTGCTGGCCAGCGAGGCCCAGGTGAACATGACCAGCTTCCGCAAGGGCTACGGCAACGTCGACGCGCACGGCAGGCTCATCGCCGCCGCCAGCCGGCTCGCCGGCGCGCAGATCTGGATGGACGACACCGGCATGATCACCATTCTCGAGATCAAGGCGAAGTGCCGGCGGCTCATGTCCGAGCACGGCCTCGACCTCGTCATGCTCGATTACCTCCAGCTCGCGCACGGCAACACGCCCGTCCAGCGCAAGGACCTCGAGATCGCCGAGATCAGCCACGGGCTCAAGTCGCTGGCCAAGGAGCTCGATGTCCCGGTGATCGCGCTGTCGCAGCTGAACCGCGGCCCCGAGCAGCGCGATCCCGACAAGCGCCGCCCCAACATGGGCGACCTGCGCGAGTCGGGCGCCATCGAGCAGGACGCCGACGTGATCGCCTTCATCTACCGCGACGAGGTGTACAACCCGAGCGAGGAGAACCGCGGGCTGGCCGAGCTGATCATCGCCAAGCAGCGCAACGGCCCGACCGACACCGTGAAGCTCATGTTCGACGCCCAGTACGCGCGCTTCCGCGATCTCACCAACGAGCCGGGCAGCAGCTCGATGGGAGGCGGCGGCCCCATGCGCGGCCCGGGGCGCGGCGCGGACGACGACGACGCCGGCGGCTTCGGCTTCCCCGGCCGCGACGAAGTGCCCTTCTAGTTGCCGCGTCTCCTGAAGCCCCGCGCGCTCGAGTCCGGCGCCACCATCGCGATCGCGGCGCCGGGCGGGCCGGTCGATCCGGCGCGCCTCGAGGAGGGCGCCGCGCTCTGGCGCGAGGCGGGCTTCCGGGTCGTGCAGCGCGACGACGTCTCCGCGCGCCGCGGCTACCTCGCGGGCGACGACAAGCGGCGCGTGCAGGAGCTCGCGAGCTGGATCAAGGACCGCCGCGTCGACGCCATCGTGTGCGCGCGCGGCGGCTACGGCTGCGACCGCATCCTCGACCGCTTCGACGCGGCCGCCTTCCGCGCCGCGCGCAAGCCGCTCGTCGGCTACAGCGACATCACGGCGCTGCTGCTCTGGCAGAAGCGTCACGCGGGCCTGATGGGCTTCCACGGCCCGATGCTCGAGCGCGGCAAGGAGCTCGATCGCGAGGTCTTCGCCGATCTCCTCGCGCAGCTCGCGGGCGACGTGGCGCAGCCGCTCGTCGGGCGCGGCGAGGGGGGAGGACGCGGCGAGGGGCGACTGGTCGGCGGCAGCCTCACGATGGTCGCCGCGAGCATCGGCACCGATTGGGAGATCGACACGCGCGGCGCGATCCTGCTGCTCGAGGAAGTGGGCGAGCGGCCCTACCGCGTCGATCGCATGCTCCAGCAGCTGCGCAACGCGGGGAAGCTCGCGGGGCTCGCGGGTGTCGGCATCGGCGACGTCTCGACCTGCCACGATCCCAAGTACCCCTCGCCGGAAGCCGAAGAGGTGATGCTGGAGGTCTTGCTCCCGCTGCGAGTGCCGATCGTGCTCGGGCTTCCGTTCGGTCACACGCCGCGAAATCGCGCGTGGCCGTTCGGCGCGCGCGCTACGATCGACGGCCGTCGCGGCGAGGTGCGGGTCCTCGAAGCGGGGGTGGCGAGGGGGTGAGAAGCGCGTCGTGAAGTGGAGTGTCGTCCGGCGCAAGCTTCTGCGCGTCGATCGCGCCATCGACAAGGCGATCGAGGCCTCCGAGATCCCGGGCGCCGTGGTGCTGGCGCGCATGCTCCACGAGGGCGAGCTGCTCGAGCATTGCTCGGTGCGCGGACTCGCGGTGGTGCGGCCCGAGCGCATCCCGATGGCGCGCGAGACGCTCTTCGATCTGGCGTCGCTGACCAAGCCGGTCGCGACGACCACGGCGATCCTGTGGCTCGTGCACGACGGCGCGGTCGACCTCGACGCGCCCGTCGCGAAGTACCTGCCGGAGTTCGCCGAGCGCGACAAGGAGCGCGTGACGGTGCGCCACCTGCTGACGCACTCGTCGGGGCTCAAGCCCTGGCGCGCCTTCCACGAGCTGTTGCTCGAGAAGGAGCGCAAGACGGGCGAGCGCTGGCTGGCGACGCCCGCCGCGCGCGAGCTCGTGCTCGAGCGCGTGCTGCGCTCCGGCCTGGTTCACGAGCCGGGCGCCGCCGCCGTCTACGGCGATCTCGATTTCATTGCGCTCGGCGCGCTCGTCGAAGCGGTGACGCAGCGCCGTCTCGACGACTTCGTGCGCGAGCGCGTGACGGGGCCGCTCGGCCTCGGCGAGACCTTCTTCGTGCCGCTCGGCGAGGGCGCGGGCATGCCGGACGCGCTGCGCCGTCGCACCGCCGCCACCGAGAACTGCCCCTGGCGCGAGCGCATCCTGTGGGGCGAGGTGCACGATCCGAACGCCTGGTCGATGGGCGGCATCGCCGGCCATGCCGGCCTCTTCGCCAGCGCCGACGACCTGATGAAGTTCGCCTGGACCGTGCTCGACGTCTGGCACGGTCGCAGCGACGCGCTGCCGCGTGAGCTCTTGCGCGCCTTCGCGACGCGCCAGCGCATGCCGGAGAAGTCCGACTGGGCGCTCGGCTGGGACACGCCGACACCCGGCGCGTCGTCGTCGGGCAAGCACTTCTCCGCGAGCTCGATCGGCCATCTCGGCTTCACCGGCACCTCGCTCTGGATCGATCTCGAGCGCGAGTGCGTCATCGTCATGCTGACGAACCGCGTCCACCAGGTCGCGAAGCGCAGCAAGTTCGAGCTGCGGCCCGAAGTGCACGACGCGATCCGCGAGGCCTTCGAGGCGGGATGGGCCGAGTGAAGTCTCCGCGCAGCATCCACTTCGTCGCAATCGGCGGCACCGGCATGGGTGCGCTCGCCGGCCTGCTGCACGCGCGGGGACTTTCGGTCACGGGAACGGACGAGAAGCTCTACCCGCCGATGAGCACGGCGCTCGAGCGCTGGGGCATCCCCGTGCGCGAGGGCTTCCGCGCGGAGAACGTGATCGACGCGAACCCCGAGCTGGTCGTGATCGGCAACGCCGTCCGCCCCGACAACCCCGAGGCCCGCGCGGCGATCGACGAGGGCTTCCCCTACCGCTCCTTCTCCGACGCGCTGTACGAGCTCGCGATGGCGGGCCGTCACTCCGTGGTGATCGCGGGCACGCACGGCAAGACCACGACGACCTCGCTCGTCGCCTACCTGCTGAAGGCCACCGGCCGCGATCCGTCGCTCCTCGTCGGCGGCATCTCGCTCGACTTCGACGGCAGCTTCCGCGAGGGCCAGGGCGCGCACTTCGTCGTCGAGGGCGACGAGTACGACACCGCCTTCTTCGACAAGACGCCGAAGTTCCTCCACTACCACCCGCGCACCCTGCTGCTGACCTCCGTGGAGTTCGACCACGCGGACATCTACCGCGACCTCGACCACGTGAAGGATGCCTTCCGCAAGCTGGTGTCGGGCATGCCGGCGGACGGCACCATCGTCGCGGCGACGGCGCACGCCTGCGTGCGCGACGTCGTGAAGGGCGCGCCCTGTCGCGTGATCGGCTACGCGGCGGACGCGCCCGAGGCGCCGGCCGCATGGCAGGCGCGCGCGCTCTCGCCCGACGCCGCCGGCACGCGCTTCGAGCTCTGGCGCGACGGCGCGCGCGCAGCCCACGCCTCGACGCCGCTGCACGGCGGCTTCAACGTCGAGAACAGCCTCGGCGCGCTCGCGACGGTCTGCGCGCTCGGCGTGCCGCAGGCGGAGGCGCTCGCCGCGCTGCCGCGCTTCCGCGGCGTCAAGCGGCGCATGGAAGTGCGCGGCACGGCGGGCGGCGTCACCGTGCTCGACGATTTCGCGCACCACCCGACGGCGGTGGCCGCGTCGCTCGGCGCGGCGCGCGCGCGTTTCCCGGGCCGACGCGTGCTCGCGGTGTTCGAGCCGCGCAGCAACACCAGCCGCCGCGCCGTCTTCCAGAACGAGTACGTGGACGCGCTCGCAGAGGCCGATCTCGTCTTCGTGCGCCGCGTGCCCGACGCGCCGATCTACAGCGCGTTCGGCGAGGTGCGCGACCGCCTCTCCGCCGAGCGCATCGTCGAGACCCTGACACAGCGCGGGATTCCGGCGGTGGCACGGGAAAGCGTCGATGAGATCGTCGAATCGATCGGGCGCAGCGCCCGCTCCGGCGACGTCGTGCTCGTGATGAGCAACGGCGACTTCGGCGGCATCTGGGGGAAGCTGCTCGAGGAGCTCGGAGGAGCGAGGGCCTAGGCCCTCGCTGCCTGCGCGACCGCCTGCTGTCTTCGCCGGCGCCTGACTGCCGGCCTGCCCGCGACGACGCGCGCGACGAGAGCGAGCCGCTGGTCCGCCAGCCGAATCTCCAGGCGATGGCCGTCCGCGAACTCGAGCCGGTCGGCCTCCATGCCGTCCGCGAAGACGACCCCGCCTTCGGCCATCTCGGAAGTCACC
>DASUFZ010000279.1:0-7009 GCA_036274295.1 Myxococcota bacterium
CCTGGCTGCGGGTCGCGACCGCGCGCGAATCCGGATAACCTGACGCGCCGCGGGGATTCCGGGCGGTGCAGCGCCGTCGAGAGAATGCCCTGCGCCCCCCGGCACCGGCCCGCCGCGAAGCAAGCGAGCACGAGTCGAGTCTGGTGGGGCGTAGCCAAATTGGTAAGGCAGCGGCCTTTGGAGCCGCCTATTGCAGGTTCGAGTCCTGCCGCCCCATCCAACTCCAACTCCCCATCGAACTCCCACCAGGATCCCGAGAGACAGGCAACCCATGCAGGCGCTCAAGCTCTTCACGGGAAACGCCAACCCCGATCTCGCGCGCGCGGTCGCGGCGCATCTCGACATCGACCTCGGCAAGGCGCACGTCGGCACCTTCAGCGACGGCGAAGTCAACGTCGAGATCAGCGAGAACGTGCGCGGCTGCGACTGCTTCGTGCTGCAATCGACCTGCGCGCCCGCCAACACCCACCTGATGGAGCTGCTCATCATGGTGGACGCGCTGCGACGCTCGTCGGCGCGGCGCATCACGGCGGTGATCCCCTACTACGGCTACGCGCGCCAGGATCGCAAGGTGCGCCCGCGCCTGCCGATCTCGGCGAAGCTCGTCGCGGACCTGATCTCCACCGCCTGCACCGACCGCGTGCTGTGTCTCGATCTGCACGCCGGCCAGATCCAGGGCTTCTTCAACATCCCGGTCGACAACCTCTACGCGACGCCCGTGCTGCTCGACGCCATCCGCAGCCGCTTCGGCCGCCGCGAGCTCTGCATCATCTCGCCCGACGCGGGCGGCGTGGAGCGCGCGCGCGCCTACGCGAAGCGCCTCAACGCCTCGCTCGCCATCGTCGACAAGCGCCGCGAGGCGGCCAACGTCGCCGAGGTGATGAACATCGTCGGCGACGTGCAGGGCCGCGCGTGCGTCGTCGTGGACGACATCGTCGACACCGCCGGCACCCTGACGGAAGCCGCGCGCGCGCTGAAGGACGCCGGCGCCGCCACCGTCGCGGCCGCCATCACGCACCCGGTGCTCTCGGGCCCGGCGATCAAGCGCATCGCGGAGTCGCCGCTCGAGGAGCTCGTGGTGACCGACACCATCCCGCTCAGCTCCGAGGCCAAGGACTGCCCCAAGCTCCAGGTGGTGACGATCGCGCCGCTCCTCTCCGAGGCGATCCGACGCATCAACAACGAGGAGAGCGTGAGCTCGCTCTTCGTCTAACGCCTGCGCTCGCAGGCTTCCCGATCCAGGAGATCCGACCGTGGCCGATTATCAGCTGAACCTCGAAGTGCGCGAGAGCACGGGCAAGGGCGTCGCGCGCAAGCTGCGCGCGAAGGGCCGCATCCCGGGCGTGTGCTACGGCGCCGGCACCGACACCATCCCGGTCGCGCTCGATCCCTCGACCCTCGAGAAGGCGCTGCGCTCGAGCGCCGCCGGCATGAACACGCTCTTCGGCGTGAAGGGCGGCGGGGCGTTCGACGGCAAGAGCGTGCTGATCAAGGAGCTGCAGCGAGATCCGGTGCAGCGGAACCTGCTGCACGCGGACTTCTACGCGGTCGACCTCACCAAGGAGATCGAGGTGAAGGTGCCGCTGCACCTCACCGGCAGCGCCGCGGGCCTGATGAACGGCGGCATCGTCGACCACCAGCTGCGCGAGATCGAGATCAGCTGTCTGCCGACGGCGATTCCCGAGTCGTTCACGCTCGATGTGTCGGCGCTGGACGTCGGCGACTCGCTGCACGTGCGCGACATCGTGCTGCCGGAAGGCGTCACGCTCGTCTCCGATCCGGATCTCGGCGTCGTCTCCGTCGTCATCCCGGCGAAGGCCGAGGAAGAGGTGGCCGCCGAGGCCGCTGCGGCCGAAGGCGCCGCGGCGACGGCCGAGGGCGAGGGGGCAGCGCCCGCCGAGGGCGAGGCCGCACCCGCCAAGAAGGAAGGCGGCAAGAAGGAGGACTGAGGCCGGGCACCACGGGCGTGAAGCTCGTCGTCGGCCTGGGGAACCCGGGGAAGCGCTACGCCCGCACCCGCCACAACGTCGGCTGGCGGGTCGCGGAACGCTTCGCCGTGGACTGCGGCGTGCGCATCGATCGCGACGCGCACGGCGGGCGCTACGGGCAGGGCACGCTCCGCTGCGGCGGCCGCGCGCTCGAGGTCGGCGTGCTCGAGCCGCAGGACTTCATGAACCTCTCCGGTGACGCCGTCGCCGAGGCGCTCGCCGCGCTGCCGATCGAGGACGTGCGCAGCGACCTGCTCGTCGTCTTCGACGACGTCGACCTGCCTTTCGGCCGGCTGCGCCTGCGGCCCGGCGGCGGCGCCGGCGGGCACCGCGGGCTCACCCACGTGATCGAGCGCCTCGGCCGCGACGACTTCCCGCGCCTGCGCTTCGGCGTCGGGCGCGGGCCGGCGGGCACCGACACGGCCGACTGGGTGCTCGAGTCCTTCTCGCCGGACGAGGAGGCGGCGCTGCCCGCGCTCGTCGCGCGCGCGGCGCAGGCGCTGGCGGGCGCGCTCTGCGATGGCGTCGCGGCGGCGATGAACACCTGGAACCGGGCAGAGGATTGTCCGGTATAGGCCGGCACGATCGATCTACAAAAACTTCTTGTTGACCGGCCAAATACCGATTGACCGCCCCCCATCGTCTCCGTACTCTCGGCGGTCATGCGCATCTCCCTCTCGCGCGACGGCGAACGCGGCGAGCGGCCGGTCTACCGGCAGATCGCGGACCAGATCCAGGGCGAGATCGAGGCGGCCCGGCTCGAGGCGGGCGCCCGCCTGCCGACGATCCGCGAGCTCGCGCGCACGCTCGGCGTGAACCGCGACACCGTCGCGCAGGCCTACGACGCGCTCGCCGAGGCCGGCCTGCTCGAATCCACCGTCGGCCGCGGCACCTTCGTCGCCGCGCCCGCGAAGACGAACGGCAACGGCCACGCCTTCCAGCCGAGCTTCCCGCCGCTCGTCGATCGCCTGCTCGCCTTCGAGCGCTCGCGCCCGCGCTTCGGCCTCGCCAAGGGCGCCATCCCGCTGCACGCCGTCGTGCCCGATCCCGCGCTCTATCCCGCCGACGCCTTCCGCAAGGCGCTCTCGCGCGTGCTCGCGCGCGGCGGTCCCGAGCTGCTGCTCTACGGCGAGACGCAGGGCTACGCGCCGCTGCGCAAGGCGCTCTCCGCGCGGCTGCGCAGCGCCGGACTTCCCGCGACACCCGAGGAGATCGTGCTGTGTCATGGCGCCAGCCAGGGCATCTCGCTGGCGCTGCGCCTCTTCGCCTCGCAGGGCGACGCGATCGCCCTCGAGGAGCCGACCTACAACAACGCGCTCGGCGCCGCGCACGCGCACGGGCTGCGCAGCGTGCCCGTGCCGATGACACCCGAGGGCCCCGACCTCGGCGCGCTCGAGCGCGCGCTCTCGCGCCCCGACGTGAAGCTCTTCTACACGATCCCCACCTTCCACAACCCGATGGGGACGACGACGGCGCCCGCGCACCGGCGCGCGCTGCTCGAGATCGCGCACCGCTGCGGCAAGCCGATCATCGAGGACGGCTACGAGATGGACCTCCGCATCGACGGCCGCGCGACGCCGCCGCTCGCGGGGCTCGATACCTCGGGCCTGGTCGTGCACCTGTCGTCGTTCTCGAAGTCGCTCTTTCCGGGCGCGCGCGTCGGCGCCGTCGTCGCGCGCGGCGCGGCCGTCGACGCGCTGCTCGCGCTGAAGCACGCGAGCGATCTCTCCGACTCGCTGCCGCTCCAGGCCGCGCTGGCCGAGTTCGTCGAGAGCGGCGAGTACGAGCGCCACCTCGGACGCCTGCGCCGCGCGCTGCGCGAGCGCCGCGACGCGCTGCTCGAGGCGCTCGAGAAGGAGCTGCCGGAAGGCGCGCGCTGGAACACGCCCGAGGGCGGCTACCAGGTGTGGGTCGAGCTGCCGGGCGGCATCGACACGCGCGATCTGCTCTCCGATTCGATCCGCGCGGGCGTGCTGTTCGCGCCGGGCTTCCAGTTCCACCACGACGGGCGCGCGTCGCATTGCCTGCGCCTGTCGTTCGCCATGGCCGGCCCCGACGCGCTGCGCGACGGCGCGGGGAAGCTCGGGCGACTCGTGCGCGAGCGGCTCGCGGGCGGCGAGCCGCGGCGCGCGTCGGCCATCCACGTCTGAACGCTTCTTTCAGGAGGACCAGAGCGATGAGCGACGGAAACGGCAAGGGCGCGGGACGCACCGGCGCAGAGGCCTTCGGGATCAAGGTCGGCCTCGCCGAGATGCTGAAGGGCGGCGTCATCATGGACGTCACCAACCCGGAGCAGGCGAAGATCGCCGAGGACGCAGGCGCCGCGGCGGTGATGGCGCTCGAGCGTGTGCCGGCCGACATCCGCAAGGAGGGCGGCGTCGCGCGCATGTGCGCGGTGGAGATCATCGAGGGCATCCAGCGCGTCGTCTCGATCCCGGTGATGGCGAAGGTGCGCATCGGGCACTTCGTCGAGGCGCGCGTGCTCGAGGCGCTCGGCGTCGACTTCATCGACGAGAGCGAGGTGCTGACGCCCGCCGACGAAGAGCACCACATCTGGAAGCACGACTTCCGCTCGCCCTTCGTGTGCGGCGCGCGCAACCTCGGCGAGGCGCTGCGCCGCGTCGGCGAGGGCGCGGCCATGATCCGCACCAAGGGCGAGGCCGGCAGCGGCAACATCGTCGAGGCGGTGCGCCACCTGCGGCAGGTGATCGGCGACATCCGCGGCCTCGGCGCGCTGGCGCCGGAGGAGCTGCCGACCCGCGCCAAGGAGCTCGGCGCGCCGCTCGAGCTGGTGCGGCGCGTGGCCGCCGACGGCAAGCTGCCCGTGCCGAACTTCGCGGCGGGCGGCATCGCGACCCCGGCCGACGCGGCGCTCTGCCGCGCGCTCGGCGCCGAGGCCGTGTTCGTCGGCTCGGGCATCTTCAAGAGCGAGGATCCGGCCGCGCGCGCCAAGGCGATCGTGCGCGCCTGCACGCACTGGGACGAGGCCAAGGAGATCCTCGACGCGAGCCGCGGCCTGGCGGCCGCCATGCCGGGCATCTCCATGGAGACCCTGGCCGAGCACGAGCGCCTGGCGAACCGGGGCTGGTAACGACGCCGTGGGCCGCAGGAAGGCGCGGGTCGGGATCCTCGCGATCCAGGGCGACGTGGAAGCCCACGCCGCCGCGCTCGCCCGCGTCGGCGCGGAGGCCGTGCGGGTTCGCCGCAAGGAGGACCTCGCCGACCTCGACGCCCTGATCCTGCCGGGTGGCGAGAGCACGACCATCTCGAAGGGACTGGAGCGGCTCGGGCTCTACGAGCCGCTCCAGGACTTCGCACGCGCGGGCCATCCGATCCTCGGCACCTGCGCCGGGGCGATCCTGCTGGCGAAGGAGGTGGAGAATCACCCCGTCCGCGGGCTCGGCCTGCTCGACGTCGTCGCCGTGCGCAACGCCTATGGCACCCAGGTCGACTCGTTCTCGACCCGAGCGGAGAGCCGCGAGGGCGACCTCGAGTGCGTCTTCATCCGGGCCCCGCGGCTGCGCCGTCCGGGCCCCGAGGTCGAGGTGCTCGCGCGCGTGGACGGCTGGCCCGTCTGGATCCGCCAGGGCTCCGTCATGGCCACGACCTTCCACCCCGAGCTGACCGACGATCCGCGCGTCCACCAGACGCTTCTGGAGATGGCAGCCGAGAGCGCGGCGGGCTAACTCTCTCGCCCCCGCAACCTCAGCCCCGACTCCACGCGCCGCCGCGCTGGCCGACGTCGGAAGGGGCTCGGAGCCGGCCGCCTCACGCGGCCCTCCGTCCACGAGGAGGAGCCTGTGCGCGAGTACGAGTTCAATTTCGTCGTCCAGCCCGAGATCACCGACGAAGGGATCGCGCGGATCTGCGAGAAGTTCGAGGGCATCGTCGAGCGCGCCGGGGACGTCCGGCTGCACTACGACGAGCTCGGACGCCGCCGGCTGGCCTACGAGATCCGCAACTTCCAGAAGGGCCACTACCTGGCCCTGCACTTCCTCTCGAACGGCAAGGTGGTGCCCGAGCTCGAGCGCGCCGCGCGCATCGACGACTCGATCCTGCGCTTCCTGACCGTCGTCGCAAATGCGAACGTCGAGGACGTCGAGGCGCGCAAGCAGGAAGCCGTCGGGCTCGAAGAGGACCGCAAGCGCAAGGCCGCCGAGCGAGCTGCGCGCGAGGCCGAGGAGGCCGCGGCCCGCGCGTCGCGCGACGCCGAGGGCGATCGCGACGACGAGGGCGAGCGGGATACCGATGACTCCGATCGCGACCGCGATCGCGACGATCGGGACGACCGCGACCGGGATCGGGGTCGCGATCGAGACCGCGATGACGAGGACGAGGAGGACGCCGAATGACTGCCGTGAAGCTCATCCTCACGGAGTCGGTGCACAACCTCGGCGAGGCGGGCGACGTCGTCAGCGTCAAGCCGGGCTACGCGCGCAACTTCCTCCTCCCGCAGGGGAAGGCGATTCGCGCGACCGAGTCGCGGGTCAAGGAGCTCGAGCACCACCGGCGCATCGTCGCCGAGAAGGCCGCCAAGGAGCTGAAGGACCTGCGCGCGCGCAAGGACCAGCTCGAGGCGCAGGTCTTCTCCGTCACCGCGCGCGCCGGAGAAGGCGGCCGGTTGTTCGGAAGCGTCACTTCCGCGCAGATCGCGACGGTGCTCGCCGAACGCGGGTTCGAAATCGACCGGCGCCGCATCGACCTGCGCGAGGGCATCAAGCACGTCGGCGAGCACGCCGTGCCCGTGAAGCTCCACCGCGACGTGATCGCGAAGATCAAGCTCCAGGTCGTCGCCGTCGAGGGCGCGCCCGAGGAGGCGGAAGAAGAGGCCGAAGAGCAGCGCGCCTCCGACGAGGATCGCCGCGAACGACGCCGCGGCCGACGCGAAGAACGCGAAGAAGAGAGCGAAGAGTCCGACGAGGATTGAGGTAGAATCGGCGCCCGCACCACACCATGGGGGGTGAGGTGGCCCGCGCGCGCGACGACACAGCGGCCTCCGGACTCGGACGCGTTCCGCCGCA
>DASUFZ010000280.1:0-5256 GCA_036274295.1 Myxococcota bacterium
CGGCCGAGCGCAGGAAGGCGTAGACCTCGCCGTCCTCCGCGAGCGAGGTGCGGAGATCCGTGTCGCCGTCGATCCGCGCCTGGATCGGGTGGTCGCAGTGGATCGAGGTCGGCAGCGCCGCGCGCGCTCGCCCGGTCTGCGCGAACTGGAGCATGGCGGTCTGGCCGAGCACGTCCTGGAGGACGACGCGGTCGGGGCGCAGGCGCAGGTAGCTGCGGCCCGGCACGAGCTCGGCTGCCTGCGCGTCGTCGAGATGCCCATAGAGCAGCTTGTCGGCGAGGGTCAGCGGAGCGGACGTGCGGCCGCGCACGAGCTCGAGATTGCGCTTCATGCGCGCGTAGCAGAGGGCGGTGCGGTCGGGAGTCGCTTCGTTGGGGTCCATGTCCGGGAGCTTCGGCCCCGAGCGTTCTCCAGTAAAATGGATTTATTGCGAGTATTGATGAGGATCGTGCATGAATCTGGATACGCTCGGGCTCGAGGCCTTCCTGGCAATCGCGGAGCAGGGCCGCTTCCACAAGGCGGCGCGCCAGCTCCACATCACGCAGACCGCGCTCACGCGGCGCCTCCAGAACTTCGAGGATCTGCTCGGTGTGAAGCTGGTCGAGCGCACCACGCGCTCCGTCGCGCTGACGCCGATCGGCCGCGCGTTCCTGCCGCAGGCGCACCGCCTGCACGGCGAGCTGACCGCCGCGCTGGTCGAGATCCGCGAGACGGGCAGGGCGCAGCGCGGCGACGTCACCATCGCGTGCGTGCCGACCGTCGGCATCCGCTTCCTGCCGCGCATCCTGAAGGCGTACGCGGCGCGGTACCCGGGCAACCGCGTGCGCATCCTCGATCAGGCGTCGTCGGGCGTGACCGACGCCGTGCGCCGGCGCGAGGCGGAGTTCGGCATCCAGATCGCGGGGCCGCAGGACCCGGAGCTGGTGAGCGAATCGCTCGTCGAGGACCGCTTCGTGCTGATCTGCCGCGGCGACCACGCGCTCGCGAAGCGCAAGCGCCTCGCCTGGCGGCAGCTCGAGCCGCACCCGCTCGTATTCGTCGGCGCCGAGAGCGGCAACCGCCCGCTCCTCGACGGCGCGCTCGCGGGCGAGCGTCCGCACCTGCGCGCGCACTACGAGGTGCAGCGCAGCTCGACGGCGCTGGGGCTCGTCGCGGCGGGCGTGGCGGCGGCGATCGTGCCGAGCCTCGCCGTCCAGGAGGGCGCGTACCCGAACCTGCGCGTCGTGCCGCTCGTACAGCCGGTGGTGACGCGCTCGCTCGTGCTCGTCACGCGCAAGGGCGCGCAGCTCTCGCCCGCGGCGAGGGCGCTCTACGAGCTGGTGCGGAGCGCGCGCTAGGCGGCGCGCCGGCGCCGCGCGGTGAGCAGCACGATCCCGAGGACGAGCAGGGAGGCCGTGCCCGGCTCCGGGATCGCCGCGGTGCCGATCGCGAACTGGGTCGCGAAGCCCGAGCCGACGCCGCCGCTCCGCAGCTCCATGACGAAGTACAGGTCGAGCACGTCGACGACCCTGCCGAAGGAGAGATCGAGCGTTCCCTGGAAGAAGGCGAGCGCATCCGCCACCTGGTCGAACGATTCCTCGACGAGCACCAGACTTCCGTTGCGGATCTGGAAGCGCAGCTCTTCGAAGGCGAGGGTCGTCGGCTCCGCCGAGAGGAAGCTCACCGTCAGGAACGAGAGCGGGTCGAAATCGCGGTACGTGAAGAGGGCCTCCGAGCGCAGCACGAGGTCGTCTTCGAGGCCCTGGTGGTCGCTGAGGCCGAACGCCGCGAGCCCCCAGATCGGGTTGCTGTTCGGGTCGGCGGTGGTCACGTGCGCGAACGAGTCGGCGCTCCCGCCGACCGCGGGGAGGCTGCCCGTCGCGTCGGCACGCGCCTCCGCGACACCGGTCGAGGTCACGGGTATTTCGGTGCGTGCGCGCCCGATGGTGAAGGGCGTGC
Organism: Myxococcota bacterium; assembly: GCA_036274295.1. Lineage (GTDB taxonomy): Bacteria > Myxococcota_A > UBA9160 > UBA9160 > SMWR01 > DASUFZ01. Next base: position 1,939 of record DASUFZ010000280.1, read on the forward strand.
TCGTCGACTGGGCTTCCGCCGAAGCTCCGCCCGTGGAGCCGGTGGCCACGGCCCGCGCGAGCGCGGCCTCTCGCGCCGGACCCGCGTTGGCCGTCGCTGCTGCGACGGCGGAGCCCGCACCGTTCGACGCGGTGGCGAGCGCCTCGGCGCTGCCGCCGCGCGTCGGGGCCGGAGAGGCGGTACGCCCTCCGAAGGCCTCCGCCACCACCGTCAGCGCCTCGACGTCCGCCGTTTTGGAGAGCCGGCTCGACGCGTTTCCGGCGCGCCCGGTGGTGGATCCGAAGGCGGCGCTGCCGGCGGTGGCGCGCTGGATCAACGTGAGCGCACCCGTGGTCGCGCCGTCGACGGCGTTCTCGAGTGCGACGGACGGACCGTCTCCTTCACTGCCCGCGGCGACGAGGCCTCCCTGCACGGATCCGAGGACCTGCACCGCCCCGCCCTCGAGCGACTCACCGAACACGCGGCCGAGGGAGGCAGCACCGGCCTGGGCGCCCCCGCCGCCCGTGGCGCTCGCCTCGACGCTGACGTCCTCCCGGCCCGTGGCCACGGCTTCCGCGTGGCCGCCGCCCGCTACGCCGCTGCCGGCATCGCCGCCGAAGGCGCGCGACACCACTTCGAGTCGACCGCCGTCGGTGTCCGAGCGGTCGAGGAGGGAGCTGGCGTCGCCTCCCAGTCCATCCCTCGCGGCGCCGCCTCGCGCCTCCTGCACGAGCCGCAGCCGCCCGGTCGTCGAGCCGGAGACGGCGTCGGTCATCGCGACGTCGCCCGCCTCCGCGCTGTTCGCGGCACCGCCCCGGACGATCGCCATCACCGTCACGTCGCCGCCGCCGCTCGAGCTCCCGTGCGCGAGCGCCGTCCCGGATCCTCCCCGGCCGAACTCCTGGGCGCTGCTGAACGCACCTCCTGCTTCCCCGCCGACGGCTTCCGCGGTCACCTGCACGCTCTGCGAGCCCGCGTTGGCTCCGATGGCGATCGACGACGCGTCGCCGCCGTCGCCCGTTTGCGCGCTCCCCGATCGCAGTCCACCCGTTCCGCCCATCGCGAGCGCGTGCACCTCGACGGCGCTGTTGCCCTGGGCGTCGGCTTCGGCGCGCGTCTGTGCAGCGCCGCCCCGACCGCCATCGGACATGTCGCCGCGGCCACCGCGGCCGCCTAGCGTTCCGCCGGCCGTCAAAGGACCAATCACGATGTCGTGACCGTCACCCGTGGTCGTGGCGCGAAGATCGGCGCTCGCCGCGCCGCCTGCCTCTCCCGCCAGGCCGCTCTGGCCGAACGGCGTCGCGAAGCCGCCTTCGGCGTAGTAGAAGAGCCTGGCGCTGCCCGCGTCGTTGGCGACATCGGCCTCCACGGCGCCCGTCGCGCCCTCCAGCGCGAATCCCGCTGGATCGAACGTGCTGCCACCAGCGACCGCCTCCAGCACGGTCGAGAAGGAGCTGGCGCTCACCGCGCGCGTGAGCTCGCTGCGAGCGTCGCCGCCGCGTCCACTCGATCCCGGAAGGGTCGAGGCACTGCCTGCGAAGGCGCTCTGCCGGAGCGTGAGGGATCCCGTCGTCGAGCCGTCGACGACGTCGACGAGCGAGATGCTCGCGCCGTTGGCCGCGCCGACGCCGATCGCGTTTCCACCCTCCGCGCGCGCCGTCACGGTCACTCTACTGCCGCCCGTCGACACCCCTCGAACGGTGCCGAGCGTGGCCGCGCCGCCATCTCCGACTCCCGCAGCCCCACCGATGGCGGTGGCGCTCACATCCACCACCCCGCTCGCGGTTCCGCTCGCAGAGGCGTGCGCGTCGCTGGCGCGTCCCTGGCTCACGGGCGCGACGGCTCGCGAGACGACATCAAGGGAGCCGCCACCGGGATTCGTCGCCGTGAGCTCCGACGAGGCGTCGCCGCTTTGCCCGGCCTGGCCGCCGCCGGAGGCGGATCCGCCCGCGCCGGCGCGCGCGTCTTGCGACAGGACCAGCTCTCCCGGCGAGCTTCCGCTGACGGCATCGACCAACGCGACGCTCGCACCGTCTCCGCCATCCGCTCCGTCCAGTCCCGCGCCGCCTCCGCCGCCGATCGCCGTCAGAAGGGATCGCACCTCGTCCGCGCTCGTGTTGGTCGCGCGCGCCGTGCCGGTGGCATATCCACCGTCACCGCCTCGCTGCCCCGCGCCGCGTCCGGTGCCACCCGCTCCTCCCGTGGCGTTCGCCCTGCCGACGACGAAGGCCGCGCCGCCGACGACGTCCGCGTGGGCTTCGGCGTCACCGCCGGATGTTCCCGAGCCCACACCCGAGCTCGCGCTGCCGCCGGAGCCGCCCGTGGCTTCGCTGGCGGCGTTGCGGCCGTTCGACTGGATCTGCACGGCAGCTGCAGCATCTCCGGCCTCGCCCGCGATCCCGCCCGAGGTCACGCTGCCGCCGTTGCCTCCGAAGCTGATCGCGGTTCCGCTGACGGCGCCGCTGCCGGGCGGAACGGTCAGGCTCGAGCTGGCGTCGCCACCGCGTCCGGCGCTCCCGGCCTGGCTCGCGCCGCCCGCGCCGCCGCGTGCGGTCTGGCGCAGCTGGAGCGTGCTGGCCGACCCGACGTCCGCCGATGCGGCATCGTCGAGCGACACCGACGCGCCGTCACCTCCGTGCGCGCCCGCGACCAGCCCGGCGCCGCCATCGCCGCCGCGTGCCTCGAGAATCGCGCTGGACTGGACCGAAGCGCCCGCAGTCTCTGCGATCGCCTGCGCCGTTCCGGAGACCGCGCCACCGGCGCCGCCCGTTGCGCCGACCGTGCGCGCGGCTCCGCCGGTTCCTCCGGTCACGTTCACCGTCGCGAGCGCGCCGCGATCGGCGGCCGTGGAGGTGGCGGTGGCGGACGCGTTTGCCTCACCTCCGGCTCCGCCCGCGGCGACGAGTCCGCCGCCGGGTAGATCGCCCTGACCGCCGGCGCCGCCGGCTCCGCCCGTGGCATTGGCCGTCGCCGAAGGCGTCGCGGTCCCCGAGCTGGCGCTCGCCGTTGCGTCCGCGTCCCCACCGTCGCCACCTGCGCCGCCCGGGCCCGCAATTCCAGCTCCGCCGGCGCCGCCTGCGCCGCCCGTCGACGTGGCGGTGTTCGAGCTGTCGGGCCCGGCGGACAGGGCGATCGCGTCGCCGCCGTCTTCTCCGTCCCCGCCCGTGAGGTCGGTCGCGCCGTTCGCGCCTGCCGTCCCGACGACCGTGATCGTCGCCGCCCGCGCCGGGCCGAGCGGCGCAAGCACGAACATCGCCAGCTGGAGTACGGCCAACGCGCGCCGGCGGGGGAGAGGCGGCATCGTTGTATGAAGAGTGGCGTCGCAGGCCCGAGAATCTC
>DASUFZ010000281.1:0-6299 GCA_036274295.1 Myxococcota bacterium
GCTGCGCGGCAGCGAGCGCCGCCTGCACGACGTCGGCCTCGGCGTCGCGTTGCTAGGCCTGCTCCCCGTGTTCCTCGAGTGGTCGCTCCAGGTGCGCACCGATCAGCTCGCGCTGGCGGGCGGCGTCTGGGGCGGCGTCGCGCTGCTCGCCTCGCAGCGGCGTCCGAGCCTGGCGCTCGCGGCCGGCGCGGCGCTCGCGCTCGGCTGGCTCTCGTCCCAGAAGCTCGCCTACGTGGCGGCGCTCTGCGGCGGGCTCGCGCTGGTCCGTCTCTTCGAGACGGGCTGGCAGGCCCGGCGCGAGCTCGCGCGCGCGGCCTTCCTCGGCGCGGGCGCCTCGAGCGTGTGGCTCGGCTTCCGCACGCTTCTCTCGTCGCGCTACGAGCTGACGCCCGGACACCCCGCGCGCGACGTGCTGCCCGCGCCGCTGATCAGCGCGCAGCTCGACGTGTTCGATTTCTACCGCGGCACGATCGGCTGGGATCAGTACCTCGCGCTGCTGCCGACGCTCGTGCCGCACCTGGTGCTGCTGGCTGCGCTCGCCGTCGTCACCGCGCGCTCGCTCCGGCGCGGCGCCCTCGACCGGCGCGCCCTCGCGGCCTGGCTGGTGCTGGCGACGGGATTCGCCGTCGGACTCTTCCACGCCGCGGCCTTCTCGTACTTCTGGATGACGCTCGGCCTCTTTCCCGCCGTCGCGCTCGCGCTGGCCGCCGAGCCGATCCGCCGCGAGCTCTTCGCGGGACGCGCGCGAGAGCTGCGCGTCGCCGCGGCGCTCCTGTGGACGCTCATCGCGCTCCAGGGCGCCGTCGCGCTCGAACGTCAGCTCGACGACACGCAGGCGGTCCAGCGCGAGAGCATCGCCTTCGTGCACCGCAACTTCGGCGACCAGGCGGGCTTCCACCCGGAGTCGGCGCTCTTCTGCGGCCCGAAGCCCCCGCTCGGGAGCTGGTTCTCCTACACCATCTACCGTCACTTCGGCGGCGCCGAGCGCGAGTCGGAGGTCGCTCGCTTCGAGAAGGCATTCCGCGCCGCGCCGGTCCGCTACATGGTGCAGTCGTTCCGGCTGCACCAGTTCCCGCCCGAGCTGCAGGAGTTCTGGGCCGAGAACTACCAGCCATACCGCGCGTCCGTGTACGTCGCGGGGCGGCGCCTGCGCGGGTCTAGGGGCGCCGAACAGCCCTTCGAGCTGATCGTGCCGGGCCGCTACCGCTGGATCCCCGTCGGCGCGCCGGCGCCGATCCGGGTGGGCGAGCGCGTGCTGCGGCCGGGCGAGGTGATGGACCTCGAGGCCGGCGCGCACGCGGCGCACTTCGAGGCGGACGTCCCGGACGGCGCGTTGGTGCTCGCGCTCGCCGAGCCGCCGCGCAACGCACCCCTCTCGTTCTACAAGGCCTACTGATGCGAGTCGCACTCCTCACGAACGCGCTCACGGCCTACATACTGCCGGTCTACCGCGATCTCGCGGCGACGCCGGGCTGGCGGCTGCGGCTGCTGCTCTCGACGCAGACGGAGCCCCACTGGGGCGACGCCTGGCTCCAGGCCTACGAGGAGGGCCTGTCCTCGCTCGACGTCGAGCTGGTGCGGAGCCTGCGCTTCGAGCGGCGCCAGCTCGTCGAGCGCAGCTCCGGCGTGGAGCAGAGCGTGAGCGTGCATCTGCCGTGGGGGACGATCTCCGCGCTGCGTCGCTTCCGCCCGGACGTCGTCGTCAGCGCGGAGCTCGGCGCGCGCTCGCTGCTGGCCGCGGCGTGGACGCGCTGGAACCGCGTGCCCCTCGTGCTCTGGAGCTATCCGTCGCGCGTGTCGGGCGACGTGTCGTCGTCGGCGCGCCAGGGCATGCGCCGCCGCCTGCTGGCGCGCGCCGACGCGGTGATCGGGATGGGCGTGCAGGCGCGCGAGGCCCTGCGCGGGTTCGGCGTCCCGGACGAGCGCATCTTCGACGCGCCGAGCTCGCACGACGCGCCGGGCTTCGAGCGCGCGCTCTCGGGCATGGAGCCGCTGGTGGCGCGACACGCGCTGCGCGGCGCGGCACGAGCGCGCGAGCGCGTCGCCCTCGTGGCCGGCCGCCTCGTGCCCGTGAAGGGCATCCTGCCGCTGCTCGCCGCCTGGGCGCGGCTGCCCGAGTCCTTGCGCGCGCGCTGGACGCTCTGCTTCGTCGGCGACGGCCCGCTGGCGCACGCCGTGCGCGACGCGCAGCGCGCGCGTCCCGGAGAGATCGCGCTGCTGCCGGGGCTGCCCGCGAGCGAGATGCCGGCGATCCACGCGGCAGCGGACCTCCACATCTTCGCGAGCCTCGGCGACACCTGGGGGATCGTGGTCAACGAGGCGCTCGCCTGCGGCGTGCCCGTGCTGTGCTCGCGCCTGGCAGGCTGCGCCGACGACCTGATCGAGCCGGGGCGCAACGGCTGGCTCTTCGACCCGACCGACGCGGCCGGCTTCGGCGAGGCGCTGCGGACCGCGCTCGCGAGCGACGCGCTCGAGCGCATGGGCGTGGCGGCATCCGACACGGCGAAGCGTTTCGGCCCGGAGGCGATGGCGGGCGGGATGCGGCGCGCGATCGACTACGCGCTGGCGCGCAGGACCGACGCGTACACCGCCTCGAGGCGCGCGAGCGCGGGGCCCTCCGCGTACAGGTCCTCGTAGCAGGCGCGCGCCTCCTCGCCGAGCGCGCGCGTGAAGGCCGGCGCGTGCAGCAGCTCGCGACAGGCGCGCGCGAGATCCGCGGCATCGCCGAACGCGAAGTGCAGGCCCGTGCGCCCGGGCTCGACGATCTCGGCGAGCGCGGTGTCGTGCGGCACCACGAGCGCGCGCCCGCAGGCGAGCGCCTCGAGCGCCGCCATCGGGAAGACCTCGTACCAGCGCGACGGCACCACCACGAAGGCCGCCGCGGCGATCGCCGCCAGCGCGCGCCCGTGGTCCTGCGCGCCGAGGAAGCGCACGCCGGGAATGCGCTCGCCCTGTGCGCGCAGGCGCGCCTCCTCGGGTCCGCTGCCGACGATCGTGAGCGGCGCGCCGCCCTGCTCGCGCCACGCGTCGAGCAGGAGATCGACGCCCTTCTCGTGCGAGAGGCGGCCGATGAAGACCGCGCCTTCGCCGGGCGGCGCGGGCGGCCCGGGGTCCGCCACCGGATTCGGCTTCGTCACCACGCGCTCCGGCGCGAGCCCCGCCTGGAGGAGCTTCGCGCGCGCGAACTCCGACGGCGTCGTGAAGAGCGAGACCGCGTCCTCCCAGGTGCCGCGCCGGCGGTGGTGCGCGGTCGTGCGTGCCCACACCGCCGTCTGCGCACGCGAGCCGCGGTAGCAGCCGTGCCGCAGCGCGTTCCAGGGTCCGCGGCTGACGCACTCCTCGCACGGCTTGCCCGCGCGCAGGAACATTCCGTTCGCGCAGAGCAGCCGGTAGTTGTGCAAGGTCTGCACGACCGGCACGCCGCGGCGCGCGAGCGCCCAGTGGAGCGAGGGCGAGAGCACCGGGAAGAAGTTGTGCACGTGCGCGACGTCGATGGGATGCGCGTCGAGGAACGCGTCGACGCGGCGCGGTGTCTCGGGGTTCCAGTGCGCCGCGAACGCGGTGCGGACCGGCGCGAGCGGCGAGCGGGTGAGCGCCTCGCGGTTGTCCGCGCTGAAGCGGTGCACCTCGTGGCCGGCCTTGGCGAGGAGCGCGGCTTCGGCGTCGGCCGCGACGTCCTCGCCGCCGCGCTCGAAGTAGCGGTTGTGGAAGATGCCGATCCGCATCAGCCCCGGTACTCCTCGTAGACGTGGCCGCAGACGCCCGCGATGCGCCCGCACGCGGTCGCGAAGCGCATCGCCGCGCGCAGCCGTCCCGCGCGCCCTTCGAGGATTCCCAGCGGCAGCCGCGCGAGCTCGACGACGAGCCCTGCCGTCGCGCGCAGCGCGCCGCGCAGGGCCTGCGCTCGCGACCCGCGCCGCGCGAGGCGTCCGTGCACATTGCCGCCGCGCCAGGCGCGGCGCAGCAGCCAGCCGGCACGCAGCCGTTCGGGCGGAATCCATTCGTCGACCCGCGCCTCGACGCACCAGCGGAAGTCGGCGCCGCGCGCGCACAGCCGCCCGAAGAGCTCCGTGTCCTCGCCGCCGCTGCGCCCGAGCGCGGGATCGAAGGCCGCTCCCTCGAAGAGATGTCGACGCAGGAACGCGTTGCCGGTCAGCATCGCCTCGGGCGGCACCCGCACGCCCGCGTGCCGCTGGCGGCTCGCGAACCACGCGAGCTGCTCCGTACCGCTCGCGTCGGGACGCTCGAGGCGCGGCTGCACGGGTCCGAAGAGGCCATCGCAGGGCGTGCGCTCCGCCTGCGCGAGGTAGGCCGCGAGCCACATCTCGTCGACCTCTTCGTCGTCGTCGACGAAGGCCAGCCACGTGCCGCGCGCCGCCGCGACGGCCGCGTTGCGCGCGCGCGCGATGTTGCGCTCCGGCTCGCGCAGTCTGCGCGCCGGGAGGCCGCCCGCGTCCGGCAGCGAAGCCGTCTCGGACGCAGCGGGATCGTTGTCCACCACGATCAGCTCGATCCGCAGCCCCGGCGGCAGCTTCATGCGCCCGAGGCTCGCGCAGAGGCGCGCGAGCCCTGCGGGTCGGCGGTACGTCGCGACGCAGATCGAGACGTCCACGCGCGCCGCCTAGAAGGCGCCGCGGCGCGAGAGCACCGCGCCGACCGTGCGCACGAGGATCGAGAGATCGAACGCCAGCGAGCGGTGGCGGATGTAGTAGAAGTCGTACTGGAGGTTCTCGTGCATCGGCAGGTCCTTGCGGCCGAGGATCTGCCACAGCCCGGTGATGCCGGGCTTCACGCCGAGCCTGCGCCGCTGCCAGTCGTCGTAGGTCGCGGCGATGAAGGGCATCTCGGGCCGCGGTCCCACCAGCGACATCTCGCCGCGCAGCACGTTCCAGAGCTGCGGCAGCTCGTCGATGCTCGTGGCGCGCAGCCAGCGCCCGAAGCGCGTGATGCGCGGATCCGCCGCATCGCGCGGCGCGATGGCGTAGGGCTCCGCACCGACCTCGAGCGTGCGGAACTTCCACATGCGGAAGGTGCGGCCGCCCTCCCCGACCCGCTCCTGCACGAAGAGCGGCGGGACGCCCTGGCGGCGCAGCTTCCAGGCGACCCAGAGCATCAGCGGCGCCGACGCGCAGAGCGCGAGCGCCGCGCCGATCACGTCGAAGACGCGCTTGGCCGGCGCGTAGAGCGGATTCATGCGCTCGCGACCGAGGCGAACGAGCGGCAGGTCGTCGACGAGGTCGACCTGCGTGCCGGCCGTCAACACCTCGAAGAGGTTCGTCACGCAGCGGAACTCGACCCGCAGGTCCTCGCACTCGAGGACGAGCGAGAGCATGCGCGCGTGCGAGAGCGAGGGCAGCGCGACGAAGACCTCGCGCACGCGGTGCCGGACGACGAGCGCGCGCAGGCCATCGACGTGGCCGAGCACGGGATGCCCGGCGACGTCCTTGTCCGGCACTGGATTCTCGTCGACGGCGAAGCCGACGACGCGATAGCCGGTCTCGGGGTGGTCCTGGAGCTTCTGGAGCAGGCGGATCGCGGGCACGCCGGTGCCGACGATCAGCACGGGGACGTCGTGCAGGCCGGCGCGGCGCAGCGCCGTCTCGATGCGCAAGAAGGCCAGGCGGCTCGCGCCCTGGAGCAGCAGGTTCAATCCGAGCGACGCGAGCACGATGCTGCGCCCGAACGAGAGCTCACGGAAGAAGAATCCCGCCGAGCCGATCACGAGCAGGCCCAGCGCCGAGCCGCGCACGAGCTTCGAGAGCTCGACGGTCGGCGTGCGCATGCGCGACGTCTCGTAGATGTCGAACCACCAGCACGTCGCGATCCACGGGACGACGATGATCGGCAGCGCGCGGACGTAGGTGCCGAAGTCGTTGATCGGCTTGCCGAGCTCGTCGCCGAGCGCGTAGCGGATCGCCCAGGCGCCGAGCCAGCCGGCCGCGACGAGCAGCGCGTCGGTCGCGAGGTGGAGCCAGCGGAGCGTCGCGAGCGACGGGTACCTCAACGCGGTGCCCTCGCGAGTGCGCCCGCGATGCGGCCGACGCCGTAGCCGGCCAGCTCGAGCGCGCGCACGCGGCGTCCGCCGGCGCGGACGTGGAGCGCCGCGAGCGCGAGCCCCTTGGCGATGCACCAGGCCCCGTGCGGCAGGGCGTGCATGGCGGTTCGCAGCGCGCCGCGGCGGATGCGCTCGACGTGCGTGGTCGATGCCCCGTTCGCGACGGCGCGTCGAACGACGTAGCTCGCGCAGGCGCGTTCGCGCGGGACGTTCTCCCAGACGACCGCGTCGTCCGCCCATACGA
>DASUFZ010000282.1:0-3992 GCA_036274295.1 Myxococcota bacterium
GCCGCCCGACGGCTGTCCCGGCGCGCTCGTCATCACGGCCGATCGCGGACTCGTCGCGCCGGACACCGCGATCCGCCTGCGCGACGTGCGCGCCTTCGCGCGCGTGCCGATCGACGCCGGCAACGGGCGCTATGCGAAGCCGCTGCGCGCGGGCGCGGAGCGCCTGCGCGAGCAGCTCCCGGCGAGCGCCCAGGTCGTGCTCCTCGGCAGCATCGCGACGCCGAAGTACGTGGACGTCCTGCTCGCCGTGTTCGGCCGCGCCCTGCTCTTCCCCGGCGCATTCGTCGGCCGCGGCGACATGAGCCGCGGCGGGCTGCTGCTGCGCGCGGCGCGCGCGGGCGTCGAGCTCGAGTACGCCGCGGTCGACGGCGCGGTGCGTCGCGGACGGCGAGCCCCGCGGATCGCGGAGGGCATCCCGGCCCAGGGAGGTGTCGTTCCCGGCAGGTCTCGATCGTCGTTCGGGTAGCCCGGCAACCCGCCGCGCCCAGGAGGCAGCATGAAGCTCTACGGCGTCCCGCAGTCCCCGTTCGTCCGCAAGGTCCGCATCGCGCTCGAGGAGAAGGGCATCCCCTACGCGAGCGAGCCGCTCGTCCCCTTCCCCAAGACCCCCGAGCTGCTCGCGCTCTCGCCGATCGGGAAGATCCCCTTCCTGCGCGACGGCGACGTGGTCGTGCCGGACTCGTCGGTCATCTGCGCGTACCTGGAGAAGAAGCACCCGCGCCCGGCGCTCTACCCGTCCGAGCCGGCCGACTACGCGAAGGCGCTCTTCCTCGAGGAGTACGCGGACACGCGCCTCGGCCAGGCAACCCTGCCGCTCCTCTTCGAACGCTTCGTCAAGAAGCTCCTCCAGGGAGAGGATGCGGACGAGGCGCGCGTGAAGGTCCTGCTCGAGCAGGAGCTGCCCCCCGCGATGGACTACCTGGAGTCGCAGGCGCCCGAGAGCGGCGACTCGGTGCTCGCGCGCTTCGGCATCGCGGACATCGCGATCGGGACGCAGCTCGCGATCCTGCCCGGTGTGGGCGCCCCGATCGACGCGCGCCGCTGGCCGCGGATCGCGCGCTACTTCCACGCGCTGCTCGCGCGCCCCTCCTTCAAGACGGCCATGGCAGAGTAGGAGCCGGAGGACCCCATGCAGTACGCCCTGCTCTTCTACAACCCCCCGCTCTCCGAGCTCCCCGAGCCCGAGCGCGAGACGCGCGTCTCGACGATGCTCGCCGCGATGCGCGAATGGCACGAGGAGCTGACCCGCGCCGGCGTGTTCCGCAGCATGCTGCGCCTTGCGCCGGTGGAGTCGGCCACCTCGCTGCGCGGTCAGGCAGGCAAGGTGCTCGTCCACGACGGCCCCTTCGCGGAGACGAAGGAGATCCTCGGCGGGCTCGCGCTGCTGGAGTGCGCCGATCTCGACGAGGCGCTGCGCTGGGCACGTCGCTGTCCGCTCGTGCAGATCGGCACCGTCGAGGTGCGGCCGGAGTGGAATGCCGCGCGCGCATGAGCCACGCGGAGAGCCGCGAGGCGCTCGAGGCGATCGCGCGGCGAGAGTACGGCCGCGTGCTCGCCTCGCTGATCGCGAGCTTCGGTGACTTCGACCTCGCCGAGGACGCGCTCCAGGAGGCGCTCGCGACCGCGCTCGAGCGCTGGCCGCAGGACGGCGTGCCGCGGCGGCCGGCCGCCTGGCTGACCGTCGCAGCGCGGCGACGCGCGCTCGACCGCCTGCGTCATCGCGCGGTGCAGGCGGAGAAGCGCGAGGCGCTCCAGCTCGGCGAGGCGCTGCGCCAGGACGAGCGCGCGAGCGCGGCACGCGATGGTCTCGCGGGAGCGGAGGAGGAGGACGAGGGCATGCCCGACGAGCGGCTGCGCCTGCTCTTCACCTGCTGTCACCCCGCGCTGTCGGACGAAGCTCGAGTCGCCCTGACCTTGCGCATGCTCGGCGGCCTCTCGACCGAGGCCGTCGCGCGCGCCTTCCTGCTGCCGGTCGCGACCCTGGCCAAGCGGCTCGACCGCGCCCGGCGGAAGATCCGCGCCGCGCGCATTCCCTACCGCGTGCCGCCCGAAGAGGAGTGGGCGGAGCGCCTCTCCTCGGTGCTGGCGGTCGTGTACCTGATCTTCAACGAGGGCTACAGCGCGACCGACGCCGAGCCCGCCGTGCGCCGCGCGCTCTGCGCGGAGGCGATCCGCCTGGCGCGCGTGCTGGCCGGGCTCCTGCCGCGCGAGGGCGAGACGCACGCGCTGCTCGCGCTGATGCTCCTGCACGACGCGCGTCGCGACGCGCGCTTCACTCCCGACGGCGCGCTGGTGCCGCTCGACGAGCAGGATCGCGCGCGCTGGCGCGAAGCCGAGCTCGGCGAGGGACTCGCCGCCCTGCGCGCGTCGGCGGCGTGCGCGGGGCGCGGCGCGTACGCCCTGCAGGCGGCGATCGCGGCGGCGCACGTGCTGGCGCCGGCCGGCGACGCGACGCCGTGGCCGACGCTCGCCCGTCTCTACGCCGAGCTCGAGACGCTCGTGCCGACGCCCGTCGTGCGCGTGAACCGCGCCGTCGCGGAGGGCCGCGCGCATGGACCCGCCGCGGGTCTGGCGCTGCTCGACGCGCTCGCGGATGGCGACGCGCGCCGGCTCGCCGCTTACCTGCCCTATCACGCGGCGCGCGCCGATCTGCTGCGCCGTGCCGGGCACGTCGACCTGGCGCGCGACGCCTACCGGAGCGCGCTCGCGCTCTGCCGCGGCGAGCCCGAGCGCCGCTTCCTCGCGGGCCGCCTTCAGGGCCTCTCGAGATAGGCCGCCGTCGCCATGCCGCCCGCCGTGCACACGCCGACGACGGCGCGCCGCTTGTTGCGCCGGCGCAGCTCGAGCAGGGTCGAGCCGAGATAGCGGATCCCGGACATGCCGTACGGGTGGCCGAGCGCGATGGCGCCGCCGTTCACGTTCGTGATCTCCCAGGGCGTCTGGAGCTGCGCCTGGTTGTAGAGCGTGGTGACGGCGTAGGCCTCGTGCAGCTCGAAGAGGTCGACGTCGGACATCGCGAGCCCGTGCTGTTTCATCAGCTTCCGGATCGCCGGCGTGATGGCGATGCTCATCTCCTCGGGCGGGACGCCGGCGAGCTGCATGCCGCGGAAGAGGCCGAGGATCGGCAGGCCGCGCCGCGCGGCGGTGTCGGCGTCCATCATGACCACCGCGCCGGCGCCGTCCGAGAGCTGCGACGCGTTGCCCGCCGTGGTGGTGCCGCCCGGAAACACGGGAGGCAGCTTCGCCAGACCCTCGAAGGTCGTGTCGGGTCGCGGGCCCTCGTCGCGGTCGAGCCGCACCTCGCGCAGAGCGCTCTGCTGCGTCGCCTTGTCGGTCACCTTCATCACCGTGGTGAAGGGGACGATCTCCTCGGCGAACTTCCCCGCCGCGACGGCCGCCGCCACGCGCTGCTGGCTGCCCACGACGTAGGTGTCGAGCGCCTCGCGCGTGAAGCCGTACTTCTTCGCGACGAAGTCCGCCGTCTGATTCATCGTCCACCAGACGGCGGGCATGCGCTGCTGGAGCGGCGGGTAGACGAAGCCGTCGAAGTTCATGTGCGTCTGCACGAGGCTGATGCTCTCGACGCCGCCGGCCAGCGCGCAGACCGCTTCGCCCGCGGCGATGCGGCTCGCGACGATCGAGGCCGCGCTGAGGCCCGAGCCGCAGTAGCGGTTGACCGTCATACCCGGCACGCCGACGCCGAAGCCCGCCTCCAGGGCGGCGTTGCGCGCGACGTTGTGGCCGGTCGCACCCTCCGGCAGGCCGCAGCCGACGACGACGTCCTCGATCTCGCCGGGATCGACACCGGCCTGGCTCACGGCGTGCTTCAGCACGTGGGCGGTGAGAGGGATGCCGTGCGTCTGGTTGAGGGCGCCCCGGGAGGCCTTCGCGATCCCCGTCCTTGCGTAGGCGACGACGGCGACATCCCTCATTCGAGGTCCTCCGCCGCCGAATGTAGGGGCCTGCGGGGCGCCTCGGACCCGGAGCGCGTG
>DASUFZ010000283.1:0-33474 GCA_036274295.1 Myxococcota bacterium
GGCCCGATCTCGACGTTGCGGATCTCGACCTTGTTCTCGGGTGGCACGACCACGGCGACCTGCTTGCGCCCCTGGAGATCGATCAGCGCGCGCTGCGGAACCACGAGCGCGCCCTTCTCGACGTCGGTCTGGGCGCGCACGCGCGCGTACTGGCCCGGCCGCAGCAGGTTGCCCGGGTTCGGAAACTCGGCCTTCACGGTGATCGTGCCAGTGCGCGGATCGACGCCGAGGCCCGCCGGGTACGCCTTGCCCGCATGCGGGTAGATGCTGCCGTCGGCGAGCACGAGCTGAACCGCGCCGCGGAAAGCGCCGCGCTCGACGGCCTCCGCGACGCGGCTCGCGTAGCGCAGGTACTCCTGTTCCGAGACCTGGAACGACACGCGCATCGGATCGAGCTGCGACACCGCCGTGAGGGGCTCGGGGTCGGACGGCCCGACCAGGTCGCCGATCTGCCGGCGCGCCACGCCCGCGATGCCGTCGACCGGCGAGCGGATCTCCGTGAAGCCGAGGTCGATCTTCGCCTTGTCGAGCGCGGCCCGCGCCGACGCCACCGCCGCGTCGGAGCCGCGCTGACGCTGCACGGCGTTGTCGAACTCCTGCTGGCTGACCGCGCCTTCCTTCACGAGCGGCGTGTAACGGACGACGTCGAGACGGTTGCGCTCGTACTCGGCCTCGGCGCGCTGGAGATCGCCCCGCGCCTGCGCGACCGCCGCCTCGAACGGCCGCCGGTCGATGCGGAAGAGCAGATCACCCTTCTTGACGATCTGGCCCTCGCGGTAGTTCTGCGCCACCAGGTAGCCGGCGACCTGCGCGCGGATCGCGGCGTCCACCGAGCCCTCGGTGGTGCCGAGCCACTCGAGCACGACCGGCACGTCGCGCGCCGCGACGGGGGTCACGAGCACTTCCGGCGGAGGGGGCGGCGGCGGCTCCGAGCGGCCGCAGCCGAGGCCTGGAGAGGTGAGTGCGGAAAGCACCAGACAGGCTGCGCGGACGACCGCGCGGGGGAGGGAATGGCGGGGCATGGGGGCGCGAACCTCGCCGCGCACACTGCCCGCACGTCGACCTCGGGTCAAGCCCCCGGGGTGGAATTCCTTTTCCATCTCTATAGATGGGGAGCGGGCGACGCGAGGGCGCAGGAACTACAAGGCCCTCAGCGCTTTTCGTAGAAATGACAGGCATTGCGACCTCCATCCGTACGCATCGATCCGTGCGCAGATCGCGAGAAGCGCGCCGCCCGAGGTGCTCGCGCGTCCACACACCTTCGCGCGCGAGGATGTCCGGCAGAACATCTGCATCGGTCCGTCGGCACGCCGATTGCTGTGAGAAGACGCCAGGTTCTCGGACCGGGAGGTGCACGTGCAGCGCGCGACCCCGCGCGCGGATTCCGGCAGTCCGCGCGGGCAGCGATCGAAGACCTCTTCCAACCCTGTGAAACCCCCCAGGACGAATGGCCGCAACGGGCACGCGCACGCCGCAGCGCCGGAGACGCTCGACAAGCGCGCGCTGCTCGCGGTCCTCGCCGCCTTCCAGCGCGGCGACTTCCGCGCGCGCCTCCCCGCGCATCTCGATGGCGTCGACGGGAAGATCGCCGACACCCTGAACGACCTGATCGAGCTGCACGCGCGGCTCGCCGCCGAGCTGCGGCGCCTCTCGCGCGCGGTCGGCGAGGAGGGCCGCACCGGCCAGCGCGCCACGCTCGGCGGTGTGCAGGGCGCGTGGGCCGAGTCGGTCGATTCCGTCAACAGCCTGATCGTGAACCTCGTGCACCCCACCAGCGAGACGGCGCGCGTGATCGGCGCCGTCGCGCGCGGCGATCTCTCGCAGACCATGTCCCTCGACGTCGACGGGCGCCCGCTGCGCGGCGAGTTCCTCGGCACGGCCAAGACCGTCAACACGATGGTGGCGCAGCTCGCCTCCTTCGCGTCCGAGGTGACGCGCGTGGCGCGCGAGGTGGGCACCGAGGGCAAGCTCGGCGGCCAGGCGCGCGTGAAGGGCGCCGCCGGCACGTGGAAGGACCTGACCGACAGCGTGAACCTGATGGCCGGCAACCTGACGGCGCAGGTGCGCAACATCGCCGACGTCGCGACGGCCGTCGCCACGGGCGACCTCTCGCGCAAGATCACCGTCGACGTGCAGGGCGAGATCCTGCAGCTGAAGGTCACGCTCAACACCATGGTGGACCAGCTGAACTCGTTCGCCTCCGAGGTGACGCGGGTGGCGCGCGAGGTGGGCACCGAGGGCAAGCTCGGCGGCCAGGCCGACGTGAAGGGCGTGGCCGGCGTCTGGAAGGACCTGACCGACAACGTGAACTCGATGGCGGGCAACCTGACGGACCAGGTGCGCGGCATCGCGAACGTGGTGACGGCCGTCGCCACGGGCGACCTCTCGCGCAAGATCACCGTCGACGTGAAGGGCGAGATCCTGCAGCTGAAGAACACCATCAACACGATGGTGGACCAGCTCAACTCCTTCGCGGCCGAGGTGACGCGCGTGGCGCGCGAGGTGGGCACCGACGGCAAGCTCGGCGGCCAGGCCAGCGTCCCCGGCGTCGCCGGCGTCTGGAAGGACCTGACCGACAACGTGAACGGCATGGCCAGCAACCTGACCGAGCGCGTGCGCGAGATCGCGAAGGTCGTGACGGCCGTCGCGAACGGCGAGCTGAAGCGCAAGCTGACCGGCGAGGCCAAGGGCGAGATCGCGGCGCTCGCCGACACCATCAACGGCATGATCGAGACGCTCGCGACCTTCGCCGACCAGGTGACGACCGTCGCGCGCGAGGTGGGCGTCGAGGGCGAGCTCGGCGGCCAGGCCAGCGTGCCCGGCGCGGCCGGCACCTGGAAGGACCTTACCGACAACGTCAATCAGCTCGCGGCGAATCTCACCACGCAGATGCGCGCGATCGCCGAGGTGGCGACGGCCGTGACGACCGGCGACCTGACGCGCTCCATCGCCGTCGAGGCGCGCGGCGAGGTGGCGGCTCTCAAGGACAACATCAACGAGATGATCCGCCACCTGCGCGACACGACGCAGAAGAACACCGACCAGGACTGGCTGAAGACGAACCTCGCGAAGTTCAGCCGCATGCTCCAGGGCCAGAAGGACCTGCTGACGGTGGGGCGGCTCATCCTCTCGGAGCTCGCGCCGGTCGTCTACGCGCAGCACGGCGTCATCTACATCCTCGACAACAGCGGGCCCGAGCCCGAGCTGCGCCTGCTTGCGGGCTACGCGAACCGCGACACCGGCGAGGCCGAGAGCTTCAAGCTCGGCGAGGGCCTGGTAGGACAGTGCGCGCTCGAGAAGGAGCGCATCCTGATCTCCGGCGTGCCGCCCGAGTACATCCGCGTCTCGTCGGGTCTCGGCGAGTGCGCGCCGCAGCACGTGATCGTGCTGCCGGTGCTCTTCGAGGGGCAGGTGAAGGGCGTCATCGAGCTGGCGTCGCTCGAGCCCTTCAACGAGACGCAGAGCGGCTTCCTGGATCAGCTCGCCGAGACGATCGGCATCGTGCTCAACACGATCGACGCCAACAGCCGCACCGAGGACCTGCTGAAGCAGTCGCAGTCGCTGGCGACGGAGCTGCAGAACCAGCAGGAGGAGCTGCGCCAGACGAACCAGCAGCTCGAGGAGAAGGCCGAGCTGCTCGCCGAGCGCAACGTCGAGGTGGAGCGCCAGAACCGCGAGATCGACAAGGCGCGCGTCGCGCTCGAGGAGAAGGCGACGCAGCTCGCGCTCACCTCGAAGTACAAGTCGGAGTTCCTGGCGAACATGTCGCACGAGCTGCGCACGCCGCTGAACTCCCTGCTGATCCTCTCCGACGAGCTCTCGCGCAACACCGACGGCAACCTGACGGAGCGCCAGACCGAGTTCGCCAAGACGATCCACGCGTCCGGCACCGACCTGCTCACCCTGATCAACGACATCCTGGATCTCTCCAAGATCGAGTCGGGCACCGTGAGCCTCGAGGTCGGCGACGTGCGCTTCGCGGACCTCGCGCAGTTCGTCGAGCGCACCTTCCGGCACGTGGCCGAGGCGAAGGGCGTGCGCTTCACCCTGGCCTTCGGGCCGGACCTGCCGCGCCTGCTCCAGACCGACGCCAAGCGCCTGCAGCAGGTGATGAAGAACCTGCTCTCGAACGCCTTCAAGTTCACCGAGCGCGGCAGCGTGACGCTCACGGTCGGCATGGCGCACGCCGGCTGGCAGGCCTCGCGCGATTCGCTCACGCGCGCGGACGGCGTGGTGGCCTTCTCGGTGCGCGACACCGGCATCGGCATCGCGCCCGAGAAGCACCAGGTCATCTTCGAGGCGTTCCAGCAGGCGGACGGCAGCACCAACCGGCGCTACGGCGGCACGGGCCTCGGCCTCGCCATCAGTCGCGAGATCGCGGCGCTGCTCGCCGGCGAGCTCACGCTCGAGAGCGCCGTCGGCGACGGCAGCACCTTCACGCTCTACCTGCCGCTCACGCACCCGGCCTCGAAGGCGCCGCGCAAGGCGGTCGAGCTGCCCCCGGGCTTCCTGCCGCGCATGGCGGCGGCGGCCGGCGCGAAGGCGGAGGAGGAGGACGCTCCGCTCGACCGCGTGCCGGACGACCGCGCCGAGGTCTCGCCCGAGAACCGCGTGGTGCTGATCGTGGAGAACGACGACGCCTTCGCGGGCTTCCTGCTCGAGGTGGCGCGCGAGCGCGGCTGGCGCGGCGTGGTGGCGTCGAGCGGCGCGTCGGCCGTGGCGCTCGCGCGCGACGTCGGCCCCGACGCGGTGACGCTCGACCTGCGCCTGCCGGACATCGACGGCTGGCGCCTGCTGCGCATGCTGCGCGCGGATCTGCACACGCGCCACATCCCGGTGCTGGTCATCTCGACGGACGACGAGGCGTCGCGTGGCTACGAGCTCGGCGCGGTCGGCGTGCTCGCCAAGCCCGTGTCGAACCGCGAGAGCCTCGAGGCCGCGCTCCAGGAGCTGGCCGCGCTCGTCGACCGCGATCAGCGCGACGTGCTGGTCGCCGCGGCCGAGCCCGCGCGCGCGCCGCTGGCGGCCGCGCTCGCGGAGGATCCCGGGGTGCGCGTCCACTGCGTCGCGAACCTCCAGGAGGCCCTCGGCGCGGTGTCCCAGCAGCCCTTCGACTGCGTGATCGCGGAGCGGCCCGGGAAGGACGACGAGTGGGTCGAGGAGATGCTGCGGCTGTCCGCCGAGAAGCCGCCGCTGCGCGTCGTCTGGTGTCAGCCGGGCGGCAGCCTCGACGAAACGCTCGACCTGGCGGCGCTGCAGCTGCGCCGCCGGGTCGACGAGCTGCCCGCGACGCTGCGATCCGCCGTGCAGAGCGCGCGGCGCGGCAGGCGCATCCTGGCCGACCGCAGGGCGCTCGTCGTCGACGACGACATCCGCAACATCTTCGCCCTGACCAGCATCCTCGAGAAGCACGGCATGTCCGTGCTCGCGGCGGAGAGCGGACTGGCGGCGATCGAGATGCTCGAGCAGCACCCGGGCATCGACGTCGCGCTGCTCGACATCATGATGCCCGGCATGGACGGCTTCGAGACGATGCGCGAGATCCGCCGGAAGCCGGCGTGGAGCTCGCTGCCGATCATCGCGGTGACGGCGCGCGCGATGAAGGGCGACCGCGAGAAGACCCTGCGCGCCGGCGCGTGGGACTACCTCGCGAAGCCGGTCGACGCCGAGCACCTGCTCTCGGTCCTCGAGAGCTGGCTGCAGCGGTGAGAGCCGCGGTGAACGACCAGATCTCGATCCTGATCGTCGACGACCGCGCGCCGCAGCGGCGCGCGCTCGGCGTCGTCGTCGAGAACCTCGGCGCCGAGGTCGTGGAGGCCTCGTCGGGCGCCGACGCGCTGCGCCTCGTCCTCCAGCGCGATTTCGCGGTGATCCTGCTCGACGTGAACATGCCGGGCATGGACGGCTTCGAGACCGCCTCCATCATCCGACAGCGCAAGCGCTCCGAGCACACGCCGATCATCTTCGTGACGGCCTACGGCGACGAGACGCACGCCGCGCGCGGCTACCGGCTCGGCGCGGTGGACTACATCCAGTCGCCGGTCGACGCGCCGGTGCTGCGCTCGAAGGTCGCCGTGTTCGTCGAGCTCTACCGCCGCACCGGCGAGGCGACGCGCTACGCGGAGAGCCTGCGCCGGCGCACCGCGCAGCTGCGCCGCCTCGCCGACCTCTCGATGGCGGTCCACGACGCGAGCAGCGTCGACGCGCTGCTCGACACCGTCGCCGGCGCGGCGCGGGAGATCGTCGACGCCGAGCAGGTGCTCGTCGAGACGCACATCGACGCCGGCTCGCCCTTCGCGCGCGCGAGCGGCGACATCGGCGTGCGTCGCGTCGTGCGCAAGCCCGCCGACGGCGATCTCGATGCGCCGCCCTGGTCCGAGCTCTTCGACTCGGGCCGGCACGCGGTGCGCCTGCCCGGCGGAAACGGCGCCGCCGCGCCGGAGAGCTACCCGCGCATGCGCGGCGGCTGGCTCGCCGTGCCGCTGATGACGCGCGACGGCCGCGTGCACGGCGCGCTCCACGTCGCCGGCAAGCGCCTGGGCGAGTTCGACGCCGAGGACGAGGCGGCGCTGCTCCAGGTCGCCCAGCTCACCTCGATCGCCATCGAGAACACGCTCTTCAAGGACGCGCAGGAGGCGAATCGCATCAAGGACCAGTTCCTGGCGACGCTCTCGCACGAGCTGCGCACGCCGCTCCAGGCGATGCTCAGCTGGGGGCGCATCCTGCGCGAGGATCCGACGGACGCCGAGCTGCTCGCGCGCGGGCTCGAGGTGATCGAGCGCAGCGCCGCCGCGCAGCAGAAGCTGATCGACGACCTGCTCGACGTCTCGCGCATCGTGACGGGGAAGCTGCGCCTCGAGCACGAGCCGGTCGCGCTGGCGTCCGTCATCCGCGCCGCGCTCGAGGAGGCGCGCACGCAGGCCGACGCCAAGGGCGTCGATCTCGGCGCCGAGCTCGACGAGCGGCTGCCGCTCCTCTCGGGCGACCCGAACCGCCTCCAGCAGGTCGTCTCGAATCTGCTCGCGAACGGGGTCCAGTTCACGCCGAAGGGCGGCCGCGTCGTCGTGCGCCTGCGCCGCGTGGACGACCAGGCCGAGATCTGCGTGCAGGACTCCGGCGAGGGCATCGCGACCGAGTTCCTGCCCTACGTCTTCGAGCGCTTCCGCCAGGCGGACAGCACCAGCACGCGCAGTCACACGGGCCTCGGCATCGGGCTGGCGATCGTGCGACACCTGGTCGAGATGCACGGCGGCAGCGTGCGCGCCGAGAGCGCAGGCAAGGACCGCGGCGCCACCTTCGTCGCGCTGCTGCCGCTGCGGGAGGTCGCGGTCGAGCCCGAGAGGAAGCCGGCGGGGTCGGCTGCGCTCGCCGGCGCGGTGGCCCACAGCCTCGAGGGCCTGCGCGTCCTGCTCGTCGACGACGTGGACGAGACGCGCGAGTGCGTCGCCTTGATCCTGCGCCGTCGGGGCGCCGAGGTGACGAGCGTGGCGTCGGCCGAAGCCGCTTTTTCGGCACTCGAGGCGGCGCAGCCGGACGTGCTCGTCTCGGACATCGCCATGCCCGGCCGCGACGGCATGTCGCTGATCAAGGCGCTGCGCGGCGGCGCGCAGGGCGAGCGCGGCGCGCGCATCCCCGCGGCGGCGCTCAGCGCCTATGCCCGGCCGGAGGAGCGCCAGCGCGCGCTATCGGCCGGATTCGACATGCATCTGTCGAAGCCGGTGCGGGAAGAGACCCTCGTCGCGAGCGTGCTGGCGCTCGCCCGCCTCGCGTCGGATCCCGCCGCAGCGCGCGGATTGTAGAAGTGCGCAGCGCTTCGTTCGCGGTCCGCCGCGAATCCAGCGTTCTCGACGCGTTTCGGCGCGTCCGCGGTTGGCTCGTCGCTTGCAGTCCTCCCTCGACAGGAGCGACACACCATGGAATCGGTCATCGAGCTGTACGAATGCCCCCCGCTTCGCGCACGCATGACGGCGTCGCAGTGCGCCTGCAACCGCGCTCGCGCGGGAGGTCCGCAGACCCGAAGGCGGTTGCACAAGGCGCTCGCCGAGAGCGCGCGACCCGCACGCAGCGAGTGCGCGAAGTGCCCGGGCGTCCTGTGGTGGGCGCAACACACCGGTCACGCCCCGAAGAAGCTCCACGCCGACGAGGTCGCGCGTGGCATCGCCGTCAAGGAAGAGCAGCGGCGCCGCCTGGCCGGCGTGCCGCTCCTCCAGGTGGCCCCCCGCCGCAGCGAGTACGCCGACGAGATCGCCACGATGCTGCGTAGCGCCGGGCGCTTCTAGGCGGGTCGCGGCATGGCGGCCGCGCGGTCCATCTGGCTGCGCGGCGCGGCAGGCGACCCGCCGCGCCACGCCCCGCTCGCTCGCGATCTCGAGGTCGACGTCGCGATCGTCGGAGCGGGCATCAGCGGCCTCTCGCTGGCTGTGCTGCTCGTCGCCGAGGGCTGCACCGTCGCCGTGCTCGAGCGCCGCCGCGTCGGCGGCGGCACGACGAGCCGCAGCACGGCGCACCTGACGGCCGCGCTCGACACCGACTACTGCGTGCTCGCGGAGCGCTTCGGCGAGTCCGCGCTGCACGTGGTCGCCGACTCGGTGCGCGCGTCGATCGACCAGATCGAGCGCTTCGCGCAGTGGCGCGATGACGTGTGCGGCTTTCGCCGCGTGCCGGGCTACCGCTTCAGCGAGGATGCAGCGGGCGCCGAGCTGCTCGAGAAGGAGGCCCTGTGCGCGCGCCGCGCGGGCCTCGACGTCAGCATGGTCGAGCGCATCCCGCTCCCGATCCCGTGCGTCGCCGCGCTGCGCTTCGAGCAGCAGGCCGAGCTCGACCCGGTCGCCTACTGCGAGGCGCTGCGCCGCGCGCTCCTCGACGCCGGCGGGCAGATCTTCGAGGAGACTCCGATCGTCGAGGCGAGCGACGACGCCGCCGTCAGCGAGGCGGGTCCGCGCGTGCGCGCGCGCCACGTGGTCGAGGCGACGCACACGCCGCTCGGCTTCGTGCCCTCGATCCAGACGCGGCTCGGCGTGTTCACGAGCTACGTCGTGGCCGCGCGGCTCGCGGCGCCGATCGAGCGCGCTCTCTATTGGGACTGCGCGGATCCGTACCACTACCTGCGCGCGATTCCCGCGGATCCCCGGCTCGTCCTGTGCGGCGGCGCCGACCACCGCACCGGCCGCGGCGATCCGGCGGAGAGCCTGAAGGATCTCGAGGAGTGGCTGCGCGCGAAGCTGCCCGTGGAGGAGATCGTCGCGCGCTGGAGCCACGAGTACTTCGAGCCGGCCGACGGGCTCCCGTTGATCGGCCTGTTGCCGGCGTCGCGCTCGCACTACGTCGCGGCGGGCTACTCGGGCACCGGCCTCACGTTCGGCACGCTCGCCGCCATGCTCGTGCGCGACCTGATCGTGCGCGGCTCGAGCCCGTGGCAGGAGATCTACACACCCTCGCGCCTGAAGCCGCTCGCCGCCGGGAAGGGCTTCGCGCGCGAGAACCTCGGCGTCGCGTGGCGGCTCATCGCCGACCGCGTGCGCAGGGGCTCCGCATCGGACGCCTCCCGGCTCGCGTCCGGTGCGGGGTGCCTCCTGCGCGTCGACGGCACGCAGGTGGCCGCCTACCGCGATCCCGAGGGCAGCCTCCACCTGCTCTCGCCGCGCTGCACGCACCTCGGCTGCATCGTCTCGTGGAACTCGCTCGAGGAGAGCTGGGACTGCCCGTGCCACGGCGGCCGCTTCAGCGCGAGGGGGCGTCCGCTCTACGGTCCGCCGGTCGCCGCGCTGGCGCACGAGCACGATTGAACTCCGCTCGGCTTCGCCTCGCTGCGCGCGGCGGCGTTGGGAGCTGGAACTGAGCGGGTCTCCGCCGCCGCTTGCGGCGACCCGCTCGCCTGCGGCTCGCTCCGCCGTGCTCGAGCAAGCCCGTCAGGTGCGGAGCAGAGGTCCCCGAGGAGGAACAGATGGCCGCCGCAGGGGACCTCTGCTCCGCACCAGCGTCTCCGCTGTCCTGCGGCACGCTGCGCGCGGGCGGCTACGGCTGCATCACCACCTTGATGCACTGATCTTCCTTGGTGGCGAAGATGTCGTAGGCGTGCGCAGCGTCCTCTAGCGGCAGCCGATGGCTGATGATCACCGTCGGGTCGATGCGCCCGTTGGCGATCTCCTCGAGCAGCGGGCGCAGATAGCGGTGCACGTGCGTCTGCCCCGTCTTCATGGTGATGCCCTTCTCCATGAAGGCGCCGAGCGGGATCGTGTCGCCGATGCCCGCGTACACGCCCGGCACCGAGACCGTGCCGCCCTTGCGGCAGGCCTGGAGCGCCTGGCGCAGCACGGTCGGATTGTCGGTCTCCAGACGCACGCCCTGCTTCACGCGGTCGTAGGCCGCGAGCACGCCCGTCCCGTGCGCCTCCATCCCGACGGCGTCGATGCAGGCATCCGGTCCGCGTCCGGCCGTCTCCTGCTTGAGGATGTCGACGACGTCGCGCTGCTCCTCGTAGTTGATCACGTCGACGGGCGCGCCCGCGAACTCCTTGCTCGCGTTGGCGGCCAGCGCGAGCCGTTCGGGAATGCGGTCGATCGCGATCACGCGCTCGGCGCCGAGCATCAGCGCGCAGCGGACGGCGAACTGTCCGACCGGCCCGCAGCCCCACACCGCGATGGTGTCGCCGCGCTGGATCTCGCAGTTCTCGGCCGCCATGTAGCCCGTCGGCAGGATGTCGGTCAGGAAGAGCACCTGCTCGTCGGCGAGCCCGCCCGGGATCGCCATCGGCCCGACGTCTGCGCAGGGCACGCGCACGTACTCGGCCTGGCCGCCGGCGTATCCGCCGGTCAGGTGCGAGTAGCCGAAGAGGCCCGCGGTGCTGTGACCGAACAGGGCCTCGGCGAGCGCCGCGTTCGGGTTGGTGTTGTCGCACAGCGACCACAGATCGCGCTTGCAGAAGAAGCACGAGCCGCACGCGATCGCGAACGGGACCACGACCCGGTCGCCGACCGCGAGGTTCTTCACGCCGCGCCCGCGCTCGACGACCTCGCCCATGAACTCGTGGCCGAGGATGTCGCCGCGGCGCATGGTCGGGTTGAAGCCGTTGTAGAGATGGAGATCCGAGCCGCAGATCGCCGTCGACGTCACGCGCACGATGGCGTCGCGCGGGTTGAGGATCTTCGGGTCGTCGACGGACTCCACGCGCACGTCGTGCTTGCCGAACCAGCATGCCGCCTTCATCACAGCCCCCCTTCCTGTCCGACCGCCTGCGCCGCGATGCCCGCCGACGGGCGCACGCGCTTCATCTCGGAGCTGCCGGGAAGCGGACGCGCTTCCGGCGGCTCGGCCTTCGCGGCGCGTCCGCGCCGTCCGGACGGCTGGCCCTCGGTCGTCGGGACCTCGCCGGCCTCCATCCACTGCTTGAAGTGGCGCAGGTCCTCGCGGATCTCGTGCTCGCTGAGCTTGCGCAGCACCGGGCCGAGCGAGCCCGCCGCACCCGCGCGATACGCGATCCGCAGCTCCACCTGCGAGCCGCGGCCGGGCGGGGCATCCGTGAAGCGGACGCGGCCCTCGTTCTCGAGCTCGGAGCCGGGGAGGCTCTGCCAGGCGATGCACTCGCCGGGCCGGTCCTCGAGGATCTCGGCGTCCCACTCGAGCTTCGAGCCTCCCGGCGCCCGCGCGATCCAATGGGACCGCCCTCCGCCGTCGGAGACCTGCACCGATTCGAGATGCCGCAGGATGCGCGGCAGATCGTCGAGCTTGCGCCATGTCTGGTAGAGATCCTGGCGCTCGCGGTTCACGGTGATCGACTGCTCGACCTCCAGCTGGCGGCGGCCGCTGCCGAGCTGCGGCAGACCTCCTCGAGAGGTGTCGAGATTCGCGGCGCGGTAGACGGGACAGCGTCCCGTCGCGCCACGGCCGGCGAGCCCGGCGCCGAGAAGCATCCATCCCGCGCGCGCGGCGCGGTTGCTGCGGAATCCGAGATAGGCGAGCAGACCTCCGAGCGCCAGCGAGGCGATCCGCTCCACCGTTCCGACGTTGCGCTCCATCGCACGTCACCTCCTGCGCGCGCGCGAGAGCAAGATCCAGACCAGCGGAGAGACGCGCACGGCGCACAAGAACGCCTTGCGCCCGGCGTTTTGTAGATGCGGGGTTGAAAGCAACGGGGCGGCCGAACAAGCCGATCGACTCCCTCGAGCCGACCGGCCTGCTCCGCCGGTGCGGAATCAGCGGTTCTGTCCGCCGCCTTCGCCGCCCTGCGGTCGGCGGTTCTGTCCGCCTTCCTGCTGGCCCTGGCGATCGCGTTGCGGCTGATTCCGATCCTGGTTGCCGCCGCGCTGGCGGTCGCGCGACGGATCGTCCTGCTGCTTGCGGTCCTTTCGTTCTGCCATCGTCGGTTCTCCTTCTCGCTGTGCGAGTGATGAACCCACGGTCTGCAAGCGCGGTGCCTCTCCGTCGCACCCATCTGGGGGCGCGTTGTAGAAACGCCGCGCGCGCACGGCCCCTGCGAGGCGTGCGGTCGTCCGCGCTGGGCACGTCGTTTGCTCTCTCCCGCTGGCGCGCACGCGCGCCGAACGTCGGGAAAGGAAAATCGTGCAGAACGCACCGATCGTCGTCTACTCGCACCTGCGCTGGAGCTCGCTCATGCAGCGCCCGCAGCACCTCTTCTCGCGCATCTCGTCGTCGCGCCGCGTGCTCTTCCTCGAGGAGACGGTGCAAGCCGATCCGCACGTCCGCGATTCCATCGAGCTGCGCTACCCGCTGCCGGACCTGATCGTCGCGCGCCCGATCCTCGCCGGCGCGGCGGATGCGTTCGACGCCGCGCGCCTCGGACCGATCGCGCGGCGCCTGCTGCGCTGGCAGGACTTCGCTACGCACGTCGCGTGGCTCTACACGCCGGCCGCGCTGGAGCTCGCGCAGGCGATGTCGCCGGAGCTCGTCGTCTACGACTGCATGGACGAGCAGTCGGCGCTCGAGTCCGAGCTGCTCGAGCGCGCGCACCTCGTCTTCAGCGCCGGCCCGAGCCTGTACCGCGCGAAGCGCTCCCTGCACCCGCGCGTGCGCTGCTTCCCGAACAGCGTCGACGCGAGCCACTTCCAGCCGCGCGAGCCGCTGCCCGAGCCGCCGGACGAGTCCGCGCTGGCGCGGCCGCGCCTCGGCTTCTTCGGCGTGCTCGACGAGCGCCTCGATCGAGCGCTGCTCGACGCCGTCGCCGAGGCGCGCCCCGACTGGCAGATCGTCCTGGTCGGCCCGGTCGCGAGGATCGATCCGCGCTCGCTCCCCGTGCGCCCGAACCTCCACTACCTCGGCCCGCGCTCCTACGAGTCGCTGCCGAGCTATCTGGCCGGCTGGGACGTATGCCTGCTGCCGTTCGCGCGCAGCCGCGCGACGCGCTGCATCAGCCCGACGCAGACGCTCGAGTACATGGCCGCGGCGAAGCCGATCGTCACGACGCCGATCCGCGACGTGGTCGAGCCCTACGGCCGCT
The DNA here is from genome assembly GCA_036274295.1 of Myxococcota bacterium. GTDB lineage: Bacteria > Myxococcota_A > UBA9160 > UBA9160 > SMWR01 > DASUFZ01. The sequence goes on from DASUFZ010000283.1 coordinate 13,454, forward strand.
GGGTCGAGGTGGCGCAGGACGCGGACGCGTTCGTGGCGGCGTGCGAGCGCCTGCTCGCCGAGGAGCCTCACGCGCGCGCCGAGCGCGTGCGCGGCATGCTCGCCTGCGTCGCCCATACCTCCTGGGACGACACCGCCCGCGAGATGCTCCACGAGCTGCGCGATGCGGAGGCCCTGTCCCGCGTCAGCGCCTCACACGCGCTTCGGCAGGACGAGGGCCTGACGCACGCCGCGTCGTCGGGCTCCTAGGCGGACGCCCCGAAGAGACGGCTGCCGATCCCACGGCGGCCGCGCTCCTCCCCGCTCTCCGATCCCCCGCCGAGATCGGCCTTGCGCTCCTTCATCTGCTCGCCGAGCTCGGCCGTGTCGAGGCGCGAGCGGCGCACCTTGCGGAACATCTCGCCCTCTTCCTCGCGGATGTGGTGCTTGACGTACTCGCCGAGCACCTTGACGAGCGCGTCGAAGCGCTCGTCGGAGGAGGAGGAGCGCTTGATCTGCGCGATCAGCTGCTTCGCGCTCTCGTGCTCCACCTCGGCCTCTTCCATCAGGTCATCGTCGACGATGGCCTCGCGCACGGCCGGGTAGAAGATCTCCTCCTCGAGCTTCGTGTGCAGCTCGAGCTCCTCGCAGATCGTGCGCGCGAGCTGCTCTTTGACGGACGACTGCACGCGCTCGAAGCGGTCGAACATCTCCTTCACCTTCTGGTGGTCTTCCTTCAACATGCGCAGCGCGTCCGGGCGGCGCGCCTGCGCCCGCGAGGGAGCGCGCCGCGCCGAAGCGCTGCGCCGTCGACGGGGATTGCGGTTCGTGCGCGTGCGAGTGCGCCGTTGTCTTGCCGTGGCCATGGGGTGTCTCCTTGCCTCGTGGGCATGATTTCATGCCTCGTGGGCATGATTTCATGCTCACGAATGCAATCGACGTTCCGAAGTGCCACGGCGTCGAATGTAGAAATGCTGAGGGATGCCTTGCGGGCACGTGGCTTGCTACGCCGGACCCCACCATGAAGACACTCCTCTGCGCTGCCTTGCTATGCGCCGCCGTGCTCTCGTCGTCGGGCGCGACGGCCTGTCCCCTCTGCAACACCGAGACGGGTGCGGAGGTGCGCGCGCTCGCCTTCGGACCCGGCTTCCTGCGCCTGCTCGGCGTGACCCTCGCGCCTGCGCCGATCCTGCTCGCGCTGGTCGCCGGCACGGGCTTCCTCGAACGCTCGACGACGACTCGGGAGCGCGCGTCGGATGCCGCATGAACCCGCTCCCACACCGAGGCGGCCGCTGCTCGCGGCGGGCGTGGCGCTCGGGATCGGGCTCGGCGGCTTCCTCGACGGCATCGTCTTCCACCAGATCCTGCAGCTGCACCACATGTTCTCTGCGCGCATCGCCCCGACGACCGTGGCCCAGATCGAGTTCAACATGCTCTGGGACGGCATCTTCCACCTCTTCACGTGGGCGATGACGGCCGCCGGCGTGGTGCTGCTCTTCGAGGCGGCCCGGCGTCCCGGCGTGCCCTGGTGCGGCAGGACATTGCTCGGCGCGATCGCGGTGGGCTGGGGCGCCTTCAACCTCGTGGAGGGCGCCATCGACCACCATCTGCTCCACCTACACCACGTCGTGGAGCGGCTCGGCCCTTCGGGATGGGACTGGGCCTTCCTCGCGTCGGGCGCGCTGCTGATCGGCGCGGGCATCGCCTTGCTGCGCTCGTCGCCGGCGAGCGCCGTCCCTCAGCGCGGGGATGTAGCGCCCGGCCCCGTCGCGTCGGCGTCCTAGCGCGCAGCTTTCGCGCGTCGGATCTACAAAGTCACGTGCTCGCGCTCGCCTCCTCGCCGCGGTCGCGCCGCTTCTTCGACTTGCGCTTCTGCTCGACCTTCGCCGCCTCGAGCGCGCTCTTCACGTCGCGCTCCTCCTCGGGCGGCGGCATCTCGGCGGGAAGATCCAGGGTGTCGAGCCACAGCTCCCGGCACCAGCCGCGCGTGTGGTAGAGGTGCTCGTCCTCCTCCTCCTCGACCTCCTCGTACGCATGGGCGAGCGCGCGTCCCAGCTCGCCGTCCGCCTGCTTGGAGAGCTCGCCGATCAGCTGCCAGTTGAGATGGTCCTTCGTCTCGGCGTCGATCACGCACTCCGCGGCGACGACCTGCGCGGAGTTCGGGGCGTCCTTCAGCGCCTTGCGCATCGCGCTGACGAGGCACTGGGCCTTGTCCCGCACGATCGTGCGGCCGGGTGTGGTGGCCTCGGGGTCCATCCCGAGCGCTTCGAAGATGCCGCGCACGATCGTGACGTGGCGCTCCGTCTGCTGGAGATAGTTCTCCCACTCTTCGCGCAGATCCTCGTTCTCCGCGCAGAGCACGGCCATCTGGTAGACGGCGACGCCGCCGATCTCGGTCTCGAGCGCCTGACAGAGCAGATCGTGAACGGGCCGCGAAACGGGCTTGTCCTGCATGGGTCGATACCTCCTTGCGCCGGCAGGCACTGCAATCGCCGTACCGCGGGCATTCGTCTTGCACTCGGCGAGACGATCGGCCGGGAAGTCCGAGCTCGGAGGAGAACTCCATGACGCGACGTTTCGACGACGACGGCAAGCGGCCTCGCACGCGACACCCGGCCTCCGGCAATGGCCACGATCCCGGCCCGATCGACCGGCATCGAGCGCCCGTCTCTTCGAATCCGAAGGGCGACGATCTCGCGCGCTTCCGCGAGAACCCTGGGGGCAAGGCGCTCACGTCGAATCAGGGCGTCCCGATCCAGGACGATCAGCACACGTTGCGCGCGGGAGAGCGCGGTCCCTCGCTGCTCGAGGACTTCCACTTCCGCGAGAAGATGACCCACTTCGATCACGAGCGGATTCCCGAGCGCATCGTGCACGCGCGCGGCTCGGGGGCGCACGGCTTCTTCCAGCCGTACGAGAGCCTCGCGCGCTACACGCGCGCGCGTTTCCTCCAGGATCCCGGCGTGCGCACGCCGGTCTTCGTGCGCTTCTCGACGGTGGCGGGCTCGCGCGGCTCCACCGACATGCCGCGCGACGTGCGCGGCTTCGCCACCAAGTTCTACACGGAGGAGGGCGTCTTCGATCTCGTCGGCAACAACATGCCGGTCTTCTTCATCCAGGACGCGCACAAGTTCCCCGATTTCGTCCACGCCGTGAAGCCCGAGCAGGATCACGAGATGCCGCAGGCGTCGTCCGCGCACGACACCTTCTGGGACTTCGTCTCGCTCACGCCCGAATCCATGCACATGATCCTGTGGCTGATGTCGGACCGCGGCACCCCGCGCAGCTTCCGCATGATGGAGGGCTTCGGCGTCCACACCTTCCGCTTCGTCGACGCAGCCGGCGCCTCGCGCTTCGTGAAGTTCCACTGGAAGCCGCTGCTCGGCGTCCACTCCGTCGCGTGGGACGAGGCGCAGAAGATCTCGGGGAAGGATCCCGATTTCCTGCGCCGCGATCTCTGGGAGGCGATCGAGCAGGGGAACTACCCGCAGTACGAGCTCGGCGTGCAGGTGATCGAGGAGGAGCGCGAGCACGCGTTCGACTTCGACCTGCTCGATCCGACGAAGCTCGTCCCGGAGGAGCTCGTGCCGGTGGAGCGCGTCGGACGCCTCGTGCTGAACCGCAACCCGGACAACTTCTTCGCGGAGACGGAGCAGGTCGCGTTCCACCCGGGCCATCTCGTGCCGGGCATCGACGTCAGCAACGACCCCCTGCTGCAAGGCCGCCTCTTCTCCTACGCGGACACGCAGCTGATCCGGCTCGGCGGGCCGAACTTCCACGAGATCCCGATCAACCGCTCCGTCGCGCCGGTGCACAACCACCAGCGCGACGGCTTCATGCGCCAGACGATCAACCGCGGCAAGGCCAACTACGAGCCGAACTCGATCGGCGGCGGCTGCCCCATGCAGACGCTCGCGCTCGCGGGCGGCTTCGTCAGCTACGCCGAGCACGTCGAGGGCCCGAAGCTGCGGCTGCGGCGCGGCGAGAAGTTCTACGAGCACTTCGCGCAGGCGGCGCTCTTCTTCGACAGCCAGTCGCCCGCCGAGCAGGACCACATCGTCGAGGCGTTCCGCTTCGAGCTCGGCAAGATCGAGCGGCCGCACATCCGCGATCGCATGCTCGGGCTGCTCGCGTTCGTCGGCGACGAGCTCGCGCAGCGCGTCGCGCAGGGCTTCGGCCTGCGCGAGATCCCGCGCGTCGTGCCGCCGCTGAACCACCACGTGCCGGCCGACGGCGACCCCGCGCTCTACGCGTCGCGCCGCGGCCGCAAGCCCGTCCCGCGCTCGGAAGCGCTCAGCATGGAGGGCACGGTCAAGAACACCGTGCAGAGCCGCCGCGTCTCCATCCTCGTCGCCGAGGGCGTCGACGCCGGCTCGCTGCGCTTCGTGCGCGAGGCGCTGCTCGTCGGCGGTGCGCTGCCGGTGCTGGTGGCGGCGCGTCTCGGCAGCGTCGCGGATTCGAACGGGCGCGAGCACTGGGTGGAGCAGAGCCTGCTCACCGGCTCCTCGGCGCTCTTCGACGCCGTCTACGTGCCGGGAGGCACCGGCGCGGCGACCCTCGCCTGGGAGCGCGACGCGCTCGACTGGATCTGCGAGGCCTGGCGACACTGCAAGCCGATCGCGGCGAGCGGCGCCGGCGTCGAGCTGCTGGCGCGCTGCCCCGGCGTGCTCGACGACCTCTCGGAGACGGCGCGCGGCGAGAACGCGGACCTCGAATTCGGCGACGGCCTGGTCGTCTCGCAGGAGGCGGCGACGCAGGTCTTCGCGGCGAACTTCGTCGCGGCGATCGCGCAGCACCGCTTCTGGGAGCGCGCCGGCCGCAATCGGCTCGACGCCGAGCGGGTCGATCGCGAGACGCGCGGTTGCGGCTCCCCGTTGCGGAGGGAGCGCGTGGGCGACCAGCCGGTCGCGTAGCGGCTGGGATTTGTAGAAATGCCTCCGCGCGCGGCCTCTCACGGGCCGGGGGCTCCGCCGCGAAGCGCCGGGCGTGGCACGCGCCTTGCTCAACCACCGGATGGAGGCCGGAACATGCGCAAGGCGAGCGAGGCGATGCGAGCCGGGAGCCCGAGGCAGGCCGAGCGCGCGGCGCGCGAGATCTCTCGCGAGAACGCGCCCGACAGCGAGGTGGTGCGCCATCTCCAACGCCAGCTCGCGAACGCCTGGCTGCTCTACGCGAACTACAAGCGCTACCACTGGCAGACCTACGGTCCGCAGTTCCGCGACCTGCACCTCTTCTTCGACGAGCTCGCCCGCGCGGTGCTCGCCACGCTCGACGAGTTCGCCGAGCGCATCCGCATGATCGGGCAGGATCCCGTCGCGACACCGGCGGAAGTCATGCACGCGGCGAGCGTGAAGCCCGCCGCGCTCGGCCAGACGATGCGCGAGATGATCGAGGAGGCCGACGCGCACCTCGTCGTGGTGATCCGCGAGATGCGCGACGCCGTGCGCGCCGCCGAGGAGGCGGACGACCCGGGCACGATGGACGTCTTCACGCGCTTCGTGCAGATCCACGAGAAGCACGAGTGGTGGCTGCGGGACCTGCTCGAGCGCGGTGACGGTCAGGTCGGCGAGCGCGTCGGAGGACGCGCGGCGCGTTAGGGACTCGCGAGGAGGTGGACCATGGGCTGCAACCAGCGATTCGAGCCAGAGGAGCTGCACCATGTCGAGGACGGCAGCCGATTCGTGATGCTCGGCGACCTCGTCGGCGCGGTGATCGAGGTGAGCGAGAGCGAGCGCGAGGCCGTCGCGGTGGTCGTCCACCTGATCGAGAGCGGCCAGGTCCGCGCGATGCGCCCGACGAAGGCCTCGAAGAAGGCCGCCCGCCGGCAGCGCGCGCGCGAGGCGGCGCTGCGCAAGGCGGGCTAGCGAAGCAGCCGGACGGAGATCAGGCCTGCGGCTTCGGCCGCGGCGCGACGACGACGGAGGGCAGAGAGGCCGAGGCGCCCATGCGCAAGGTCGCATCGACGACGGCGACGAGATCGTCGGCGTCGATCAAGGCGCCGCTGAGCAGCCCGCGCTGGAGCCAGATCGGCACGAGCTCGGCGGAGAGCTTCGGGTCCCAGCCGCTCCCGAACCCGGTCGCCGAATCGCCCGGGCCGCCGCCGCAGTCGCCCACCACCAGGCGCGTGAAGCCGACGTCCGCGTGCTCGACGCGCCAGGCCTCGACGAGCTTGTCGAGCGCGGCCTTGCTCACGACGTAGGCGCCGAGCCCCGGCCACGGCGCGGTCAGCGACGCGCTCACGGAGGAGAGGTAGATCGCGCGGCCTCGTGCGGCGCCGAGGTGGGGAAGGGCGGCGGCCGTCGTCAGGGCGGCGCCGATGACGTTGGTGTCGAACGCGCGCCGCCAGGTGTCGGCGTCGAGGTCGGCGAGGCGCGCGAGGGGGCCGATCCCCGACGCGTAGACGAGGGCGTCGATCCCGCCGAGCCCGGAGGCGGCCGCAGCGATGGCCTCTCGACACGATTTCGCGTCGGTCACGTCGCACGGGATCGCGAGCGCGCCCGCGCCTGCCTCGCGCGCCGCGCCCTCGAGCCGCTCGCGGCGCCGCGCAAGCAGCGCGACGCGCGCGCCGCGCTTCGCGAGTCCGACTCCGATGCAGCGCCCGAGCCCGCTCGATGCGCCGACGACGACCGTTCGCATGTTCCGTCTCCGAAGAAGCGCGTGCCTGCTATGCGCGGCGCCGGAAGCGCAGCGGCAGGTCGTTCAGGCCGCGGATGATGAAGGTCGGCGCATAGGTGAGCGCGCTCGGGTCCACCAGCCGGAGGTCGTCGAGCCGAGCCAGCAGCCGCTCGAAGCTGATGCGGGCCTCGGCGCGGGCGAGGCTGGCGCCGGGACAGAAATGCTCGCCATGCCCGAAGGCGATGTTGCGGCGGGCGTTCGGCCGCTTCGGGTCGAAGCGCTCCGGATCCTCGAACACGCGCGGGTCGCGGTTCGCGGCGCCGACCGCCGCCATCAGCATCGAGCCCTCCGGGATCTCCACCCCCGCGAGCGTCGTGTCGCGCATGGCCAGACGGAACGAGCCCTTGATGGGCCCCTCGAGGCGCAGGCACTCCTCGATGAAGTTCGGGATCGCCCCCGGATCGCTCCGGAGCTCATCGGCGAGCGCGGGCTGCTCGGCGAGGATGCGCATGCCGGCGCAGAGCAGGCGCGCCGTGGTCTCCTGTCCGGCGGCGAAGACGATGGCCGCGATGCGCACGACGTCCATCACCTCCGGAAGCTCTCCGTCGGGGAAGCGGACGTGGGCGAGCTGGCTCAGCACGTCCTCGCGCGGCGCGGCGCGTCGCTCCTCGATGTAGCGCGTGAAGTAGGGATGGAGGTTCGCGAACACACTGTCGCCGCCGTGCCGGCCCTTGGGATCGCCGACGTTGCCGGCCCCTCCCCCGAGCCAGCCGCGGAACGTCTCGTGGTGCTCGCGCGGTACGCCCAGGAGATCCGCGATCACGAGCAGGGTGAAGGGCCTCGCGTAGGCGTGGCTGAACTCCATCTCGCCGCGATCGGCGAGCTCGTCGATCAGCCCGTCGGCGAGGGTCCACATGAACTCCTCGTTCTCCTTGAGCCGGTTCGGCGTGAAGAGCTTGCCGATCAGCGCGCGATGGCGCGTGTGCTTCGGCGGATCGAGCGAGGTGATCTGGTCGCCCATCGGGATCTGCGGGCGACAGCGCTCGATCATGGCGGCGAGGCTCTCGCCCGGCGCCCGCGGCGGAATCGGCACCAGCGGGCCGAGCGGCCCCACGATCGCGGAGAAGCGCTCGTGGTCGGCGTAGACCTCGAGGATCTCGTCGATGCCGGAGAGCACGAACACGCCTCGATGCGGCTCGCGCCAGACCGTGCCGCGCTCGCGCAGGGCGGCGTAGTAGGGAGTGGGATCCTGGAGGATCCCGGGGTCGGTGAAGAAGTCGCGATCGAGGATGCTCATGGAAGGTTGACCATCTTACTTGCGCGCAAGTAAGCTGGTCAAGCGATGTCCCGGCCGACCGCGAAGCAGATGTGGCTCGAGAACCACGAGCGTCTCTACACGGCGACGCTCGAGGAGATCGAGCGGGTCGGGTTCGACGAGGTCCGCATCGACCGGATCTGCCAGGTCACCCAGCTCTCGCGTCCCACCTTCTATGCCCACTTCCAGAACAAGGACAGCGTCATCAGCGAGCTCCTCTGCCGGCTCTCGGACGGGGTCGCGCGCGGGCTGGAAGCGGAGGCGCGACGATCCCGCGATCTCGCGAGCGTGATCGACGCGCTCGTCCGTCTGTGTCAGGACGCGAACGCCGGGACGCCGGCACGCATCCGAGGCGAGGTCGCCGCCTACATCGCCCGGCATCAGGACATCGATCAGTTCTCGACCTCGGTCCGTGCCGTCCTGTCCTGCGCGATCGCCGAGGCGATCCGGCGGCAGGAGATCCGACCGGTGTCGGATCCCCAGACGCTCGCCCGCCGCATCGCGGTCGTGGTCAACGGCTTCTTCGCGGCGTACCCGACCCGGCCCGACAAGGCCGCAAGCGAGGCCCGAGAGATGCTGAGGCTCGTCCTCGAGGGGCTGCGCCGGGGCTGACGCGCCGGCGTCGGCTCATCGCGGCGTGCCACTGTCGAACGGTGTGGAGAGCGCGCCCATCATCTGCTTGATGATGTCGCCCACGGTGGCGTAGCCCTTCGCGTAGTCGGACGGCGCCTTGCCGCCGCTGCCCGCGCGCGGTGTCAGGTCCACGTGCTTCGCCTGCGCGCGCAGCGCCGCGACCGTGCAGCCCTCCTTCGGGATGTGCTTGAAGGGGTCGTACTGGAACAGGCGCGTGGTGTTCTTCCAGGTGATCTTGTGGATGTCTTCGTCGGGCACGCCGGCGAGCGACTTCCACAGCACTTCGGGCGCCTTCGGCCAGGTCGAGTCGGAGTGCGGGTAGTCGCACTCCCAGGTGATGTTGTCGACGCCGATCAGGTCGCGGTTGCGCACGCCGGCCGCGTCGTCGATGAAGCACGTGATGATGTGCTCGCGGAAGACGTCGCTCGGCTTCTTGCCGCCGGGGAAGCCGTGCAACGTCCACTTGTGGTGGTGGCGGTGCACGTAATCGATGCGCTCGAGGAAGTAGGGGATCCAGCCGATCCCGCCCTCCGACAGCGCGACCTTGAGCGTGGGGAACTTCGTGAAGATCTCGGAGAAGACGAGCTCGGTGGCGCAGTTGAACAGCGTGATCGGCGTGCCCGCGATCATCACCTCGATCGGCGCGCCCGGGTCCTGGAGGTTCATGCGCGTGCCCGAGCCGATGTGGATGCACACGACCGTGCCCTCGTCGGCGCAGGCCTTCCAGAAGGGATCCCAGTGCGCGTCGTGCAGGCTCGGGTGGCCGAGCCCGCCCGGGTTGTCGGCGAAGGTGATCGCGTGGCAGCCCTTCTTCGCGACGCGGCGCACCTCGCGGCCCATCTCCGCGGGGTCCCAGATGGGCGGGAGCGCCAGCGGGATGAAGCGGCCGGGATGGCGCCCGCACCAGTCGTCGATGTGCCAGTCGTTGTAGGCGCGCAGCATGGTGATGGCGAGCTCGCCGTTGCCCGCCTTCGCCTGCTCGCCGAAGAGCTCACCGACGAAGCCCGGCACCGTCGGGAAGCAGAGCGAGCCGAGCACGCCATTGGCGTTCATGTCGGCCACGCGCGCGTCGACGTCGAAGCAGCCGGGGCGCAGCTGGGAGAGCGCCGTCGGCTCCATCCCGTATTCCTCGGGCGGCCGGCCCGCCACCGCGTTCAGGCCGACGTTGGGGATCTGGCGTCCCTCGAACACCCAGACGTCGCTGCCGTCCGCCTTGTGGACGAGACGCGGCGCGCGCGCCTTCCACTTCGGATCGAGGTGGCGGTCCCACATGTCGGGGGGCTCGCAGACGTGATCATCGACACTCACCAGGATCATGTCGTCCGACTTCATGGCTCGACTCCTCTCAACGCCGCGGCAGTCCGAGGACGCGCTGCGCGATGATGTTGCGCTGGATCTCCGAGGTGCCCGCCGAGATCGTGCCCCCGTACGACACCAGGTACTGACGCATCCAGGGCGCGCGCCCGCGGATGTCGTCGAAGGTCCAGCCCTGGTAGTCCACGTCGAGCGCGTCGACACCCTGCGCCTCGGTCGCGAGCCGCGTCGCGCGCTGCGTGATCTCGGATCCGAAGAGCTTCAGCACCGAGTGCTCCGGCGAGACCTGGCCGCGCGCGAACTTCGCGAAGCCCCGGTAGCCCATGAACCACATGGCCTGGGCGTCGACGTAGAGGCCCGCGACGGCGTCGCGGAAGGACTCGCTCTCGCCGATGCGCCGGCCGTCGGGCCCCGTCTCGCGCGCGAGCGCGCGCAGGCGCTCGAGGGTGTCGTCGAGCCGCCGTGCGCTCGTGAGCCATACCATGCCGCGCTCGTGGGCCAGCGATCCCGCCGAGATCGACCAGCCCTGATGGAGCTGCCCGACGAGGTGATCGCGGGGCACGACCACGCCGTCGAGGAACGCCTCGTTGAAGTCGACGTGCTTGCGGTCGTTCAAGGCGGGCAGCGGCTGGACGCGCACGCCGGGCGCCTTCATGTCGAGGATCAGGACGCTGATGCCCCTGTGCTTCGGCGCAGCGGGGTCCGTGCGCACGAAGCAGAAGCAGTGGTCGGCGTGCTGCGCGCCCGAGGTCCAGATCTTCTGGCCCGTCACCACGAAGTGGTCCTCGTGAACTGCCGCGCGGGTGGAGAGTCCGGCCAGGTCGCTGCCCGCGCCGGGCTCGCTCATGCCGAGGCACCAGGCGATTTCGGCGCGCAGGGTCGGCAGCAGGTACTTCTCCTTCAGGAAGTCGCTGCCGTAATCGCGGATCGAGGGCGCGATGATCTCGAGACCCTGCGGATTCGTGCTGCGGTCGAGCGCGAAGCGCGCCATCTCCTCCTGGAAGACGAGCTGCTGGACCGGAGGCAGGCTGCGGCCGCCGAGCTCCCGCGGCCAGCCGGGCACGAGCAGCCCCGCGTCGAAGAGGCGACCTTGCCAGCGGCGCGACCAGCCCGTCAGGTGCGCGGAGCTCTTCACGGGCTCGGCGCGCATCTCGGCCGGCGTCGGCTGGTTCGCCTCGAGCCACGCGCGCACCTCGGCGCGGAAGGCCTCGGTCGCGGCGTCGTAGTGGAGCTGCACGTCAGATCTCCAGCAGCGCCGCGATGCGCTGGCGGTGCGCCGCACCCGTCCCGAAGAGCGCCTCGAGCGTCTTGGCGCGCTTCACGAACAGCTGCACGTCGCTCTCCCAGGTGTAGCCCATGCCGCCGTGGATCTGGATTGCCTCCTTGCAGACGAGGCGCTGGCAATCGCTCGCCGCCGCCTTCGCCATCGACGCCGCGAGCGCGCGGCGCGGGTCGTCCTCGGCCAGCGCCATCATCGCGAAGTGGCCGGTGGCGCGCGCCTTCTCGAGCTGCACGAGCATGTCGGCGCACTTGTGTTGGATGGCCTGGAACGCCCCGATCGGCTGGTCGAACTGGCGACGGCTCTTCGCGTGCTCGACCGTCATCTCGAGCAGTGTCTGGCACGCGCCGACACACTCGAGCGACGCGGCCACCACCGCGCGCTCGAGCGCCCGGCCGAGCGCGCGGGCGCTCCGCCCGGGCGTGCCGAGCACGCGCTCCGGCTCGACGCGGACGCGGTCGAAGCGGAGGTGCGCGAGCGGGCGGCTCGCGTCGAGCGCGACGATGCGCTGCGCCTTCACGGCGCTCTGGGGTACCGCGAACAGCCCCACGCCGTCGCCCGCGTCGACGCGGGCCGCAACGGCGATCTCGTCGGCGCTGCCGCCGTCGAGCACGTAGGTGCGCTGGCCCTCGAGCACCCAGGCGGCGCCGTCGCGCCATGCGCGCAGGCTCTCGCCGGGAGCCTGCTCCGCGGCGCGGCCGTGGTCGATCGCGAGCGCGCCCCGCAGCTCGCCCGCGCCGGCGGGCTGCGCGAAGCGCGCGAGCTGCTCCGGCGCGCCGGCCTCGCACACGAGCGGCAGGAACTGGGTCACCGTCGCCAGGAAGGGACCCGGCGCGATGCGGCAGCCGTGCTGCTCGACCACCAGTCCGAGCGCGGTGAAGCCGAGTGCGAGGCCGCCGAGGCTCTCGGGCAGATCGATCGCGGTCCAGCCGAGCTCGCGCGCGCTCTTCCAGGGCTGCTCGGGCGTGCTGCCGTTCTCGACGATGTCGCGCACCAGCGCGGTGGGACACTCCTGTGCGAGCACGGCGCGTACCGAGTCGACGAGATCCTGCTGCTCCGGCGCGATCTCGAAATCCATCGACGGCCCTCAGCCCTCGCGGTTTCGCGAGGCGGCGGGCTCGATTCCCAGCATGGCGCGCGCGATCTCCACGATCTCGCGCTTGTGCCGCTCGAGCTCGGGCGGGCTCCAGATGTCGAACGAGACATCTACCGTCATCCACGGCATCGCCGCGAAGTGGAAGATCGTGGTCGCGCCCATCAGGCTGATGAAGCGGTGCGGCTCGACGACGGGCGAGAGCTCGCCCGACGCGACGCCCTGCTTGATCAGCGAGAGGAACATCTCGACGGGCGCACGGCCGACGCGGAGGAAGGGCGACGACTGCGCGCCGTGCTGCGCGTTGGCGGCCTCGCGCAGGATCAAGCGCGCGACGCTCGGACGGCGCGCCACGTAGTCGATCCAGCCGACCAGCGAGGCCTCGAGCCGCTCGCCGATGCTGCCGCTGCTCGGCAGGATCTCGATCACGCTGCGGAAGACCTCGTCGAGCACGGCGTTGTAGAGCTCGAGCTTGTCGCGGAAGTAGTAGAAGATGGCGGCGCGCCGGATGCCGACGTCGGCGGCGACGTCCTCGAGCCGCGTGGCCTCGAAGCCCTGCTCGGCGAAGCGGCGCTCCGCAGCCGCCACGATTTCGGCGCGCGTCTGGATGCCGCTGCCGCGGCGTTGTGTCGGCCTGGGGGTGACGGCTCGACGAGGCATGATGGTTGACGATTTTACTTGCGCGCAAGTAAGCTGGGCAAGAGGCTTCGAAGGAGAACCCCGAATGTCGCTCCCCGCCGACCAGATCCTGATCTCGGCCGACGACCACCTCGACATCCACGCCATGCCGCCCGATGCCTGGTCGCGCCTGCCCGCCGCCTTCCGCGAGCGCGGGCCGCACGTCGAGCAAACGCCCGAAGGTCCCTACTGGTTCTGCGAGGGCCGGCGCATCTCGCCTTCCGGCCGCAAGGAGGCCGGGTACATCTCGGCCAACGATCACGGCCTGCGGCCCGGCCAGCCGACGACGCGGCTCGAGGACATGGACCGCGACGGCGTGCACGCGACCGTGGTCTACGGCCCGATGTGTACGCAGCTCCAGATCGCCGACGCCGCGCTGCACGAGCAGGTCGCGAGGGTCTACAACGAGTGGGCGGCCGAGTTCCAGCGCCAGGCGCCGCACCGCCTGATCCTGCTGCCGGACATCCCGCCGTACGATCCGCAGGGCGCGAAGCGCGAGCTCGAGCGCTGCGCGAAGCTCGGCCACCGCGGCGCGATCGTCGGCAGCACCGTCGGCCGCGCCAAGCCGCTCTTCGACGACGAGTGGGAGGGCTTCTGGGACGCCGCGCAGGAGATCGGCATCCCGATCCACGTGCACCTCGCGGGCGGCCTGCACAGCCTGAAGATGCAGCTCGGCTCCTGGCGCATGCCGGCCGCCGTCGCCGTGGTGCCGATGCAGCTCGACGAGACCCTGGCCGGCCTGATCTTCTCCGGCGTCCTCGAGAAGCGCCCCGACGTCAAGTTCGTGATGGGCGAGGCGGGGCTCGGCTGGATCCCGTACGTGATCGAGCGCCTCGACCACGAGGCGCACAAGTACGGCGCGAAGACCAAGGACTACAAGATCGGCATGCTGCCGAGCGAGATCTTCGCGCGGCAGTGCTTCACGACCTACGAGGACGAGAAGCTCGGCGTCGAGCTGATCCCGCGCATCGGCGTCGGGAACGTGATGTGGGCCTCGGACTACCCGCACGGCGACAGCACCTGGCCGCACTCGCGCAAGGCGCTGGCGGAATCGTCGCTCGCGCAGCACGGTCCCGAAGTCCTGCGCAAGGTGACCTGCGAGAACGCGGCGCGTGTCTACGGCTTCCGGACGTGAGACGCAGCTAGAGACGATCCCCGCCGCGGTCGCGGCGACCATCGCGGCGCGTCCGGACGCGGAGGCCGTGGTCGAGCCCGGCCGGCGGGTGACGTATCGCGAGCTCGGCGAGCGCGTCGCCGCGGCGACGCGCGCCATGATGGCCGCCGGGGTCGGGCCCGGCGATCGCGTCGCGATCTGGGCGCCGAACGGACTCGGCTGGATCGTCGCGGCGCTCGGCGCGCAGTCCGCCGGCGCGGCCATCGTCCCGATCAACACGCGCTGGAAGGGCGAGGAGGCCGCGTACGTGCTGGCGGCCTCGCGGGCATCGGTGCTCGTCACCGCGGTCGGCTTCCTCGGCAGCGATACCGTCGGCATGCTCGGCGCCGCCGCCACCCCGCTGCCGCAGCTGCGACGCATCGCCGTGTTGGAGGGATCGACCCGCCCGGAGCGCGCGCCCGACGGCGCCGGCGTGGAGCGCTGGCAGGACTTCGCGGCGCGCGCCGAGGAGATCGACCCCGCCGCGGCGTCGGCGCGCGCACGGGCCGTCCGGCCCGCGGACCTGAGCGACATCCTCTTCACGTCGGGCACGACGGGGCGTCCCAAGGGCGTGCTGATGACGCACGGCCAGACCGTCCGGCAGTTCCGCGAGTGGTGCGAGTTCGCGGGCCTCGAGCCCGGCGACCGCTACCTGATCGTGAACCCGTTCTTCCACATGTTCGGCTACAAGGCGGGCTGGCTCGCGAGCCTGCTGCGCGGGGCGACGATCTTCCCGGTGCCCGTGTTCGACGTGCCGGCCGTGCTCTCGCTGGTGGAGAAGGAGCGCATCACGGTGCTCCCGGGCGCGCCCACGATCTACCGCTCGATCCTCGACCATCCGGAGCGGCGCAAGTTCGACCTGCACACGCTTCGCGTCGCGGTCACCGGCGCCGCGGACATCCCCGTCGCGCTGATCCGCGAGATGCGCGCCGAGCTGCCGTTCCGCGCGATCCTCACCGGCTACGGACTCACCGAGGCGGGGACGTGCACGGGCTCGCGGCCCGAGGACGACGCGGAGACGATCGCGACGACCGCCGGCCGCGCGATGGCCGGTCTCGAGATCGTCGTCGCCGACGAGAAGGGGACCGAGGTCGCGCGCGGCGCCACGGGCGAGCTGCTCGTGCGCGGCTACAGCGTCACGCAGGGCTACCTCGACGATCCCGCGGCGACGGCCGCGGCCATCGACCGCCAGGGCTTCCTGCACACGGGCGACCTCGCGACGATGGACGATCGCGGCTACGTGCGGATCGTCGGACGGCTCAAGGACATGCTCATCGTCGGCGGCTTCAACGTGTATCCGGCGGAGGTCGAGAACACGTTGCTGGGCCACGAGGCGGTCGGCCAGGTCGCCGTCGTCGGCATGCCCGACGCGCGTCTCGGCGAGATCGCGGTGGCGTACGTGGTGCCGGCGCCGGGCCGCGCGCTCGAGCCCGCGGCGATCATCGCGTGGGCCCGCGAGCGCCTCGCCAACTACAAGGTCCCGCGGCACGTCGTCGCCGTCGCCGCGCTGCCGCTCAACGCGGCGGGCAAGGTCTTGAAGGACGAGCTGCGCGCGCGCGCGGCGACGGAGCTCGCGCGCTCGTGAAGGCCTGGAGCCTGCGACGCGTGCCGCCCGCGCTCGAGCGCAGGTACGTCGAGAGCGGCTGGTGGACGGACGAGACGCTCGCCGCGATGGTGGCGCGCCAGCTCGCCGCGCACGCCGCGACGAAGGTCGCGGTCTGGTCGCGCTCGCGTCCCTGGCAGGGCTGCTATGCCGACGTCGACGACGAGGCGCGTCGCATGGTCAGCGGGCTTCGCGAGCTCGGCGTCGAGCCCGGCGAGGCCGTCGCGTTCCAGCTCCCGAACTGGCGCGAGGCGATCGTCTCGTTCGCGGCGCTGGCGCTCGGCGGCTACGTGCTCGTGCCGATCGTCCACATCTACGGCCGCAAGGAGGTGGCCTTCATCCTCGAGCAGAGCGGCGCGGCGGCGTACATCTCGCCGCTCTCGTGGGGCCACGTCGACTACGGCGCGATCGTCGAGAAGGCGGCGCCGGCGTCGCTCCGCGCGCACATCGTCGTCGGCGAGGAGGCGCTTCCGCCCGCGTCTCGTGTCACGCGCGTGGCCTGGACGAGCTGCGGCGCGCACGCGCCGGCGCGCGACCTGCCGGCGCCGGGACCTACGCAGGTCGCCGTGCTCGCGTACACGTCCGGCACGACCAGCGATCCGAAGGGCGTGATCCACGATCACCGCACCCTGCTCTCCGAGCTGCGCCACATGAAGGACTGGATGACGCCGGGCAAGCCCAACCTGATGGGCTCGCCCGTGACGCACGCGACCGGGATGCTCGGCGCCGTGCTCGGCCCGTTCGCCATCGGTCAGGACATCCACGTGATCGACCGCTGGGATCCCGGTCACGCGCTCGAGGTGATGCGCGAGGCGCGCATCGGCAGCGGCAGCGGCGCCTCGGTCTTCCTCGCGGGCCTGCTCGATCACGCGGACTTCACGGCGGACCACGCCGCGCTGATCTACCGGGTCGGCCTCGGCGGCGCGCCCGTGCCCGTCGCGCTCGCCGAGCGCGCGGCCGCGCTCGGCATCTCCATCATCCGCGCCTACGGCTCGACCGAGCATCCGTCGACGACGGGCTCCGTGCACGAGGATCCCGTCGAGCGCCGCCACTGCACGGACGGACACGCGTGCCCGGGTGTCGAGCTGCGCCTCGTCGACGAGCGGGGTGCCGACGTCGCGGCGGGGACGCCCGGCGAGATCCTCTCGCGCGGCCCCGACCTGTGCCTCGGCTACACCGACCCCGCGCTGACCGCGGCCGCCTTCGACGCCGAGGGCTGGTACCACTCGGGCGACATCGGCATCCGCGACGCGGAGGGCTGGCTGACGATCACCGACCGCGTGAAGGACATCATCATCCGCGGCGGCGAGAACCTCTCGGCGGCCGAGATCGAGCAGGCGCTCCAGACGCTACCGGGTGTCGCGGAAGTTGCGGTCGTCGCCGCGCCCGATCCGCGACTCGGCGAGCACGCGTGCGCGGTCGTGCGCATGCGGCCGGGCGCCGCGCCGCTCCGCCTCGCGGACGTGACGGCGCACCTCGCCGCCGCCGGTCTCGCGCGGCAGAAGTGGCCCGAGGAGCTGCGCCTCGTCGACGACTTCCCGCGCACCGCGTCCGGCAAGATCCGCAAGGTCGAGCTGCGCGCACAGCTGCGCGCGCAGCCGGTCGTCAGCCCCCGAAGTTCATCGACTTCGAGATGATCGCGAAGCCCTCGGTCGCCTGGAGGCGCTTGCCGACGACCGCCTGATACTCGGGCGAGCGGTACCAGGCCTTCGCCGCCTCCGGCGTCTCGAACTCGAGGATCACGGTCTGCGGCCCCGGCGGCTTCCCCTCGATCGTCTCGGCGGCGACGTCGAACGCGACGAGCTTGCCGCCGGCCTTCTGGATCGTCGGCGCGGCGCCGGCCTGATATTCCTTGTAGAGCTGCGGATTCTTCACGACGTACTGTGCGATGAAGTACACGGGCATCGTTTCCTCCTCAGATGGCCGCCTGGATCCCGTCGAAGAACTGCCACCAGGCGTCGAGCGAGTGCTGCAGGGCATCGCGCACGCGCGCCTGGATCGCCGCGTCGGTGGCGTGGCGGATCACGATGTGGTCGCCCACGTCGCTGTGCTCCGCGTCCGCCACCTCGTGGACGTCCCAGAATTCCACCGCCTCGCGCGAGAGTCCATATTTTTCCTGGAGCCTGCGCGCCATCGGGCCGAATGCGCCGGGCACCTGGCCCTCGGCCGCGAGGTTGATGGCGGCGGCCGCCTCGATGAACGAGCGCTGCTTGGTCGACAGCTCGAACCAGTCGATCAGCGCGCGCGTCGCCGGAAGCGGGCGTCCCTCGATCATGTCGGCGCGCGAGAGGCCCAGCGCCTCGCCGAAGCGGATGAAGAGCTCCGGGTGCGGCAGGTTGCAGCCGGACAGGCGCCCGGTTTCTTCCTCGTAGACGCTCTCCGCGAGCTCCATGCGCTCCTCCGGGAAGGGGCAGTTCGCGTGCATGGCGCTGACGGCGCGCGGGAACTCGCGCACCTGCAGGAAGAACTGGACGGCGAATTGCTGGAGCTGCGGGCGGGAGAGCTTCCCGTCGGCGATCGCGAACCACAGCGGGTGGCCGCCGAAGGTGCGGCGCGCCTGGATGCGCGCGACGAGATCCTGGATGAAAGCCTCGGGTGCCAATACGTCGGTCATCACGACTCCTGAACCCCATCCCTGGCTGGCCGGGAGACCGACTGTAGAATTTGAGAATGGCTTTCTCAAGAGACGGCAAGCACGGTTCTCACGCGGCCGCCGTCGACGACCGCTCCGCCTGGCGCGCGGAGCTTTCCGCGTGGCTCGACCTGAACCACGCCCGGCTCGCGCCCCGCCATGCGTCGCCCGGCACGCTCGACGACCACGTGGCGCAGATGCAGCGCGTGAAGTCGATCCTGTACGAGGCGGGCTGGATGCAGTTCGGCTGGCCGGAGCGCGTCGGCGGGCGCGGCGGCTCGCCGATGCTGCGCACCGAGCTCGGCGCCGCGCTCGCCGAGCGCGACCTCACCGATCCGGGGCTCTTCTCCCTGATCGAGGTGCTCGCGCCGACCCTGATCGACTTCGCGCCGCCGGAGCTCGCGGCCGACGCCGTTCCGCGTCTCCTCTCCGGCGCCGAGCTCTGGTGTCAGGGCTTCTCCGAGCCGGACTCCGGCAGCGACCTCGCGTCGCTGCGCTGCCGCGCCGTGCCCGACGGCGGCGACGCGCGCACGGCGACTTCGTGGCGCATCGACGGCCAGAAGGTGTGGACGAGCCTCGCGCAGTACTCCGATCGCTGCGTGCTGCTCACGCGCACCGGGCCGCCCGACTCGCGCCATCGCGGCATCACCGCCTTCTTCGTCGACATGAACACGCCCGGCATCACGGTGCGGCCGATCGAGATGATCAACGGCGAGCAGGAGTTCGCCGAGGTGTTCTTCGACGACGTCGTCGTGCCGGCCGAGCGCATCCTGGGCGAGCCGAACGGCGGCTGGGCCGTCGCCATGAGCATCCTCCCGTACGAGCGCTCCTCGTGCTTCTGGCAGCGCATCGCGTTCCTCTACGCGCGTCTCCAGCGGCTGGTCGAGGCGGCGCCCGAGGGCGAGCGCGCCGCCGAGATCGTCGGCGAGGCCTACCTCCAGCTCCACGCGCTGCGCGCGCGCTCGCGCGATACGCAGCACCGGCTCGCGCAGACCGGCACGATCGGCGCGGAGACGTCGATCGACAAGCTGCTCGTCTCCACCTCGGAGCAGACCACCTACGACGCGGTGCGCCGCCTCCTCACCGGCGTCGTCGAGATGGACGAGAGCGCCGCCGGCGAGCTCTGGCGCAGCGAGTACCTCTACTCGCGCGCCGCGACGATCTACGGCGGCACCGCGGAGGTGCAGCGCAACATCATCGCGCGCCGCCTGCTCGAGCTCGGGAGCGACGAATGATCGACGCCGACGTTCGCGCCTCGATGGAGGAGACCTTGCGCGCGGCCCTCGCGGACGCGCTCGCCGCGGACGCGCGCGCCGACGTCGACGCGCTGCTCGCGCAGCTCGGCTGGCTGGAGATGCTCGCCGACGAGCCGGACGACGCGATCGCGATCGTGTTCGAGGCGCTCGGCGCCGCGAATGCGACGGCCACGGCGCTCGACGACGTGCTCGCGTCGGCGCTCGGCTGCGCGCCGCGCGCGGGTCTCGCGCTGCTCCTGCCGCGCTTCGCCACGTGGGATCCCGCCGGGCGCATCGACGCCGGCGAGCTCTCCGCGCACGGGCTCGCGACGGCGCGCGCCGCCGGCGCGGACGCGATCCTGGTGGCGGGCGGCACGGCGGCACAGCCGTTCTTGCTCGAGGTCCCGGCGTCGGCGACGGAGGTGCGCGCGGTCCACGGCATCGATCCCGCCGGCGGGCTCCGCGCGGTGAAGGTGAAGCTCAGCGCGGCGCG
>DASUFZ010000284.1:0-51557 GCA_036274295.1 Myxococcota bacterium
GAGGCGCGTTCTACAAACGCGCGCAGCGGGTATCGACATGCCGCGCCGCGTCCGCCGCAAGGCCCGCCCGAAGAAGTCCGCGCCGCGGAAGACCGCGCGCCGCTGGTCGCAGCACGTGACGGAGACGAGCAACGCGCTCGACCTCGAGCCCGGCGTCTTCCGCTACGACGACCCGCGCGCGATCGCGCGCTCGCTGTGCCGATCCGCGGAGCACAGCCGGCGCCGCCGCAGCGCGCCGTACGCCTCGGCGATGTCGATGCTCGTCTTCTACATCAACCGCGCCGGGCGCAACCTGCCCGCGAAGCGCCGCCGCGTGCTCGAGGCGGCCAAGGACGAGCTGCGCGCGCTGTACGGAAAGCAGCGACGTGGCTAGGCGTGCGATGGTCGAGAGCTCGGCGGCGGACTTCCTGCCGCCGGCGCGGACGCTCGAGAGCCTGCGCGCGGCGGCGCAGCGCTGCCGCGGCTGCGATCTCTACCGGAACGCGACGCAGGCGGTGATGGGCGAAGGGCCGGCGCGCGCCCGCCTCGTGCTCGTCGGGGAGCAGCCCGGGAACCAGGAGGATCGCCAGGGCCGCCCGTTCGTCGGCCCGGCCGGCAAGCTGCTCGACCGCGCGCTCGCGGAGGCCGGCTTCGCGCGCAGCGACGCCTATCTCACGAACGCCGTGAAGCACTTCAAGTGGCGCCCGCGCGGCAGGCTGCGCATCCACGCCAGGCCCGACGCGCGCGAGATCCGCGCCTGCCGCCCGTGGTTCGAGGCGGAGCTCGAGGCGATCGAGCCCGATGCCGTCGTCGCGCTCGGCGCGACCGCCGCGCAGGCGCTCTTCGGGCCCTCCGCGCGCGTCACCGTGCAGCGCGGCCGCGTGTTCGCGTCGCCCTGGGCCCGCTGCTCCGCCATGACCGTCCACCCGAGCGCGCTGCTGCGCATTCCGGAGGAAGAGGAGCGGCACCGTGCGTTCGCGGAGCTCGTGCGCGATCTGAAGGCCGTGAAGCGCGCGCTCGAGAGCGCGGCGCCGAAGGTCATCTCGCGAACGGCCCCCACGCGGAAAGCCGCCCGCGCTCGTCGAAGTTGACGCGCGCGCCGAGGGCGTCGGGATACTCCCAGCGCTGGAAGCCGTAGTAGGTCGTGACCCGGCCCGGCGCGCCGAGGATGCGGAGCACGTCGGCCTCCGACATCCCGTCGCGCAACGCCTTCCACACCTGGATGTCGCGCCACGCCTCGTTCGGTTGGCTCTCCGCCTGCGGGCGCGCCATCCGCTCGTGCTCGAGCTGGCCGAGCCGGAGCTGGAGCATGCCGAGGCGCTTCTCGAGCATGGCGTTGCGCGCCTCGCAGGCCTCCACCGCGGAGACGTCGGCGCGCAGCGCGAATGGCGCCAGCGCGAGGACAACGAGAAGGGCGAGACGGTGAGCGTTCGTCATGGGTCAGGTATACCAGAGCGCGCGTGACCTCGATCCTCTACGCGGCGCTCGCGGTCGTCGCGGCGCTCGTGCCGCTCGCGCTCGCGGAGTGGAGCCCGGCATTCGTCGGCATGTCGTACAGCCGGCGCAGCCTGCCGTTCGAGCTGCTGGGGCTCACGGGCGGCGCGCTGCTGCTCTTCGTCGCGTGGCGCGAGTGGAGGCTTCGCGCGCCGCGCGGCGCGGCGGCGCTCGTCGCGGCCGCCGTGCCGCTGCTCGTCGCGCTCCACTTCCTGGTGATGACGAGCGAGTACGCCGAGCGCCGCTTCGACTACGACTGCTACGAGTACGCGGGCCGCGCGCTGCTCGCCGGGCAGGACCCCTACCAGGTCGGCCTGATCTACCTCTACCCGCCGCTCACCGCGAAGGCGATGGCCGGGGCGTTCCGGGTGGTCGAGGCCGCCTCCACGGCGTTCGGCTGGAGCGCCGCGCGCGACGACGTCTGGGAGCGCGTCTTCTACCTCTACCAGTGCGCGCAGCTCGGGCTCGCCATCGGCGCGTACTTCCTGCTGCTGCGCTTCGCGCGCGTGCTCGGCCTCGTGGCCGCGTGGACGCCCGCGCTGATCGGCGCGCTGTTCGTCTTCGACAACGCGGTCTTCCGCACCTTGCGACACGGCCAGGTGAACCTCTGGATCCTCGACCTCTCGCTCGTCGCGCTGCTCGGGGCGTCGCGCGTGCCGGCGCTCTCGGGGCTCGCGCTCGCCCTTGCCGGACACGTGAAGCTCTACCCGCTGCTCGTCGCGCTGCCGATGGCGCTGCGACGCCGTTGGCGCGCGCTCTGCTGGAGCGCGGGCTGGCTCGCCGCCGTCGCGCTCGTGCTCGCGGACTTCGGCCGCGACTTCACGCTCTGGCGCCAGTTCATCGCGTTCGCGCAGCAGGATTTTCCCGGCGAGATCGCGCTGCGCAACACCAGCCCGCACGCGATCGCGTACAACGCGACGCGCTTTCTCTTCGGCGCGCCGCATTTCGTGACGCCGCTCGCGCTGGCGGCCGCCGCCGGCTTCGCCGCCTGGTACCTCGCGCGCGCCGTCTCGCGCGAGCGCGCGCTGCGCGCGGCCGGCGCCGACGAGCCGGGCAGCACCGTCGAGGCGCGCGTCTTCGCCGTCCACGGCGCCGACGCGCTCGCCTTCTCGCTGCTCGTCTCGCCGTCGGTCTGGGAGCACCACTACGTGCTGGCCCTGCCGCTCGCGCTGTGGGCCGTCGCGCTGCGCGGGCGCGAGCGGACCGGGCTCGTCGCGCTCGGCGTCTTCCTCGTGCTCGCCATGCCGACCTTCGACCTCTTTCCGCTATCCCTGCATCGGCTGGGCGGTATGCTGCTTCTCCTCTCACTCACCCCGTCCCGACGGCTCGGGCCCGTAGAGGAGCGGACATGACGGCGCAGCGCATCCGGATCCGGCGGCTCGCAGGCGCGCTCGGCGCGGAGATCGAAGGGCTCGATCTGACGCAGCCGATCGATGATCCCACGGTGAAGGAGATCCACGACGCCTGGATGGCGCACCAGGTGCTCTTCCTGCGCAACCAGAAGATCACGCGCGATCAGCACAAGGACTTCGCGCGCCGCTTCGGCGACCTGCACGTCCATGCGGTGCTGAAGCCGCTCGAGCACGAGGGGCATCCCGAGATCGTCGTGCTCGAGAGCAACGAGAAGGTGCCTTTCGTCGCCGACGCGTGGCACAGCGACGTCACCTTCGAGCGCAAGCCGCCGATGGGATCGGTCCTGCGCGCGGCCATCTCGCCGGAGTTCGGCGGAGACACGATGTGGGCGAGCATGTACGCCGCCTACGAGGCGCTCTCCGACTCGATGCAGCGCCTGCTCTCGGGTCTCCAGGCGCTCCACTCGGGCGACTTCTTCAACTACATCGCAAGGGACGACGGGCAGCGCAGCGATCTCGCGAAGGACAACGGCGCCGTGCACCCGGTGATCCGCACGCACCCCGTGACCGGCCGCAAGGCGATCTTCGTCAACTCGACCTTCACCCGCTCCATCGAGGGCATGAAGCCCGCCGAGAGCAAGGCGCTGCTCTCCTTCCTCTACGAGCACATCGCGACGCCCGACTTCAGCGTGCGCTTCCACTGGGAGACCGACTCGATCGCGATGTGGGACAACCGCTGCACGCAGCACCGCGTGCTGCGCGACCGCCTCGACGCGCACCGGAAGATGGAGCGCGTGACGATCGTGGGCGACGTTCCGTTCTGAGCGTGTGACTGCACCACGTAGCGCGCCGAAGGCGCGCGGGTCGCCGCAAGCGGCGGCGAAGACCCGGTAGCGTGCTCACTCGGGCGCCGCCGCGCGCAGCGAGGCGCAGCCGAGCGGAGATCGGAACTAGTGCGGACCTGCGACCCACGCTTCCCCGGCGCGGTAGTTCACCAGCCGCTCGCGGATGCGGTCGCGCATCGCGGTGTCGCCGCGCGTCGAGGCGATCTCCGCGGCGCGCTCGGCCGCGGCGATCGCATCCTTGAAGCGGCCCGCGGCCGCGTAGGCGGCGCCGAGCGTGTCGAGCAGGCCGGGATCCTCGGGCCGCGCGTTGACGGCCCACTCCGCGGCGCGCACGGCCTCGGGCGGGTCGCGCAGCGACGCGTCCGAGCTCGTCGCGAGAATCCACGCGAGCCCGTTGGCTGCGAGCGGATCTCCCGGGTCGGCGGCCAGCGCCGCGCGCAGGTCGATCAGAGCGCCGCGCGCATCGCCGTCGGCGAGGCGCACGAGCCCGCGGGTCGAGCTCGCCGCTGCGAACGCGCGACGCGACGCCGGCGCCAGCCGCGGATCCAGGCGCGCCGCGGCCTGGAGCGACGGCGCCGCGTCGTCGATCTCGCCGCGCGCGAGCAGCGCGATGCCGAGCAGGTGGTGCGTCGCGGCCACGCGGTTGTTCCCGGCGAGCGCTTCGCGCAGATGCGAGATCGCCGCGCCGAGATCGCCGCGGCGGAGCGCCGCCTCGCCCTTCAGCTGATGGGCGCCCGCGTGATCGGGCGCGAGGAACAGCACGATGTCGAGCTCGCTCTCGGCCTCCTGCTCGCGGCCGAGCGCGCGCAGGGAGAACACGCGGTCGTAGTGCAGCTCGGCCGAGTCGGGCGCGATCGCGAACGCGCGGTCGTACGCGGCGAGCGCCTCCTCGTGGCGCCCCGCGCGCGAGAGCGCGACGCCGAGATTCGTGTGCGCGCGCATGAGGCCGGGGCTCTTCGCGGCGGCGTCCGACCACAGGCGGATCTCGTCGCCCCAGGTCGCGTTGCGGACGAAGGTGAGGCACGCGAGCGCGACGACGACGGCCGCCGTCGCGGCGGTCGCGAGCGGCCGTGTGCGCGCGGCGAGCCATCCGAGCGGCAAGGTCAGCCACAGGCAGATGCCGACCAACGGCAGGTACGTGCGGTGCTCGAAGACGAGCTCGATCGGGAAGATCGTCGACTCGATCGCGAGCTCCAGGAAGAACCAGAGGATCGCGAAGGACGCGAGGCGCCGGCGCCGCGCGATGCGGACGGCGAGGACGAGCGCCAGGCCGATCGCGAGGATCGATGCGAGCGTCGTCGGCGGGTCGAGCAGGCCGCGCGAGAAGGCGACGTCGTGCGCGAGGTTCAGGCGGCTCGGCAGCGGCAGCGCGATCAGCGACACGTAGAGGAGCACGACGCGCGGCTGCGTCAGCAGGCGCTCCCACAGGGTGAACTCGCGCGCCGAGTGGTCGAGCAGGGTCGTGCCGCCGCGCCCGACGAAGAGGCCGGCGAAGAGCGCGACCATCAGGAGCAGCGCCAGCTCGGCGCGCCGCCCGCGCCGCAGGTCGCGCAGGAAGAACCAGTCGTAGAGCCAGGCCGCGAGCGGCAGGGTCGCCGCGTTCTCCTTCGAGCCGAGCGCGAGCGCGCCCCCGATGACGGCCAGCGCGAACCACGCCGCGGCGCGCGCGCGCGACGCGCTCTGCCGTCCGCGCACGAAGGCGATCAGCGCCGAGAGGTAGAAGAACGCGCACAGCAGGTTCATGCGCTGCACGACGTAGGTGACGGACTGCGTCTGGATCGGGTGCGCGACGAAGACGAGCGCGGCGGCGAGCGCGAGCCACGGCACCGCTGCCGGCGCGGGCGCCGGGCTCGCCTGCGCGGAGAGCAGCGGCAGCCTCCGCAAGGTGAGCTTCGCGAGCAGGTAGACGAGGAAGGCGTTCGCGAGGTGGATCGCGAGATTCACCGCGTGGTAGCCCGCGGCCTCGTAGCCCCCGAACCAGTGGTTCAGGGCGAAGGTCAGGTACGCGACCGGCCGGGCCAGGGGCGCGTTCGAGACCGTGAAGCGCACGCTCTCGAGATCGATCTGCGTCCAGCGGATGAACGGGTTGTCGAGGATGTTGTTCCAGTCGTCGAGGACGAATGGAACGCCGAACGTGTTGGCGTACGCCGCAGCGCCCACCGCGCAGAGCGCGGCGAGCGCGAGAGCGGTCTGGAATCCGCCGCCCGCCTCAGCGGAGGTGACGGAGGATTGCCCCATGCATCGAGCGGCGGATGTCGGTGTAGACGAGCGCGTCCGCGGACTCGTTCTGCGAGCTGGCTCGCTTCGCGGGCTTCGCCTGCGAGCGCTTCGCCTGGGCCGGCTTGCGGGGCTTCGCCTTCGACTTCTTCGCCGGCTTCTTGCCTTTGCGGCTCGCGGACGCCATGGGATCGCCGTCTCCTTCGTGCGTTTGGGAAGCGACCGATTCTAGGCGCCGCTGCGCGCCGGCGCGAGCATCTCTTCGATCGCGCGCGCGATCTCGTCGGAGATCCACGCGAGCCCGCGCGGCGTGAAGTGGATGCCGTCCGCGAGGAAGATCGCATCGGGATCGGGCGCAGCGTCCGCGCGCGCCGCCAGATCGAGCAGGGGCCAGCCGCGCTCGCGCGCGAGCGCGCGCACGACGTCGTTGTACGCGCGCCAGCTCGCCACGGCGGCTTCGCCGCTCGTCGCGAGCTGCGCCTTCACGAGCTCGGCGGGAAAGCCGCGCCGCGCATGCGAGCTCGGCGCGGTCAGCAGCAGGACGCGGCCGTCGCGCGTCGCCAGCGCGCCGATCGCCGCGAGGTTCTCGCGGTACTCCACGGCGGAGACGCGCGGCGTCTCGAGCGGCGAGGGCAGCTCGCGCATCGGCAGGCGCACGAGCATCTGGAGCAGGCGCGAGGAGAGCATGGCGCGAAGCCACGGCTGGTTGCGGCGGCGCGCGCGCTCGGCGTCGCTCATGCCGAAGGCGCGCCAGCGGTCGTTCCAGCCGAAGAAGACGACGCTGAGATCCGGCTCGAGCCGCGCGAGCCAGGCGTCCGCGACGAGGCGGCCCTGGAGCGACGAGTAGCCGGCGACGCCGAGGTTGACCGCCTCGAAGCGCTGCTGCGGCAGATCGGAAGCGAGCCGCTCGGCGACGTGCTGCGGGAAGCCCTGCTGCGTGCACGAGTCGCCGAAGAAGAGCATGCGCCACACGCCGTCCGGCTTCGGGATGGTGAAGTCCGGGCCCGGGAAGCCCTGCGCGTTCACCTCCGGCCGCTCGGGCGGCAAGGTCCAGAAGAAGTCCGGGTGGTCGCGCGCAGCGATCGGCTCCCAGATGCCGAAGATCGCGCCGACCTCGTCGAAGCGGAGCCCCAGCGCGCGCAGCCCGACCTCGGGCCACAGCACCAGGCTGAAGGCGCAGGCGGCCACGACCCACTCCGGGCGGGTCCTGCCGAAGCGCCAGGCGAACGCGAAGCCCGCGGCGAGCAGCAGCACGAGCGCGCCCGCGAAGGTCCACGACGCATCCGCGGGTCGCAGCGCGGCGAGCGCGACGGCCGCCACGACGGGCGGGCCCTGCACGAGCGGCACGAGCCAATGGATGCGGGTCGCCGTGGCCACGGAGATCTCCTGCGCGAGACGCGTGTAGCAGAGTAGAATCGGCCGCCGCCGGACGCGCATGCAGATTGCCACCCTGCGCGACGATCTCCCGCAGCTGGCGCTCGTCGCGGCGCTCGCGTCGGCGCTGCACGTCGGTGTCGCCGTCGCGGTCGCCGCGCGCACGGGCATCCCGCTCCAGAGCCTCGGCGCCTTCTTCGACGGCCACTTCTACCTCGAGATCGCGCGCTCGTTCCCGCTGCCCTACGCGCCCGAGGCGCTCGACTACGCGGGCCTCGCGCCCGCCTATCCGGCGCTCGCCTGGCTGCTGCGCGGGCTGCTGCCCGACGCGCTCGTCAACTGGGGCGGCGCGATGCTGCTGGCGACCTGGCTGCCGGCCGTCGCCGCGGCGCTCATCTTCCACCGCGTGTGCAGGGCGCTCGGCCTCGAGCCGCTGCTGCCGACGTGCCTCTTCGTCGTCGCGAATCCGCGCTGGATCGCCGTCGCGGCGCCGCCGCACCCCGAGCCGCTCGCCATGGCTGCCGCGCTCGCGAGTCTGCTCGCGTATCTGAAGGGCAGGCCGGCCGCTTGCGGGCTCTGGCTCTGCCTCGCGGCGCTGGCGCGCTTCCCGGCGCTCTGGCTCGCGGGACCGCTCGCGCTCGGCGTCGCCGCGCTGCGGACGCCGGCCACGCCGCGCAAGGCCGTGTGGCTCGCGGCGCCGGCTCTCGCGCTCGCGCTCTGGCACGT
The DNA here is from genome assembly GCA_036274295.1 of Myxococcota bacterium. Taxonomy (GTDB): domain Bacteria; phylum Myxococcota_A; class UBA9160; order UBA9160; family SMWR01; genus DASUFZ01. Next base: position 7,988 of record DASUFZ010000284.1, read on the forward strand.
GTACCTCGAGCTCCGCATGCCCGCGTTCACCAGCGTCTTCGCCGAGCACCGGGTCTTCTGGGACACGCATCCGACGTGGCCCTTCGCGGCGTTGGTCGAGAACGCGATCGCGTGGATCTGGCCGCCCGAGTACCCGCTCGCCGCGGTGACCTACGCGACGCTCGCCTTCTATCTCTTCGCGAGCGCCGTCGGCTTCCGCGCACCGCGCGCGCTCCAGGTGCTGCCGCTGTGGGTGCTCGCGCAGGTGCTCTTCCACGTCTCGCTCGCGGGCGTGCGCGGCGCGTGGGATTTCTCGCGCCTCGCGATCCTCGCGTGGCCCGCTGCGCTGCTGGTCGTGTGGCGCCTCGCCGCCCCGCGCGTGCCGCCGCTCGCCGGCTACGCGGCTGCGCTCGTGTTGCTGGTCTTCGGCGTCTCCTATGCCTGCCGCTCGATGGAATCGGGTCTCACCTGGCAGAAGGAGATGCAGGGATTCCTGGTCGACACGGTGACCCACCTCGACGAGAACGCCCCGCGCTGGAAGACCTGGCGCTGACATGAACGCGAATTCATGAACGGGTAAGGCCCCGGCAACCCTCCGGGCCGATCCTCCCGCGAACCCGCCGAGGGCTGCGGTCGTCCAAGCACCGGCCCGCAAGGAGGCCGACACAAGTCGGGCGACGCGCAGCGAGGCGCAGCCGAGCGAAGGCCGGAATGCCCGAGCGCGAGCGATCAGCGAGCGCGAAGGTCCGGCAAAAAGGGAGAAAATCGAGATGGACGCGTCCCAGAACCCCGGGCATCTGCGGGTCGCCGCCGCGGAGGCCCACACCAGCTTCTGCCAGCTCCGCACCCACCTGAACGAGCAGGTCCTCGGCCAGGCGGCCTTGATCGACCGCCTGCTGATCGCGCTGCTCGCCGACGGCCACCTGCTCGTCGAGGGCGCGCCCGGCCTCGCCAAGACGACCGCCGTGAAGGCGCTCGCCGCCGCCGTCGAGGGCAGCGAGCAGCGCATCCAGTTCACGCCGGACCTGCTGCCGGCGGATCTCACCGGCAGCGAGATCTACCGGCCGGAGACGGGCAGCTTCCATTTCCAGCCCGGCCCGATCTTCCACAACCTCGTGTTGGCGGACGAGGTGAACCGCGCGCCGGCGAAGGTGCAGTCCGCGCTGCTCGAGGCCATGGCCGAGCGGCAGGTGACGATCGGCTGCGAGACGCATCCGCTGCCCGAGCTCTTCCTGGTGATGGCGACGCAGAATCCGATCGAGCAGGAGGGCACGTATCCGCTGCCCGAGGCGCAGCTCGACCGCTTCCTGCTCTACGTGCGCATCGGCTACCCGGACGCGGCCGCCGAGAAGAAGGTGCTGCGGCTCGTGCGCGACCGCGCGCGCAAGGTGCCGGCGCGCGCGTTCCGGCCGATCCCGCAGGCGCGCGTGCTCGAGGCGCGCGATCAGGCGCTCGGCGTCCATCTCTCCGAGCCGCTCGAGGAGTACATCGTCCAGCTCGTGCTCGCGACGCGCGATCCGGCGCCCTACGGCGCGGATCTCGCGGGCAGCGTCTCGTGGGGCGCGAGTCCGCGCGGCACCATCGCGCTCGACCGCTGCGCCCGCGCGCGCGCGTGGCTCGAGGGACGCAGCTACGTGACGCCCGAGGACGTCCACGCGATCGCGCACGACGTGCTGCGTCACCGCGTGCTGCTCGGCTACGAGGCCGAGGCGCGCGGGATGACGCCGGACGCCCTGATCGACGCGCTGCTCGCGCGCGTCGCGCTGCCCTGAAGAGGGGAACGCCGATGCAGCTCGCACGCGCGGGGCGGAGCCGGCCCACCGGGTCCGCCCTCGCAGCCAAGGTCGCGGATCTCGTCGCGCTCCAGGGCGCGGGCGAGCGGATCGACCTCGAGTCGCTCCGCAGCGCGCGCACGCGCGCGCTGCTCGCCGGTCCGTATCGCTCGCCGTTCCGCGGACGCGGCATCGAGTTCGACGAGGTGCGCGCGTATCGGCCGGGTGACGACGCCCGCTTCATCGACTGGCGCGTCTCCGCGCGTCGCGGGCGCGTGTACACCAAGCTCTTCCACGAAGACCGCGAGCGGCCGGTCCTGATCCTCGCGGACGCGGGACCCTCGATGCGCTTCGGCACGCGCGGCTGCTTCAAGTCCGTAGCCGCGGTGCGCGCGGCGGCGACCCTCTCCTTCGCGGCGCACCACGCGTCCGATCGGATCGGCGGCATCGCGCTCTCGCCCGCCGGCCGCGAGGAGCATCCGGCGCGGCGCCGCCAGCGCGACCTGCTGCGCTGGCTCGATGCGCTCGCGCGGGCGAGCAGTGCAGAGGGCTCCGGCGCCGAAGGCCTGTCCGCCGCCGTCGCGCGCATGGCGAAGCTCGCGCCGTCGGGGAGCCACGCGATCCTGATCAGCGACTTCTACGGGCTCGACGACGCGGCCCGCCTCGAGATCGCGCGGCTCGCGCTGCATCGCCAGGTCACGTGCGTGCTCGTCTACGACGCGCTCGAGGCCGAGGCGCCGCCGCCCGGGCGCTACCGCGTCAGCGACGGCGCGCAGCAGGTCAGCGCGCTCGAGACCGGCGGCCGCGCGACGCGCGAGCGCTGGGGCCAGCACTTCCACGCGCGCCGCGAGGCGCTGCGGGCGCTCTGCGTGGAACAGCACATCCCGCTGCTGCCGCTGCGCACGGACCAGTCCGTCGTGCAGGCGTTCGCGCCGACGGGGCGGAGGGCGCGCGCTTGACGCCGAATCCCGCCGCGAACGCGGCGCCGCCGGCCGATCCGCTCGCCGCGCTGCGCGACATCCACCTGCCCGATCCCGTGTCGGCGTGGCCGCCGGCGCTCGGCTGGTGGCTCGTCGGCGCGCTCGCGCTCGGAGCCTGCGTCGCCACATTCCTGTGGTGGCGCGCGCGGCGGCGCAGCCCGCGCGTCGCGGCGCTGGCCGAGCTCGACGCGCTCGGGCGCGCGTGGCGCGAGCACCCGGACGTCCCGGGCCTGGCGCTCGCGCTCTCGAGCCTGCTGCGGCGCTTCGCCTTGACGCGCTTCCCGCGCGAGGAGGTCGCCGCGCTCCACGGCGCCGACCGGCTCGCGTTCCTCGAGCGCGCCGCCAAGGGCGGCTTCCCGCGCGAGATCGGCGAGGCCCTCGAGGCGGCGGTCTACCGGCGTCCCGAAGAGGGCGCCGCCGCGCGCGACGAGGCGGAGGTCGCGCGCTGGCTCGGCGCGGTGCGGCGCTGGATCGGAGCGGCGACATGATCGAGCTGGCGCGTCCGTGGGTGCTGTTGCTGCTGCCGCTGCCCGCGCTCGCGTGGTGGCTGCTGCCGCGCGCGAGCGAGACCGGCGCCGGCGCGTTGCGCGTCCCGTTCTACGAGGCGCTGCGCGCGCTGCCTGCCGCCGGGGGGGCGGGGGTGCGCGCGCGCAGCGTGCTCGTCCTCGGCGCGAAGATCCTCGCCTGGGCGCTGCTCGTGCTGGCGGCCGCGCAGCCGCAATGGATCGGCGATCCCGTGCCGGTCCAGACGAGCGGGCGCGACATGATGCTGGCGCTCGACCTCTCGCAGAGCATGGAGCGCGAGGACTTCGAGCTGAACGGCCGCGCCGTCACGCGCCACGAGGTGGTGTCGCAGGTGGCGAAGCGCTTCCTCGAGGCGCGCGAGGGCGACCGCGTCGGGCTGATCCTCTTCGGCTCGCGCGCGTACCTGCAGGCGCCGATCACGCCCGATCGCGAGACCGTCGCGCAGCTCGTCGCGGAGAGCGAGATCGGGCTCGCGGGCAAGGAGACGGCGATCGGCGACGCGATCGGCCTCGCGGTCAAGCACCTGCGCGAGCGCCCCGCCGATCAGCGCGTGCTGATCCTGCTCTCGGATGGCGCGAGCAACGCCGGCGTCGCGGATCCCGTGCAGGCCGCGAAGCTCGCCCACGAGGCCGGCGTCCGCATCTACACGATCGGCGTGGGCGCGGAATCGACCATCGTGCAGACGCCTTTCGGCGCGCGCGTGCTGAGCGGCGCGCAGGATCTCGACGAGGAGACGCTCTCGAAGGTCGCCGAGCTGACGGGCGGCCTCTACTTCCGCGCGCGCGATACCGAGGGCCTCGTGCACGTCTACCAGCAGATCGATCAGCTCGAGCCGACGCTCGGCGACGCCGCAGTCGTGCGCCCGACCCGCGCGCTCTTCCACTGGCCGCTCGCGGGCGCGCTCGCGCTCACGGGTGTGCTCGCCGCGTGCAGCGCCCTGCTGCCGCTCGCCGGCCGCCTCGCGGCCGAGCGGCGCCAGAGGGCGCAGGCGCCGGACGGCGCGCTGAGGAACGCCTGATGATTCCCGCCAGCTTCCACTTCCTGCGGCCGCTCTGGCTCCTCGCCATCCCGGCGATGCTGCCCCTGCTGTGGCTGGCGCTCCGCAGCCGCGCGGCGTCGAGCGCGTGGCAGCGCGTCTGCGATCCGGAGCTGCTCGAGGCGCTGCTCTCGCGCAGCGAGTTCGCCACCCGCCGCTGGCCCGGCGCGCTGCTCGCGCTCGGCTGGACGGTCGCGTGCGTGGCCGCCGCCGGCCCGACCTGGGAGCAGCTGCCGCAGCCCGCCTACCACTCGCCGTCGAGCGCCGTGCTCGTCGTCAATCTCTCGCCGTCGATGGACGCGACCGACGTCGCGCCGAGCCGCCTCGGCCGCGCGCGCTTCGAGCTGACGGACGCGCTCGCGGGTCTGGCCGACGAGCAGCTCGCGCTCGTGATCTTCTCGGAGGAGCCCTACACGGTGACGCCGCTCGCCGACGACCCGGCGGTGATCGGCTCGCAGGTGCCCGTGCTCGCGACGTCGCTCATGCCGGGCCACGGCACGCGCGTCGACCGCGCGATCGACCACGCCGCCGAGCTCCTCGAGCGCGCCGGCGCCGTCAACGGGCGCATCCTGCTGATCAGCGACGGCGCGGGCGACGAGCCGCAGAGGGCGGTCGAGGCGGCCGAGCGCGCGGCCGCCGCCGGCGTGCGCGTGTCGGTGCTCGGTGTCGGCACGGAGGAGGGCGCGCCGCTGCCGGCGCGCCGCGGCTTCGCGCGCGACCAGCTCGGCAACCCGATCACCGTCCGGCTCGAGCGCGACGCGCTGGAGAAGATCGCGCGCGCTGGCCACGGCCGCTTCGCCCTGGCGACGGCGGACGACAGCGATCTCCACGCCGTCATGCCGGCGTCGGAGGAGCTCCCCGGTCTCAGCGGCGAGCTCACGCCGAGCGGCGTGCGCACGGACGTGTGGCGCGACATGGGCGCCGCGCTCCTCGCGATCCCGCTGCTGCTCGCGCCCTTCGCCTTCCGCAAGGGATGGGCGTCCACGTTGCTCCTCGTCGTCCTGGCTGGCGGCGCGGCGACTCTCCCCGCCGAAGCGCACGCCGCCGGCTGGGACGACTTGTGGTCGCGGCCCGACCAGCAGGGCGCACGCGCGCTCGCGGACGGCCGTCCCGCCGACGCGGCGAAGCTCTTCCAGGATCCGGCGTGGCGCGCGGCGGCGCTCTACCGCGCGCAGGACTACGCGGGCGCCGCGGAGGCGTTCGGCGCGCAGGAGGGCACCGAGGCGAAGTACAACCTCGGCAACGCGCTCGCGCGCGCGGGCCAGCTCGAGCAGGCGCTCGGCGCCTACGACCAGGCGCTCGCGGCGCAGCCCGATCACGCGGACGCGCGCTTCAACCGCGACCTCGTCGCGAAGCTGCTCGAGCAGCAGAAGCAGGATCCACAGCAGAAGCAGGACGAGCAGAAGCAGAGCCAGGAGCAACAGCAGCAGCAGCAGAATGGCCAGCAGCCGCAGGATCAGCAGCAGCAGCCATCACAGGAGCAGCAATCACAGGAGCAGCAGCAGGGCGCGAAGCAGGACGCACAGGAGAAGCAGCAGGCCGACGCGCGCAACGGCGAGGAGAAGCAGCAGGACGCGCAGAGCGCCGAGCAGGATCAGCAGCAAGGGCAGGACCAAGGGCAGGAGAAGCAGCAGCCCGAGCAGGCCGCCGCCGAGCGCGAAGAGCAGGGCGACGCGAAGGGTCAGCCGCAGCCGGCGCAGGCGGAGCCGCGAGGCCCGCAGAACGAGAAGGAGCTCGCGCTCGAGCAGTGGTTGAACCGCATTCCCGACGATCCGGGCGGACTGCTGCGCGAGAAGCTGCGGCGCCAGTACGCCGAGCGGCGCTACGGGCGCTGAACGAGGTCGACATGAAACGACGCCCGCTCCTTCCGCTCGCCGCCGCGCTCCTCGCGCTGCTGCTGCTGGCTGCGTCGGCGCAGGCCGCCGATCTCGAGGTGCGCCTCGAGCGCACGCGCATCGAGCCGGGCGAGAGCGTGCACCTGTTGATCCGCAAGAACGGCTCGTCGGGCGAGGACCCCGACCTCGCGCCGCTCTCGAAGGACTTCGACGTCCTCGGCGTCTCCCAGAGCCAGCGCATGCAGTTCATCAACGGCGACCTCTCGCGCAGCCACGACTGGATCGTGACGCTCTCGCCGAAGGGCAGCGGGCGTCTCGTGATCCCGCCGCTCCAGGTCGGCGACCAGACGACGGAGCCGCTCGAGCTCGAGGTCGCCGCCGCCGGCCCCGCGCCCGCGCCTTCGGCTCCGCCGACTGCGGGCGTCGCGCCGGCGCCGGCCGCGTCCGCCGCGCCGATCTTCGTAGAGGCCGAGGTCGACGATGCGAATCCCTTCGTGCAGGGGCGCAGCGTGCTGACGGTGCGCGTGCACGCGCGCGAGGGCGTCGTCGAGGCGGCGCTCGCCGATCCGGAGATCCCCGGCGCCATCGTCGAGCGCATGGGCGAGGACACGCGCGAGTCGCGCACGCAGAACGGCCAGACCTACGACGTGATCGTGCGGCGCTACTCGGTCGTCCCGCAGCAGAGCGGCCACATCGAGATCGCGCCGATCGCACTCGACGCGGTGGTGCGCGAGGCGGCGCCGCGACGTCCGCGCGGCGGCTTCGGCTCCTTCCACGACTTCTTCAGCAACCCGTTCGGCGGCGGCTTCCCGAACGCGGGCTCGCTGATCGACGAGTTCTTCGGCGCGCGCACCCGGCGCGTGCGTGCGCACAGCGAGCCGATTGCGCTCGACGTGAAGCCGGTGCCGGACGGCATCGCGCTCTCGCAGTGGCTCCCCGCGCGCCAGCTCGAGCTGCGCGAGAACTGGTCGCCCGACCCGGCCGGCGTGCACGTCGGCGACCAGATCACGCGAACCGTCGGCGTGCGCGCGGCGGGTGTCGCCGCGGCGCAGCTTCCGGATCTCACCGGCGCGTCGGTCGAGGGGCTGAAGCAGTACCCGGAGCCGGCGGACAGCGCGAACCGCGAGATCGCCGGCCAGCTCTGGTCGGTGAAGCAGCAGGAAACCGTGCTCGTGCCGACGCAGCCGGGAAGGCTCGAGCTGCCCGCGATCGAGGTGCCGTGGTACGACGTCGCCGCGAACGAGATGCGCATGGCCAGCCTGCCGGCGCGCGCGCTCGACGTGTTGCCCGCGGCGGGCGGCGCGTCGCCCTCCACGCCGGCGCCCGCGCCCTCGGCCGTTCCTGCGCCCGACGCGGAGAACGCGCCCGCGCGGCACGACTGGCAGGGCCGTTTCTCCGATCCGCGCGCGCTCGTCGGCGCGGCGGTTTCGATGCTCTCGGCCGTCGCCTTCGCCGTCCTGCTGTGGCGACGCCGCCGGCGCGGCGGTGCAGCGGATCCGGCGGCGCGGCCCGTCGACGAGAAGCCGCGCGCGGCGGCGGCCGCCTTCGAGCGCGCCTGCCGCGAGAACGACGCGCACGCCGCGGCGCGCGCGCTCGTCAGCTGGGGGCGCGCGAGCTGGCCGGTGTCGCCGCCCAACACGCCGGGTGAGGTCGCGCAGCGGCTCGGCGGTGCGGACTTCGCGGCCGAGGTCGATGCGCTGAACGCGGTGCGCTATGCCGCTGGGGCGCCGGCGTGGCGCGGCGAGGCGCTCCTCCTGGCCTGGCGCGCCGCGCGCGGCGTGAAGGTGGAGAAGGCGTCGCGCACACGCAGCGCGCTGCCGTCGCTGTATCCCGCGCGCCACGGCTGAAGACGCGAGGTCGGCTTGAAGGTCCTGGTCCTCGAAGACGACCCGACGGCGGCCAGCTACCTGGTGAAGGCCCTCTCCGAGGCGGGCCACGTGGCGGACGAGGTCGCCGACGGCCTGCAGGGGCTCCAGCGCGCACGCCACGAGAACTACGATGCGCTCGTGGTCGACCGCATGCTGCCGTCGCTCGACGGCCTCACCGTGATCGAGACGCTCCGCAAAGCGGGCGTGCACACGCCGGTGCTGATCGTCAGCGCTCTCGGCGAGGTGGACGAGCGCGTGCGCGGGCTGCGCGCCGGCGGCGACGACTACCTCGTCAAGCCCTACGCCTTCGCGGAGCTGCTCGCGCGCCTCGAAGTGCTGGTCCACCGGGTGCGCGGAGCGGGGCCGGAGACGCGCGTGCGTGTCGGCGATCTCGAGCTCGACCGGCTCACCCGCACCGTCACGCGCGGCGGCGCGCCCGTCGAGCTGAAGCCGCGCGAGTTCGCCTTGCTCGAGTACCTGATGCGCCACGCGGGCCAGGTCGTGACGCGCACGATGCTCCTCGAGGCGGTCTGGGACTACCACTTCGATCCGCAGACCAACGTGATCGACGTCCACATCAGCCGGCTCCGCTCCAAGCTCGATCGCGGCCCGGGCCGGCCGCTGATCGAGACGGTGCGCGGGGCCGGGTATCGCCTGCGTGCGTCCGCGTAGGCGCAGCATCCGCCTGCGCCTGGCCGTCGCGTCGGCGGCCCTGCTGACGGCGATGGCGGCGCTCGTGCTCGCGGCCGTCTACTGGCTGACGCTCGACGCGCTCGACGCGCGCGTCGACGACCAGATGGAGCACGAGATCGAGAGCCTGGTCGAGGAGCACCGCACGGTCGGGCTCGACGGCCTCGTCGCCGAGGTGCGCCGGCGCAGCCAGCGCTCGGGCAACTCCTTCTATCTGGTGACGGAGGAGATTCACGGGAGCCTCGCCGGCAACTGGCCGAAGGACGCCGAGACAGGCCGCGACGGCGAGCTCACCTTCGGCGAGGAGGTGAACGGCTTCCACATCGTCCATCGCCTGCGCGTCGAGTCGCGCGACTTCTCGGACGGCCGGCGCCTGCTCGTCGGCCGCGACGTCAGCGCCGAGCACGCCTTCGAGGGGAACCTGCGCATCGCGCTGATCGGCGCCTTCGCGTTCGCGCTGCTCTTCGCGATCGGCGCCGGGCTCGCCATCTCCGACAGCCTGCTGCGGCGGGTGAACTCGATGAACGCGACGATCGGCCAGATCCTCGCCGGGCACGCCAAGCAGCGCGTTCCGGTGCGCGACACGGGCGACGAGTTCGAGGTGCTGGCGGGGCGCTTCAACGCGCTGCTCGACGAGAACGACCGCCTGCTCGCGCAGATCCGCTCCGTCACCGACGACATCGCGCACGACCTGCGCACGCCGCTCGCGCGCATGCGCACGCGCATCGAGAGCGCGCTCGGCGCGTGCCGGGATCCGGCGGCCGCCGACGCGCTGCATGCGCTCTTCACCGAGACGAGCGCCATCCTCGACACCTTCAACGCGCTGCTGCGGATCGCGCAGGTGGAGAGCGGCGCGCTGCAGGGCGGCATGGCCGAGGTGGCGTTCGGCGAGATCGTGCGCGGCGCCGCCGAGCTCTACGCGCCGGTCGCCGAGGAGGCGGGACTCGCGTTCGAAGTGGACGTCGCCGACGGGCTGCGCGTGCGCGGCGACCGGCACCTGCTCGCGCAGGCCGTCGCGAACCTGCTCGACAACGCGGTGAAGTACGGGCGCGGCCGCGTGCGCGTCGCCGCGTCGGCGCGGGGCGACCATGTCGAGCTCGTGGTCGAGGACGCGGGCCCCGGGATTCCCGACGCGGATCGCGCGCGCGTGCTGGAGCGCTTCGTGCGCCTCGAGCCGTCGCGCGGGACGCCGGGCACCGGGCTCGGGCTCGCCTTCGTGGCGGCCGTGGCGCGCCTCCACGGCGCAGCGCTCTCGCTGGAGGACGCGGCGCCGGGGCTCCGCGTGGTGTGGCGCATGCCGGCTCCCGGATCGCGGGAGCCGGCACGCGCCGTCTAGCCATCGCCGCTCGCGCTCACGCGCGCCGGCGCAGCGCCAGGCCGGCCAGGCCGACGACGAGCAGGCTCGCCGTGCCGGGCTCGGGCACGATGGTCACCATGGCAGTGCCGAGGATGTTCGCGACCTGCGTCGTCGGATGGATCGTGTCGAAGAACGCATAGTTGGTGCAGGTCGGCGGGCCGGCCGGATCGGGCGTGCCGGAGCCGAGACACGCGTTCGTGAGGTTGATGCCGGCGGGCAGCCCGTACGCGGCGGGGTTCGCTCCCACCGCGTTGAAGAGCCCGATCACGTCGAGCGTGTACACGTTGCTCGGCAGCGCCGCGAAGAGGGCGTTCGTCAGCTGCTGGCTCAGCGCGAGGCCCGCGGCTTGCGCGGTCGCGCCCGCGGCGATCGCGCTGGGCGTCCCGCCGACGTTTCCGACGCCCGCGACCAGGATGTACTGGGCGCCGGCGGCCTGGAGCACGCTGACCTGGGTCACGATCGCCGTGACCGCAGCGCTGATGATCGTCGACGCGCTGCCGCCCGACAGGATGTCGAACACGTCGTTGCCACCCGCGTTGATCAGGTAGAGCGAGTTCGGATCGGCGATACCGCCGGTGACCGCCATGTAGCTCGAGACCTGTGCGGCCACGTCGGGAACGCTGAGTCCGTCGTTGCGGGCGCGCGCGCCGCCGAAGGCGTAGTTGTCGCCGCCCGCGAGCGACGGGACGCTGGGGGTTCCCTCGATCGCGAGGTTCAGGACGTCCGAGGCGACGAAGCCGTTGCTGAAGCGCCCGGCGTAGTAGCCCTGCGCCGGGTTCGGCGTCGTTCCGCCGCTGGCGATCGAGACGTTGCCGCCGTCGACGAGGCTGTCGCCGAAGACGATCAGGTTGTTAGGAGCAGCAGCAACCGGAGAAACAGCGAGCAGCGCGAGGGCCGCGCAGGCTCCGAGCACACGAGTCCACGAGATCACAGCAAACCTCCCTTCCCAAGGCGGTTGGCCGCGGCGAAATGCCACGGGATCGGGGAGGGCTTCTACCACGCAGCGCGAAGCGGAGGCAACGCGATTCTCCGTCGAAGGAGCGAGTTGCTCCGCTTCGAAGACGGAACGGAGAAGCGGACCCGGAGTCAGCCTTCCACGACGGAGCCGAGATCGCCGATCATGCACTTCACCGAGCCGCCGCCCTTCTTCAGGAACTCGGAGACGTCGACGGTGTGCGCGATGACGCCGCGTTCGCGCACGGCGCCGAGCAGCCGCTCCGAGACGCCGCCCGGCAGCACCAGGTGCGATTCCGACGTCTGCCCGGACGGCGTGAAGGTGAAGGCGTTGGCGGCGTAGCGCTGCGCGTCCTCCTCGCCGAGCTCGAGCAGGGCAGGGCCGAAGGCCTCCGCGAGCCGCGGCCAGTCCGACGGCGCGATCGCCGCGCGGTACGCGAGCAGGTGCTCGCGGCGCGGTCCGAAGGCGCAGAGCGCCGTGTCGCCGTGGTAGTGCGCCTCGAGCACCAGCTCGACGCGCAGCACCGGCGTCGGCGCGACCCGCGGCGCGAGCGCGGCCTCGGCGCGCGCGTCGGTGCGGAAGCCGTAGACGCGCCGCCAGGGCGGGATCGCGAGCGCGGGGACGAAGCGCTGGCGCTCGACGCGTCCGTGCGTGAAGAGGTAGCGGCCGCCGGCCGGAAAGAAGTCGGCCTCGCCCTCGAAGCGCAGCGAGGGGTCGAAGTCCGAGCATCCGATGCCGGCCTCGGCGAGCACGCGCGCATAGTGCGGCTTCTCGCCGGCGCGCGTCGGCAGCAGATTCGCCAGCAGGAAGCGACGCGCGGAGGCGGGCAGGGGCCGGTCGACGTCGAGCATCACGCCGGCGTTCGCCGGGTACACCGTGCCGGGCCACTCCGGCACCGGGGGCACGACGAGCACGCGCAGGCCGAGGTCCGCAAGCAGCTCGCGCAGGCGCCCCCACTGCGCGATCGCCCGCGCGCGGTCGACCGTGCGGCGCGTGCCCCAGCGCGTGCGTGTATGGGGATTGCCGCCGCCCTTCACCTTGAAGTGCGTCGGGTCGCCCATCAGGATCCAGCGCCGCGGGAGAGCGGGGCTCAAGGCCGAGGCATCCCCGGCGGCAGCGACTTCGGATCGAAGCCGGCTTCGCTCTCCATGTGCGCCTGCGGAGCGACGCAGTAGAGCGTCGCGCTGACGCCGGCCGGGCGGTCGTTGCCACTCTTGCCGCCGCCGCCGAAGGGGAGGCGCCCGCTGGCGCCGACCGTCCCGCGGTTCCAGTTGAGGATGCCCGTGCGCACGCGGCCGACGCAGCGCTCGTACTTGCCGCGATCGCGCGAGAAGACCGACGCGGCGAGCCCGTAGTCCGAGTCGTTCGCGCCGGCGATCGCCTCGTCGAGGTCGTCGACGGGGTAGAGCGCGGCCTCGGGCCCGAAGTTCTCCTCGCGCTGGTACGGATGCGTCTGCTGGACCTTTGCGAAGCGGACGAGACCCGCGCCGGTGTAGGGCGGAGGGAGTCCGGGATCGGCGGCGAGCATCCTCTCGCCGCCGGCCGCGGCCGCCTGCGCGCGCATCGCCTCGAACTTCGCGTGCGCGCCCTGCGAGACGAGCGGGCCCATGAAGACGCCGGGCTCGAGCGGCGGGCCGACGCGCAAACCTGCGAGCACGCGCGCGAGCCGCTCCGCGAAGGTCTCGAAGACGGCGCGCTCGACGAAGAGGCGCCGCGCGCAGCTGCAGCGCTGGCCCGTCGTCGCCGCGACGGAGAGCGCCGTCTCCGCGATCGCGAGGTCGAGATCCGCGTCGGCGCAGACGATCACCGGGTTGCTGCCGCCCTGCTCCAGCGCGAGGAGCTTCCACGGCTGCTCGAAGGTCGCCTCGCGCAGTGCGCGTCCGACGGCGTAGGAGCCGGTGAAGAGGATGCCGTCGCTGCCGGGATGCGCGGCCAGCGCGCGGCCGGTCGCGGGACCTCCCTGCACGAGCTCGAGCACGCCCTCCGGCAGGCCCGCCTCGCGCCAGAGCGCCGCCAGCCAGCCGCCGACGGCCGGCGCGAGCTCGCTCGGCTTGAACACGACGGTGTTGCCGGTCGCCAGCGCCGGCGCGATGTGCCCGAGCGGGAGGTGCGAGGGGAAGTTGAAGGGGCCGTAGACGGCGAGCACGCCGCGCGGCTCGAAGGTGGCGCGTAGCCCGGCGGCCGGGCGCTGCTCCGCGACGAGGCGCATGCCGTCCGCGAGCGTGACGTCGATCTTCGGGCCGAGGAGACCGGCTTCGGCGCGCGCGTCCCACAGCGCCTTGCCGACCTCGCGCGCGATGAGATTCGCGAGCTCGTCCTGGCGCGCGCGGCCCAGCTCTGCGAAGCGGCGCAGCACGGCGGCGCGCGCGTCGAAGCCGCGCTCGCGCCAGGGCCGCTGCGCGGCGCGCGCGCGCGCGACCGCGGCGTCGATCTCCGCATCGCCGGCCACCGGGAAGCGGCCGAGCCGGTCCGCCGGATCCGCAGGCGACCGGCTCTCGAGCCATTCCCTCACGGGAGCGGCGTCACGCTGACCCGATCGCCCGCCACCACGCCGAGCGCGTCGCGCGCCTGCTGCGAGACGAAGGGCGCGCCCTCTTCGTCGATCGGGACGACGGTCGCGCGGAAGCCCAGCTTCGCCTCAGCGGAGAGCAGCGCGAGTCGCGCGGACGGCGGCGCGTCGAGATCGCGCGCGGCGCCCGGCAACACCAGGGTGCGCCGCTCGCGCACGCTCGTGATCGCGTCGCGCGCGGCGCCGACGTAGGGGCCGCCGTCGAAGGGATCGACCTGGTTCAGATAGCGGAAGCCGATCTTCTCGAGGATGCGCAGCGCCGCCTTCGCCGTCTCGTTGGTGGCGCCGATCGACGCCTGCACGCGCTCCGGGAAGAGCGTCGCGTACACGGGATCGCGCGGGAAGAGATCCGCGATGAACTGCTTCGTGCGCGCGGAGAGATGGTCGGCCTCGCGGTAGGGGAGCCCCGTGAAGCGCGCGCCGAAGGCGTCCCAGAGGAGGTTCGCGCCGGTGTCGGTGAAGGGCGAGAGCATCTCGGCGATCACCTCGCGCTCGAAGCGGTCGGGGTGGAGCGACATGTAGGCGAAGCGCACGGTCGAGAGCGCCTTGCCGCACATCTCCTTGTGTCGCCGGTAGGCGGGCTCGAGCACGAGGCCGCCGATCTCGGTGGGTCCGTCCTCGGTCGACTGGAGCTGGAGCTTCGTGTGGACGAAGCGGCGGCCGAGCTCGGCGCTGCGCCGCTCCTCGCTCGTCACGGCCAGCCAGAAATAGGGCGCGCCGGGGCGGCCGTTCTTGGCGATGATGGCCGACGTGCCGACGCAGCGGCCCGCGTCCGTGTCCTCGAGCACGAAGACGTAGATCGCCTCGCGCCAGTTCTTCGTCTGCCGCGAGAACGAGAGCCTCGAGATGCGGATGCGCTCCTCGAGGAACGCGCGGTCGGCGGGCAGGTTCAGGGAGTCGAGCTGGCTGGCGAGCGCGAGCAGCGAGTCGAGATCGCCGCTCTCGATCGGCCGCAGGATCAGCACGGGAGATCCCGCTCCTCGGCCACGCGCCGGATCGCCTTCTCGAGGATGGTGAAGCCCGCCTCGAGCTCCTCGTCGGTGGTGTTGAAGGGCAGGAGCAGGCGGACCTTCATCGGATCCGAGCCCGCGCTGTGCGCGAGCAGACCTTCCTCGAAGGCCGTGCGCAGGACGGCCTCGACGAGCTGGGCGGAGCCGTCGAAGGGCACGAAGGCCTGCATCGCGCCGACGCCGGAGCGCGGGCCGACCGCGCGCGGCAGGCGCTTGCGCAGCGCCTCGTAGCGGCGCTCGGCGCGCTTGCCGAGCACGGCGACGCGGCCCTCGGCGCCGAGGTAGCCCTCGCGCTCGAGGCGCTCGATGATGCGCGCGCCGACCGCCATGCCGACGGTGGAGCCGGCGAAGGTGCCCGCGACGAGCCCGGGCTTCGGGTTGTAGGCGCGCGTGAAGAGCGCGGCGCTGCCCTGCAAGGTCTTGCCGCAGGTGGCGACGTCGACGAACTCGTCGAGGCCGAGCGTGCGGAACGCGAAGAGCTCGCCCGTGCGCGCGAAGGTCTGCACCTCGTCGACCCACACCGCGATGCCCGCGGCCTTGCAGCGGCTCATCAGCGCGACGAAGAACTCGCGCGGCGCGGTGTGGAAGCCGCCCTCTCCCTGCACGAGCTCGAAGAGCATCGCCGCGACCTTGCCGGGGTAGCGCTTCAAATGGGCGTCGAGCGCAGCGACGCTCTTCGCGATGCTGTCGGGATCCTCGGCGCGGTAGAAGGGGACCATCAGCGCGGTGCCGTGGAGAGGCAGGCCCTGCCGGTACGACGGCTTGTCCGTCAGCTCGGCCAGGGTGGTGGTGCGCCCCGCGAAGCCGCGCTCGAAGACCGCGATCCGGTCGGCCGGCGCGTGCTTCTGGAAGATCAGCTTCAGCGCGTTCTCGTTCGCGACTGCTCCCGAGATGGAGAGCCACACGTGGCGCAGACGCGAGCCCGAGTGCCGCAGCAGCGCGCGAGAGAGCTGGAGGTACTCGACACCCGGCAGCAGGTGTCCCTGGTAGACGCTGTCGCCGGCGGCCGCGACGACCGCCGTCTCGAGCAGCTCCGGGTCCGAGTGGCCGAAGCCGTAGGTGCCGATCCCGCTCGCAAAGTCGAGAACCGTCGTGCCGTTGGCGAGGCGGACCCGGGCGCCGCGGCCCGAGCCGACCGCGAGGGCCGCGTAGAAGAGCGGGCGGCCCCGCATCCGTTCGACCTCGCGCAGCGCGCGCTCGTAGGCCTTCGGCGAGAGCTCGCGCTCCCGCAGCTCCTCCTGCACGGCGTCCACGAGCGCGCGAGCGGCCTCGCGCACCCGAGGCGAGTCGAGCAGGCGTCCGAGCGGGCTCGTCTTCTTCCGGGCCATGGGAAGTGGGAAGCGTATCGGCCCCCCCTGCCGCGGGCTTGCGCTCAAGTCGCCGGAGCCCGCGGACGACGCGAGAGGGCGTTCGCAGCCGCGTAGACCGGCTCGGTACGTAGGCCTTTCCCCTGAGCTGACGGGGTGCCGGCTATGTTCCCGTCGAGGTTGGGGGTGATCGGCTGATGAAGGCGCGCGAGCAGGACGACGCGAAGATGCCGCGGCGGCGCCGCTCGCTGCGCGGGGCGCGGCGGGCGGTCGAGGCCACCTCACCCCATCTCTCGCTGGTGCGCGCGCCGACCCGAGCCGGCGTCGAGCGTCCGCTCGCCGGCGAGATCCGGGTCGCGACCTACAACGTCCACCGCTGGACCGGGCTCAACGGCCGCAGCCGCCCCGACCCCGCACGTGCCGCCTTCGTGATCTCGGAGCTCGAGGCGGATCTCGTCGCGCTCCAGGAGGTGCTGCGCCCGCAGCACGGACCGGATCCGCTCGTGAGCCTCGCGGACGCGTTGGGGCTGCACGTCGCGTTCGCGACGACGCGCGCGCACCGCGACGGCCACATCGGCAACGCCGTCCTCTCGCGCTGGCCGATCGCCAGCGTCACGATGCTCGACCTCAGCTACAGCCGTCTCGAGAAGCGCGTCGCCGTCGCCGTACAGCTCGCGCACGCGCAGCAGGCGCTCGACGTGGTCGCGACGCACCTCGCGCTCGCCGACCGCACCCGACACCGCCAGGTGCGCTCACTGCTCGAGCATCCGCGCCTGCGCGCGACGCCGACTCTGCTGATGGGCGACATGAACGCATGGCGCAACTGCCGCGCGACGCGCGCGCTCGAGCGCGAGCTCGTCGAGGGCGCGAGCTTCGAGTGGCCGCCGTCGTTCCCGGCCGCGAGCCCCGTGCTCGCGCTCGATCGCATCTACGCGCGCGGCGTCTCGATCGTGTCGATCGACGCGCACGCGAGTCGCGCGGCGCGGCGCGCGTCGGATCACCTCCCCGTCGTCGCGCGCGTGCGCCTCGGCCCCGTCTCCACGGCGAGCTGACGCACACACAGGGCGCGCGCGTTGCCCCCCCGGAGGGCGGCGGTTACCGTCGGCGCATGCCGCACGAGGTCGAGCAGAGGTCGCTCGCCAGGTATCTGGAGGAGCACAACCTCAAGCACACGCGCCAACGCGAGGCCATCCTCGAGGTGTTCCTCTCGGCGCGCGGCCACATCACGAGCGAGGACCTGTACCAGCAGGTGCGCGCGCGGCATCCGCACATCGGCTACACGACCGTGTATCGCACCATGAAGCTGCTGTGCGAGGCGGGCCTCGCGCACGAGAGCAACTTCGACGGGACCACGCGCTACGAGATCGCGCACGAGCACCACGATCACCTCGTGTGCGTGCGCTGCGGGAAGATCGTCGAGTTCGAGTGCGACCTGATCGAGGACGCCCAGGAGCGCATCGCCAAGCAGTACGGCTTCCGCATCCTGCGCCACCGGCACGAGCTCTACGGGCACTGCCCCGAGTGCCAGAAGCGGGTCCGCACGCGCGGCTGAGGCGTCGGGGCGCCGTCGGGAAAGCCGTTGACAGCGACGCATCCGCTCTCGTAGTGTCCGGGCAAAATGAATCTGATTTTCAGTTTCAAGGTGGCGCGGCGCGCCGAGCGTCAGCCTGCATGAGCGCGGCCCCCCTTCGCTCCACGGGCGAGCCCTCGGATTGCCGCTGCGTGTGCGGGAACCTGCTCGCGCGCGTCGTCGCCGACGGCGTCGAGCTGAAGTGCCGACGCTGCAAGCGCGTTCTCCTCGTCGCCGTTCCGGTCGGCGGTCTGGAGCGCGGCTCCGTGCTGCGCGTCCTCAGCGTCTCCGAGTCCGGATAGAACTCGTGCTCCATCAACTTCTGAGGCCAGCGGTCCCGAACCCCGCGCCCCGCCCTCTCCGTCGGAGAGCAGGGAGGTGGCCCGATGGGTCGCTCCACGTGTGCGCGCGGCCTGGGGTTGGCCGCGCTGCTGACGATTCTTCCGAGTCCGTTGCTCGCAGCCGACGACGAGAAGGTTGCGCAGGACGACCGCATCGCGGAGCTCGAGCGCAAGGTCGAGCT
Source organism: Myxococcota bacterium (assembly GCA_036274295.1). GTDB lineage: Bacteria > Myxococcota_A > UBA9160 > UBA9160 > SMWR01 > DASUFZ01. The sequence goes on from DASUFZ010000284.1 coordinate 25,964, forward strand.
GCTGACCGAGGAGCTCGAGCGCACACGCTCCGACATCGCGGTGCCCGAGACGAAGCTCGAGAGCACCTGGGGACTCGGTCCCGCGGCGTCGAAGGTCTACGGCCTCACGCGCGGCCTCTCGATCGGCGGCTACGCCGAGGGCTACTACACCGCGGTGGTGAAGGACAAGCATGAGTCGGGCGAGGAGAACCGCTTCGACATGCTGAGGGCGGTCCTCTACACCGGTTACAAGTTCACGGACAACATCGTCTGGAACTCGGAGATCGAGTTCGAGCACGCGACGACCGAGGCCGAGTTCTTCCAGGAAGGCGGCAGCGTCTCCGTCGAGTTCGCGGCGCTCGATTTCCTGTGGAAGGACGAGCTGAACGGACGCGTGGGTCTGCTGCTCGTTCCGATGGGCTTCCTCAACGAGGTACACGAGCCGCCCTACTACCTGAGCACGCACCGCCCCGAGACCGAGCGGCGCATCATCCCGACGACGTGGCGCGAGAACGGCGTCGGCATCTTCGGCCAGCTCCTCGGCGAGCGGCTCTCCTACCGGCTCTACACCGTCAACGGCTTCAACGCGGTCGGTTACAACTCGGGCGGCATCCGCGACGGCCGCCAGAACGGCAGCGAGGCGCTCGCCAACGACATGGCGGTCGTCGGGCGCATGGACTACGCGCCGCTTCCCTGGCTGGAGCTCGGCGGCTCGTTCTACGTCGGCAACAGCGGCCAGAGCCAGAGCTTCGACGGCGTGAAGATCCCCGACGCGCTCACGACGGTCTGGGAAGTGCACGCGCAGGTGCGCACGCACGGGCTCCAGGTGCGCGGGCTCGTCGCGATGGATCACGTCAATCAGGCGGGTCGCCTGACGCGCGCGCTCGGGCCGGGCGGCACCGGAGATCTCGACGCCGGGGAGGCGATCGCGCGGAACATGTTCGGCGCGTACGGCGAGGTCTCCTACGAGATCCTCCAGTGGATACTGCCCGAGCACGGCGGCTCGATGGAGCTCGAGCCGTTCGTGCGCGTGGAGTGGGTCGACACCCAGAACGACATGCCGTCGGGCTTCCAGGCGGACCGCAGCCAGGAGCTCGAAATCGTGACCACGGGCCTGCAGTTCTATCCGATTCCCCAGGTGGTGCTGAAGCTCGACTATCGCAACAAGCGCGCGGAGCAGGGCGCGGCAGGAGACGAGGTGAATGCGGGGTTCGGGCTGGTCTTCTAGCGCGCGGGCGCTTCTCGTCGGCTCGTTGGCGGCGCTGCTCCTCGCGGCGGCGCCCGCGGACGCCAAGGTCTTCTTCAGCCGCGAGGAGGCGCTCGCGCTGGCCTTCCCGGATGCCGAACGCGTCGACGGCCAGACGGTCATGCTCGCGGACGAGCAGGCGAAGCGGGTCGAGTCGCTCTCTCACGCGGAGCTCGAGACGCGCCTCGTGCGCGTCTACACGGGCTACCGCGGCGAGAACGTGCTCGGCTACGCGTTCATAGACGTCCACAACGTGCGCACGCTGCCCGAGGCGTTCCTGATCGTGCTGAGTCCGCGCGGTGAGGTGCAGTCCCTGCGCCTGCTCGCGTTCCACGAGCCCCTCGAGTACATGCCGCGCGAAGGCTGGTACGAGCAGTTCCACGACAAGTCGCTCGCCGACGCCTTGCGCCTCGGCGGCGACATCCACGGCATCGTCGGCGCGACGCTCTCGTCCCGCGCGACGACGCTCGGCGTGCGCCGCGCGCTCGCGCTCTATCAGGTGCTCGTGCAGGACGGGCAAGACTGAGATGCGCTTCGTCGTCACGGGCGAGCTGAACCGCAATCACCTGCTCCAGGTGATCGTGGTCCTCTACTGCGTGTACGTCGCGCTGCTCTGGTGCACGAACGCGCTGCTCTTCTTCCAGAAGATGAGCCTCTCGCCGGCCTCGGTGGTCGCGTACTACCGCGGAAACGAGGAGCAGTTCCTGTCGCCGAAGAGCTACCAGGGCATGCTCGAGGTCTCGCACTTCCACCTCTTCGCGATGGGCATGCTGCTGCTCGTGCTGACGCACCTCGTGCTCTTCGTGCCGCTGAGGACGTCGCAGAAGGCATGGCTGATCGCGCTGCCGTTCCTCGCGGCGCTGCTCGACGAAGGGTCCGGCTGGCTCGTCCGCTTCGTCCATCCGGGCTTCGCGATCGCGAAGGTCGCGGGCTTCCTGCTCCTCCAGGGCAGCCTGGCCGCGCTGGTGGGGCTCTCGCTCTGGTCGGTCTTCGCGGGTTCCCAGCGGCACTACGGATCCCGCGCCGTGGCGCCGCCGCAGAGCTCCTAGTGCGCATCGCCGGGCGGGCCGTCGCGCTCGCCGCGATCCTGTGCGCCTGCGCGCGCACGCCGTCCACACGGGCAGTCTCGCTCCGGGACGGCACCTTCGCGATGGGGACCGCGCTCGAGCTGACGCTTTACGGTGACGATGCAGCCGCACTCGGGCGCGCGCGCGATGCGATCTTCGCGGAAGCGCATCGGCTCGACGCGTTGCTCAGCAACTGGCGCGACGACAGCGACGTGAGCCGCCTGAACCGATCCGCGGGCGGCGAGGCGCAGGACGTCGATCCGGTCGTGGCCGAGCTGCTGGCCGAGTCGGCGCAGTACTCGCGCGCGACGCGCGGCTCGTTCGACGTGACCGTCGGCCCGCTGGTCGCGCTGTGGACGCGCGCCGGTGAGGTCGACGCATTGCCCGCGCCGCAGGAGATCGAGCTCGCGCGTGCACGCGTCGGCGCGGAGCGCATCCGCGTCGGTCCCGGCGCGAGCGCCGCGCTGCCCGACGGCATGGCGATCGACGTCGGCGGCATCGCGAAGGGCTTCGCGCTCGATCGCGTGCTGCCGATCCTGCGCGACCTCGGCATCCGCGACGCGCTGCTCAACTTCGGCCAGAGCAGCACGCTCGCGCTCGGTGCGCCGCCGGATTCGCCCGACGGCTGGCGCCTGCTCGCGCGCGCGCCCGAGGGCGGTTTCGCGGGCGTGCTGACCCTGCGCGACCAGGCGCTCTCGGTCTCGGGAAGCCTCGGGCAGTGGACGGAGATCCAGGGGCGCCGTTACGGACACGTGATCGATCCGCGCAGCGGGCTTCCCTTGCGGCAACGCCGCGAGGCCCTGGTGGTCGCGCCCGACGCGACGCTCGCGGAGGCGCTCTCGAAGGCGCTGCTCGTGCTCGGGCAGAAGGAGGGCATCGAGGTCGTCGCGGCGCAGCCAGGCTGCGAGGGGCTGCTGCTCGGCGAGGGCGGCCTCGACGTCGAGACGCCCGGCTGGGCGCAGGCGACGCGCTACCAGCGCATCGGCGGCCCGCCCTAAAGCCCGGTCGGCGCGCTTCCGATCCGAGATCTCGTGCGCTCCACGCCGTCCTGCTCGATCTGCAGCGCCGACCTCCAGTTCTCCGGCGACGAACGCCCGGGCGACGAGGTCTTCTGCACCTACTGCGGCACGCCGTACCGCGTGAAGAAGCTGCCGACGCCCGACGAGGACTTCGAGGTCGAAGAGGACGACTAGCCTGCGTACTCCAGCAGGCGGTCGCGCACCTTCGAAAGCGGCGGCGCGGCGGCGTCGCGCGGCGAGAGCACCGGCGAGGCGACGGGCCACGGGATCGCGAGATCGGGGTCGTTCCAGACCACGGTGAACTCGTCCTCCGGGCGATACAGCTCGGAGCACTTGTACTCGACCTCGGCGGTCTCGCTGGTGACGACGAAGCCGTGCAGCATGCCGGGCGGCACCCAGAGCTGGCGGAAGTTCGCCGCCGACAGCACCGCGCCGACGTGACGGCCGAAGGTCGGCGAGCCGCGCCGGACGTCCACCGCGACGTCCCAGATCTCGCCCGCGATCGCGCGCACGAGCTTTCCTTGCGCGCGCGGATGCTGCGCGTGCAGACCGCGAAGCGTGTCGCGCGCCGAGTGCGAGTGGTTGTCCTGCACGAATACGGCGTCGATGCCGCCCGCGCGGTACTTCTCCGCGTGGAAGGTCTCGAGGAAGAAGCCGCGCGGGTCGCGGTGGACCTGCGGCTCGACCACGATCACGCCCGGGATCTCCGTGCGCACGAAGCGCAGGCTCAAGCGAGCTCTCCCTCGGCGAGTGCGCGGAGATAGCTGCCGTAGCTCGACTTCATCGTGGCCGAGAGGGCGAGCAGCTCCGCGCGCGAGATCCAGCCCTTGCGGAAGGCGATCTCCTCGAGGCACGCGATGCGCAGGCCCTGCCGCTCCTGCACCGTCTCGACGAAGTTGCAGGCCTGGAGCAGCGACTCGTAGGTGCCGGTGTCGAGCCAGGCGACGCCGCGGCCGAGCAGCTCGACGCGCAGCGAGCCCTGCTCGAGGTAGGCGCGGTTCACGTCCGTGATCTCGAGCTCGCCGCGCGCGGAGGGCTTCAAGCTCGCCGCGATCTCGATCACGCGGTTGTCGTAGAAGTAGAGGCCCGTGACGGCGTAGTGCGAGCGCGGCTTCGTCGGCTTCTCCTCGATGCCGATCGCGCGGCCCTGCGCGTCGAACTCGACGACGCCGTAGCGCTCGGGATCGCGCACCCAGTAGCCGAACACCGTCGCGCCCTTGTCCGTCGCGGCGGCGCGCGTGAGCACCTCCGAGAAGCCGTGCCCGTAGAAGACGTTGTCGCCGAGCGCGAGCGCGACCCGGTCCTTGCCGACGAAGTCGCGCCCGATGCGGAACGCCTGCGCCAGGCCCTCGGGCCGCGGCTGCTCGGCGTAGCCGACGCGCAGGCCGAACTGCGTGCCGTCGCCGAAGAGCCGCTTGTAGGACGGCAGGTCGTCGGGCGTCGAGATCAGCAGGATGTCCCGGATGCCGGCCAGCATCAGGGTCGACATCGGGTAGTAGACCATCGGCTTGTCGTAGATGGGGATCAGCTGCTTCGAGATTCCGCGCGTGATCGGATGCAGGCGCGTCCCCGACCCGCCGGCCAGCACGATGCCCTTCATGGCTCTCCTCTACGGCAGGAACTGCGCCGGGTTCGCGAGCTTGGCCGGAAGATACTCGTCGATCACGTAGTTGAGGCCCCACTTCGCGAGGGCCTGCTGCTCGGCGCGCACGCCCATCTTGAGGAGCTGATCGATCGCCACCTGCCAGGGCTTGTGCACCTTGAAGAAGGGATCGTTCTTCAGGGCGTCGCGCGCGCGCTTGATGTCGACGTCCTGGAGCGGGTGCGTCGGCAGCCGGTAGTCGGTGATGTCCTGCGGCGTCACGCCGAGGTAGCGCGCCTGCGGCACGCAGAAGAACTGCGAGAGGTGCGCGGCGTTGCCCGAGCCGACCTTGAGCGTGCGGTAGATGTTCGAGATCCCGTACGGGTCGCAGTCGACGAACGCGTAGACGGGCAGCTTGCACTCGTCGGAGAGCTTGCGGATGAAGCGGCGCGTCGCGCGCGTCGGCACGCCCGCGAGCGAGACGAGGATGCAGTTCGCCGTCTGCCAGAATTTGTGGCTCTGGAGGCGCTGGAAGACGCCGCCCGTCTCGATCGCCAGGATGAACTTCGCGTCGGTCTCGAAGGAGAGATGCTCGACGGTCGACGGGATGGAGTAGGCGCCGGAGCCGAAGCGCGTGCAGTCGATGCGCTCGATCACGCCCGTCTCGCGATCGGGATCGAGCACGACGAGCCGTCCCGCGACCGCGCCGCCGTGCTCGTCGGGGATGAAGCGGAGCTGCTCGCGCGACGTCCCACGCACCGAGAAGAGCGCCTCGATGTCGTCCATCACGGCGTCGGACTCGACCTGGTCGTCGAAGCGCGCCTCCTCCCAGTTCTTGCTCTGGTAGTAGGCGTCTCGCTTGGTGGCGAAATCGTTGCTGCCGACGAGCTCCTTCGAGAGGCCCATCATGCGCAGGGTCTGCGCGAAGCTCTTCACGGTGTTGACGGTGAGCGTGCGCACCTTCTTCGCGCGCCCGATCTCGAAGTAGCCCTTCCCCGTCGAGTAGGTGACGTTCTTCAGCGAGCGCACGGGGAACGCGAGATCGGGCTTGTGCTGCTTCAGGATCTCCTGGTGCACGCCCTTGGCCGCGTCGCGGATCTGCTCGAGCACGACCGCGTCCTGCTCCTTGTTGCGCTCGGCCACCGCCTCGGCGTGCGCGCCCGCGTTCTTCTGCGCCGCGCCCTTGGCCGCCTTCTTCGCCGTCTTCTTCTTCGCCGCCATGTTCACGCCTTCCGGCTGCGCTCGAGCACGTCGCCGAGCTTGCGCACGACGTCGTCGCGCTGCACGTCGGAGAACTCGAGGATCTGCTGCAGGCCGATGGCGACCTGCGGGATGTACTTCTCGATGTAGGAGCGCTTCTTGGCCTCGTCGGCCTCGCGGCGCCGCTTGCGGATGTGCATGGCGACGCGGCGCCCGCACTCCTGCAGCCCGAGCCGCATCTCCTTCACGATCTCGGGGTAGTGCGCGATCGCCTCCTTGCTCTCGGAGGTGAAGGGCACCCAGACGCTCGCGATGTGCACCATCACGAGCATGGGGCCGAGCGGCAGCGCGCCGCGCGGCTGCTGGAACTGGTAGGCCTTCCAGTCGGTCTGGATCACCGCCTTCGTGATCGCGCAGGCGCCCTGCTGGTACTGGAGCGGGACGCGGTTCGCGTAGCGGTAGAGGACCATCGGCTCCTCGCCGGAGAGCTTGCCGCCGTAGGCGAGGCCGACCTCGATCAGGAAGGGGTTGCCGCGGTACACCATCGGGCGGCGCGTAACCGCCGTGAACCAGTCCGCTTCGACCTCGGCGCGCAGCGCGCGCTCGATCAGCTCCTCGCCGATCGGCGCGATGCAGTCCGTCGGCGGCGCCATGATCTTCGTGGCCTGGATCGCGCGGTGGATCGCGTCCGCCTCCTCGCGCGTGATCTCGGACGGGCGCCGCGACGGCGCGACCTTCGCCGCCTCGCAGATCTCCTCGGCGGTGCGGCCCGACACGCGCGAGAAGTCGTTCACCAGGCAGCCGCGCAGGTTTCGCGCCGTCGTGTCGCGGAACATCTGCATCAGCACGCCGAGCTCGACGCCGTAGGGATGCGGGCGGATCTCGGTCGTCTCGGCCGGCAGCTCCTTGCTGACGCGCGGGAAGACGTGCTCGGCGCCGTGCTCCTCCGCCTTCGGCGGGACGTAGGTGATCTGCGCGTGCGGGTTCGCCAGCGCGATCTGGCGGATGTAGCTGTCGACGGAGTGCTGGCCGCCCCGGTAGTTGCCCTCGAGCTCGATCTCGACGCGCGTGCCGTGCTCGCGGTGCCAGTCGACCTCGTCCTCGCGCTTCACGCGCGGCTCGTTGCTGCGCGTGTCGATCACCACCTCGAAGTGGTGGGCCGACTGCTTCGCGCCCGTGCGCGTGATGATCTCGATCGGCTTGCCCGTCGTGAGAAGGCCGTACATGCCGGCGGCGCTGATGCCGATGCCCTGCTGGCCGCGGCTCTGGCGCAGGCGGTGGAACTTGCTGCCGTAGAGCAGGCGGCCGAAGACCTTCGGCACCTGGGCCTTCACGATGCCCGGGCCGTTGTCCTCGATGGCGATGCGGAAGCGCGTCTCGGCGAGCTGCCGGATCTCGACCCGGATCTCGGGCAGGATGCCGGCCTCCTCGGTGGCGTCGAGCGCGTTGTCGACGCCTTCCTTCACCGTCGTGAGGATCGCCTTCGACGGGTTGTCGAAGCCGAGGAGGTGGCGGTTCTTGGCGAAGAACTCCGAGACGGAGATGTCGCGCTGCTTCTTCGCCATCTCCGTGGCGGTCGCGCGCTCGCGCTCGCGCGCGCCGCGGCGCGAGCTGCGCGGCGGTTTCGCCGCGGCAGAGCCGCGCGAAGGCGTCGGCTTCTCCGCCGCGTCGCCCTCGTCTCGCGTGCGCCTGGTCAAGTCCTTCCCGCGCTTCGGCTTCGTCTCGGCGCCCTCGCGCCGCGAGGCCACCGGGCTCGCAACCAGCTCGAGCTGGGCGGGCGTCCCCGGCTCCGCCATGCATCACCCCCACACCGATTCTTCGCGGCGCGCGGCGGTCGCGCGCTCGGCGTGGGCCGATGTGTTCCACACGCGCCCGAGGCGCGCAAGCAGCGGACTATCGGAAGTCCTCGACGCTCGACCCGCGGAAGTTCCCGCAGAGGCGGGCCTGCCCGCTGGCGAGCATGTGGAGGACGGTCGCGACCACCTCCCGCTCGTCATCCGTGACTTCGGAGATGGCGCGCACCAGCTCCAGCAACGTGGTCATGCGCGTCTCCTTGTTGAGGAACTGGACCGAAACGACCTGTGCAGCGCTCATTGCCGACCCCCTCGTCAGCCACAGGGGGTTAAGCATCGGGCGTGCCAGCGGTGCAGCTGGGCGGCGCGCTTTTGCGAGCATATCTCGGATCTGTTCAGATTCAGCGAGTTATCTTGAGAAGTTGCCGCAACATTACCCCCTGGGTGCGAGCCGGTTGCCGCCGACGCTGACGAGAATCGGCCACGAGGTGTCGATTTTCGGACGCGGAGCCGTTCAGGGGCGTTGCGGGTCGCCGCGGAACGCGAGCGCCTCGGCCATGGCCGGCGCCTCGACCCGCGCCTCTCCGGCGAGATCGGCGATCGTGCGCGCGACGCGCAGCGCTCGGCGTGCCGCGCGCGCCGAGAGGCCGAGCCGCTCGAACGCGCGCCCGAGCAGGCGCATGGCTTCGGTCGTCGCGCGGGCGGCGGCGTCGAGCTCGGCATCGCGTAGGCGCGCATTCACCGTCCCACGCGCGAGCTGGCGGCCGCGCGCCGCCGCGACGCGCTCGCGTGTCGCGCGTGTGTCTGCTGCGTCGTCCATTGGCGCATCGAGCTGGTGCCAGGCGACGGGCATGACGGACACGTGGAGGTCGATGCGGTCGAGCAGCGGGCCCGACACGCGGGCGCCGTAGCGCGCCACGGCAGCGTCGTCGCAGCGGCAGTCGCGCTGCGGCGCGCCGCGCCAGCCGCAGGGGCACGGGTTCATGGCGGCGACCAGCTGGAAATCGGCAGGGAAGACGCAGCTCGCGCTCGCCCGCGCGACGACGACCCGGCGCTCCTCGAGCACCTGCCGCAGCGATTCGAGCGCGCGGCGCTCGAACTCCGGCAGCTCGTCCAGGAACAGCACGCCCCGGTGCGCGAGCGAGACCTCGCCGGGCCGAGGCGGATTGCCGCCGCCGAGGAGACCCGCGGTACTCGCCGTGTGGTGGGGCGCGCGGAAGGGGCGCTCGCGCGCGAGCGCGCCGCGCAGCGAGCCCGCCGCGCCGTGGATGCGCGTGACCTCGAGCGCCTCGTCGGTGTCGAGCTCGGGCAGCAGTCCTTCGAGGCGCGCCGCGAGCATCGTCTTGCCCGAGCCCGGGGAGCCGCGCAGCAGCAGCGCATGGCCGCCCGCCGCCGCGATCTCGAGAGCGCGCTTGGCGTTCTCCTGCCCGCGCACGTCGGCGAGATCGAGGCGGATGCCGCGCGCTTCCGGCGCGGAGACCGGCTCGGCGCGCGGCAGCGCCTCGGCCCCGAGGAGGTGGCGCAGCACGCCGCCGAGATCGTGCGCGGCGCGCACGTCGAGATCCGGCGCGAGCGCCGCCTCGGCCGCGCTCTCGGCGGGCGCGATCAGCTGCTTGCAGCCGCCGTCGCGCGCCGCGAGGGCCAGGGCCAGCGCGCCGCGCAACGGGCGCAGGCGTCCGTCGAGCGCGAGCTCGCCGACGAACGACGTCTGCGCGGCGGCGTCGGGCTCGATGGCGCCGCTCGCGGCGAGCACGCCGATCGCGATCGCGAGATCGAGGCTCGCGCCCGTCTTGCGCAGGTCGGCCGGCGCGAGGTTCACCGTCACGCGTCGCTCGGGGAAGCGATGGCCGACGGCCGCGATCGCGGCGCGCACCCGCGCTGCGCTCTCTCGCACGGCCGCGGCCGGCAGTCCGACGATGTCGACGCGCGGGAGCTGCGAGCTGACCCGCACCTCGACCTCGACGGCGACGCCGTCGACACCGAAGAGTGAAGCCGAGACGATGCGCGACAGCGGGGGCCCGGAGCGGGACCGGGGGCGCAGGTCCTCTGGCGGAGAAGAAGGCAGGACCCCACAGCGAGGCCCTGCCTTCCACTCTTGAAAAGCCCCGCCAGAGAGGGGCCTCTGCCAAGGAGTGGGCGGACACATGCCCGCCGTGTCAAACCTCCCCCAGGGGCGTAATGCAGAAGCTTCCCGAGCGCTCCGGCGTCCGAAATGAGCCGAGTTAGTATGGGACGGCGTCTGAAGGGCGTCGGAGGCTCGCGCGCGTGAGATCGCTCTTCCCCTTGGGGTCCACCCTGCTCCTCGGCGCCCTGATGCTCTCTTCCGCGTGTGAGTCGGCCCCGCCCGAGGCCGCTCCGCCCGTGGCCACCGAGATCCCTCCGCCGCCGCTCGGGACCTTCTCCGCCGAGCGCGCCCTGGCCGACGACGTCGCGCTGGCGGAGCTGCACGCCAAGGGAAAGGACGGCTCGAACGCCGCGCTGCGGAGCTACGTCATCGAGCAGCTCGAGCCGACCCAGCTCGTGGTCGAGACGGTCGAGGCGCCGGGCGTGCAGGGCGCGGATGCCGGCGCCGCGCAGGTGCGCAGCTGGAGCCAGGTCGTGGCGACGGCTCCCGGCGATTCGTCCGATCTCTTCGTGCTCGTCGCGCGGCTCGGCGAAGCGGACCCGCCCCAGTCGGGCGAGCAGCTGCGCGAGGAGGTCTCCGGCGCGGCGCTCCTGCTCGAGCTGGCGCGCGTGCTCTCGACGCGCACCCTGCCGTACACCACGCGCTTCGTGTGGCTGGAGGGCGATCGCCGCGCGAGCGCCGCCGGTGAGGACGGCGATGCGAGCGGCAGCGCCGCGCTGCTCGCGTCGTGGACGGCGCGCGGCGACCTCGCGCGGATCCGCCTGCTCGTGGCGCTCGGCCGCGTGTGCCGCGACGATCTGCGCATCGCGCGCGATCTCCGTTCCAACCGGGTCCACCGCGAGGACTTCTACGAGGCCGCAGTGCGCACCGGGCACGTCCCGATCTTCCCGCGCAACCAGGAATACGAGTCGGTGGATGCGAGCCATCTCGCCTTCCGCGCCGCCGGCGTGCGCCCCGTGGTCGCGCTCACGGCCGCGTCCGGCGTGCCCTTCGAAGGGCACACGTGCACGGCGCAGAGCCTCGACGCCGTCGGTGCGGTCGCGCTCGAGGCGCTCGACGCCATCGGCGCGCGGCTCGCGAAGATCGATCGCTTCGCGCGCGCGCCGCTCGCGACACCCGCGGTGACCACACCCGATGCCGCGGCGCCTACGACCGTGATGCCGCCCGCGCAGCCCCCGTCGTCGGAGCGCGTCCCGTACGGTCCGGAGCCGGCGAACCGGTGAAGCGCGCTCGCATCCGGAATCTCGCCGTCGCTGCGGCGCCGCTGTGGGCGCTCTGCGCCGTGCCGCTCGCGGCCGCCGAGAACGAGGCCGTCCGCATCCTGATCGAGGCGCCGAAGACCGGCGAGAAGGTGCAGAACAAGGTCCACCAGGCGCCGATCCGTGGCACCGCGGTCGCCGCCGGCGAACGCCCTGCGCTCTTCGACGTGATGATCGTGATCGACATCTCGGGCTCGACGAAGGTCGCCAGCGGCGTCGACGTCGACGGCGACGGCGAGGTCGGCATCAACCCGCAATTCGAGCTGCTGCCGGCCGGCACCTATCCCGAGGACACGGTCTCGACGGATCCCGGCGACACGATCCTCGCCGCGGAGATCGCGGCGGCGGACGCGCTGATCGCGAACCTCGAGCAGGGCGGCCGCATCCGCGTCGGCATCATCACGTTCTCGGGCGAGATGAACGACCAGGGCATGCGCAAGAGCTACGACCAGCAGGACGCCTGGGTCGAGGTGCCGCTGACGTCGGATTACGCCTCGGCGCGTCGCCGTCTCCAGGCGATCCTCGCGCGCGGCCCCTACGGCGGCACCAACTTCGCCGCCGGGCTCCGCACGGCGATCAGCGAGCTCGCCGGGCTCGGCGGCGCGCGCTCGCAGCCGCGTCCCGACGCGAAGCGCGTCGTGCTCTTCCTGACCGACGGGCTCCCGACCTTCCCGATCGGCGCGGGCAGCGTGTCCGATCCGGGCGACATCGAGGCCGCGCTGACGGCCGCGCGGCTCGCGCACAAGGCCGGCATCACCGTCAACACCTATGCGCTCGGGCCCAACGCGCTCACGAATCCGTACGCGGCCACCGAGGTCGCGCGCATCACGCTCGGCAACTTCCTGCCCGTCCAGAACCCGGGGAACATCGTCAGCTTCCTCCAGGGCGTCTCGTTCGCGAACGTCGACGACGTCGTCTTCACGAACCTCACCACGCGCGAGGTCTCGTACGACGTGAACCTCATGCCCGACGGCTCCTTCACGGGGTTCGTCCCCGTGCGCGAGGGGCGGAACCAGGTGCGCGTGACCGCGCTCGCGTCCGACGGCTCGAGCGGCAGCGTCGATCTCGAGCTCGACTTCGAGACCTCGGGGCTCACCGAGCGCGAGCTTGCGCTCGAGCTCGAGCGCGTGCGCGAGCGCAACAAGCAGCTCATGCTGCTCGTCGAGCGCGAGCGCATCCAGCGCTTCCGCGAGCGCCAGCGCAAGGAGCTCGAGATCGAGGCCGGCGAGAACGACGCGCCGCAGGCCACGCCGCCGCCCTCGCAGGGCGACGGGACGACGCGCTAGCCGGCGCGTCTAGAGCGGGACGAGCGCGGGATCCGAGATCTCGCGTTTGACGAGCTTGCCGTTCTCGTAGATCGAGGTGATGTCCGGCGTGCCGTCGCCGTTGCGATCTTCCTCGCGGCGCGCGAGGACCGACTTGCCGCTGGCGGTGTCGTAGATCTCGATCACGTCGGCCTTGCCGCTGCCGCTGGTGTCCTTCTCGACCCGCACGACGAGCTCGCTGCTCGAGTACTCGGTCCACGTGTCGGGCTTGCCGTCGTGGTTGCGGTCCTCGATCGCCTTGGTGCGGACCTTGTTCGCGTAGTCGACGATGAGGTCGAAGTTCCCGTCGTTGTCGCTGTCGTGCTTCTCTTCGATGAGCGCGCCCGCCGCGTAGGTGTAGAAGGCGTCCTTCGTGCCGTCCTGATCGCGGTCGATCTCGCGCGAGACCATGCGGCCGTCGGCGTAGACCTCCCAGACGTCGACCTTGCCGTCCGCGTTCGTATCGATGTTGCGCTGGACGAGCTTGCCCTTCGAATAGGTGTTCCAGGCGTCGATCGTGCCGTCGAAGTCCTGATCCTGCTCGAGGCGGATCATCACGTTCTTGTCGTCGTAGTAGCGGATCTCTTCGGGCTTGCCGTCGCGGTCGGCGTCGAGCGTGCGCTTCACGACCGTGATCTCGGTCTTGTTGCCCCACGCGCCGGCCGGGATGGTCACCTTCTCCTTCTCGAAGATGGCCATCGGCAGCTCGCGGTCCTTCGGCGCCTCGGGCGCAGTGCGCGGATCGGCGCGCTCCTCGAGGTTCTGGTCGTCGCCGCCCTTGGCCTGCGCGGTCTCGCCGGACTCGATCTGCTGGAGCAGCTCTTCCTGTCGGCGCAGCTCCTCCTCGATCTGGTTCTCGAGGACCTCGCCGCGCTGGGCCTCCTGCTCGATCTCGCGCTCGATCTGCTCCTCGCGCTGCTGCTCCTCGCCGTCGGGATCGCCGCCGCGGCCGCCACCGCCGCCGCCGCGACCCGATCCGCCCGCGCCGCGCAGCGGAACGTGCCCGGTGATCGCCGAGTAGATGAGCATCGTGCCCGCGCCGACCGCCGCGCCGATCAGCCCGGCCTGCGCGCCGATCACGGCGCCGAGCACCATGCCGTCGACCGCGCTCTGCACGCGGTCCATCGCGGTCGGACCGGTAGGGCCGGGGAGCGGCTCGAGGTCGGGGTCCGGGTCGGGATCGTCGTGGTCGGGCGCGGACACCGGAGGCGGATCGCTCGGGTCACTGCCCGCGGTCTGCGGCGCGGGTGCGCTCGGATCGCTCGAAGCGGGTGCGGAGGCGCCGCCACTGGCGCAGCCGAGCGGCGTGCTCGCAACGATTGCGCCGAGCAACAACGCGAGCGCGTTCTTCAACATGGAGAGGCGGCCAGAATAGCAGTGATCGCGAGCTTCTTCGCAGGTTTGTGTTCGAATCCCCTCACCAAGTGACGCACTGCGACGCGTGCCGACCGGGCCCGAGGAAACCGGTCGAAGGGTTCATCCGGACGCAGCCCCGAATGCCAAGTGGCTCCCGGCCGGTGGAATTTCCCGATCGCTCCAGTCGGCGACCCGGAGGACGGGCTGTGGCGGCTCCTTTTCCGTTGCCGGGTTGTGCGCTAACGCACTGCATCGGTTCGAACCGGTAGAGACGGCGTGACGCAAGGATGGCTCTGGGGGGCCACTCTCGTTCGCCGATACGCGGATCGAGTCGGCCCCGGCCACGGGGGTGGAGTGCAGCGTGGGACTCACGCTGATCCGAAAGAGCGAAGGCGGGACCAAGAAGAACCCGAGGATCGCCCTCGTGCTCGCGGGCGGAGCCGTCTCGGGCGGCGCCTTCAAGGTCGGCGGACTGAAGGCGCTGAACGACTTCTTCGTCGAGCGCAAGGTCACCGACATGGACATCTATGTCGGGCTCTCCGCCGGCGCGATCCTCGGCGCGTCGCTCGCCGCGGGCATCACGCCCGACGAGATGATCAAGGTGCTCGACGGCACGAGCACGCGCCTCGACCAGCTGCGTCCCTTCGACTTCTACCACCCGAACTGGGGCGAATTCGCGAGCCGGCCGGCGAAGTTCAGCTACGACCTCCTGACCTACATCCCGAGCATCGCGTCCGACTTCGCGCGCGGACTCCCCGGCTTGCCGGACGCCGTCGGGCCGGCGGCGCGCGAGTTCGTGCGGAGTCCGTCGTATACGCGCTTCGAATCGCTGGCGATGGCGCTACTCGATCACGTGTCGCCGAAGCGCGAGATCCCGGCGCTCACCAACCACATCCCGAGCGGCTTCTTCGACAACGCGAGCCTCGAGCGCTGGCTGCGCCGCAGCCTCGAGAAGATCAAGATGCCGAACGACTTCCGCGCCTTCGAGCGCAAGCGCCGCTCGCGCCTCTACATCACCGCATGCGATCTCGACACCGCCGAGCGCGTGATCTTCGGCGCCGACGAGAACTGCGAGCTCACGATCTCGCAGGCGGTGCAGGCTTCGACCGCGCTTCCGATCTTCTACAAGCCCGCGCGCATCAACGGCGTCGACTACGTGGACGGCGGCGTGCGCCACACCGCCAACATCGACGTCGCGATCGAGAAGGGCGCCGACCTCATCATCTGTTACAACCCGTTTCGCCCGTTCCTCAACCGCGTGGACGACGAGAGCGACCACAAGGATTACTTCGCGGACGGGCGCTACCTCGCCGACCGCGGGCTCAAGGTCGTCATCAACCAGGTCTTCCGGACCCTGCTCCACTCGCGGCTCAAGCTCGGCATCCAGCGCTATCTGAGCGACGACCGCTTCCAGGGCGACATCGTCCTGCTCGAGCCGCGCGAGCGCGACGCGAACTACTTCGCGACCAACCCGCTCGCTTTCTGGAAGCGCGCGGAAGCCGTGCAGCACGGCTTCGAATCGGTGCGCACGACGATCGAGCAGAACTTCGATCAGCTCGAGGCGGTGTTCCAGCGTTACGGACTGCACATGGACCGCACGGCTGCGCGCCGGCGCGCCGAGCGTGCCCGCGTCGCGCAGGGCTGGGAGAGCGACGTCCACGGCGAGCCCGACGCGCAGCCGGCGAGCGAGGCGCCGTCCCTGCGCCTGGTGGGCGGTTAGGCCGTTAGTCGGGCGCCAGGCCGCCGGACCCCGCCAGGCGGGTGGATCCCGACGCGGGCGACGCAGAATCGGACGCGGCCCGACGCGCCGTGGCGAATTCGCGCTCCATCGCCTAATGTGCGAAGCCTGTTTCAGGCCAGACCGGGGCCGAAATCGGGCGCCCAGCAGAGCGGGCGGGCCGCATGCCCGGCAGGCACGAGACGTTCAGGATGTGCACCCTGATCGCCCTGCACCGCTGCATCGCCGGGGCGCCCTTGGTGATCGCGGCCAATCGAGACGAGTTCTTCGAGAGGCCGGCTGAGGGGCCCGTGATCTGGGAGACCGCAGAGGGGCGGGTCGTGGCGCCGCGCGATGTCCGCGCGGGCGGCACCTGGCTCGGGGTGAACGCGCACGGGGTCGTCGCCGCAGTGACCAACCGCCGCTGTCTCACCCCGGATCCGAGCCGCCGCTCGCGGGGCCTGCTGGTGATGGACGCGCTGCGCGCGGGATCCGCTGCGGACGCCGCGGAGTCGCTCCAGGACCTTCCGATCGACGCCTACAACCCCTTCAACCTGCTGGTCGCAGACGACGTCTCCGCCCACCTCGTGAGCTACGAGGGAAAGGCGCAGCGCATCGATCTCGAGCCCGGCGTGCACGTGATCGGCAACGTGCATCCGCTCGAGCGCCCCGCGAAGCTCGAGCGCGTGCGCCGCGCCGCGGAGCGCGCGGGCGACGCGACGCCTTCGCGCGTGCTCGACTCGCTCGCGCACGTCTGCCGCGATCACGAGGGCGACGGCGCGATCGATTCCGCCTGCGTACACGCAGGACCGTATGGCACGCGCAGCTCGATCCTGCTGCGCATCGGCGGCGAGGGCCGCGGCGAGCTCCGCTTCGCCGACGGCGCGCCGTGCGAGCACGCCTATCGCGATTTCACAGCCCTGCTCGACGAGATCGACTCCGCTCGGGCCGGCGAACAACGAACGTGAGGAAGATCCGTTGAGACGCATCGGCAGCAACATCCGCAAGCAGAATTCCGAGGCCAAGGCCAACCGCATCGTGCGGAACATCATCAAGTACAGCGACGACGAGAAGCCGCGCAACGACTACCCGAAGCGCATCGTGTCGCCCGTCAGCCCCTCCGACTGCTGTCGCGACGAGAATCGCGAGATGGTCGGCAACGTGCGGGAGATCGACGGCTTCAAGTTCTGTTACAAGATCTGCGTCGAGTGCGGCCATGCCGTGAAGTTCTACTTCCCGGCGGCCGGCACGACGAGCACGGCGGTGAAGGAATACCGCCAGTGGAAGCGCTACATGGTCCAGTGAGCGGCTCTCCGCTCGGCGATCCACACGAGGCGGCTCCGGCCGCCTCGTCTCGTTTCGGGATCTCGTTTCGGGAGATGCGCGGCGTGTCACGGGTCGGTGTGGAGCGCGAGATCGAGCGGGCGACGGCCTGGCTGCGCGGGCTGATCGACGTCGAGCGGCGGCCGGACTGGCCGTACCGACGCTTCTCGCTCGATCCGATCCGCGCGCTGCTCGCGCGTCTCGGCAACCCGGAGCGCGCGCTGCCCGCCGTCCACATTGCGGGATCGAAGGGCAAGGGCAGCACGGCGCTGCTCGCCGAGGCGATCCTGCTCGGCGCGGGCCGGCGCGTCGGCACGTTCACCTCGCCGCACCTCGAGCGCTGGACCGAGCGCTTCCGCATCGACGGCGTGGAGCTCGAGGAGGCGCGCCTCGCGCAGGCGATCGCCGAGATCCGGCCGCACGTGGATCAGATGCGCCACGAGAGCCCGGAGCTCGCGCCGACCTTCTTCGACGCGACCACCGCGATCGCCTTCCAGGTCTTCCGCGCGGCGGCGCTCGATTGCGCGGTCCTCGAGGTGGGTCTCGGCGGGCGCCTCGACTCGACGAACGCCTGCGTGCCGGCCGTCAGCTGCGTGACGAGCATCGAGCTCGAGCACACCGACCGCCTCGGGCACACGCACGCGGCCATCGCGGCGGAGAAGGCCGGCATCCTGCGGCCCGGCGTGCCCGTCGTCGTCGGCGCACTGTCGGATGAGGCGCTCGCTGTGGTGCTCCGGCGCGCGGCGGAGATCGGCGCGCCCGTCTCTCGCTTCGGCGTCGACTTCGGCAGCGACCTCCTCGGCGCCGACCTCGAGGGCTCGCGCATCCGGGTGTGGGACGGACCGCTCGAGCTGCAGGCGCGCCTGTCCCTGCTCGGCGCCCCTTGCGTCCAAAACGCCGCGCTCGCGACGGCCTGCGCACGGCGGTTCCTCGGCGATGCGCTGCCCGCCGAGCGATTTGCCGCGATGGCCGCCTCCGCGCTGTCCGGCGCCTCGCTGCCGGGCCGCATCGAGGTGGTGTCGCGCCGTCCCCTCGTCATCGTCGACGCCGCACACACGGCGGAATCGGCGCGGGCGCTCGCGGCGGTCCTCGCCGAAATCGAGCAGCCCCTGCATCTCGTCCTCTCGATCTCCGAGGACAAGGACGTCGACGCGATCCTCGGCTCGCTGCTCCCGCACGCGAGCTGGGTCACCGCGACGCGCGCCGAGCCAGCCCGCTCGCTCGACGCCGACGCTCTCGCGTTGCGCGCGCGGACGATCGCGCCGACCGTCCCCACGCGCGCCGAGCCCGATCCGCACCGCGCCGTGCGCGAGGCGCGCACGCGCTGCGCGAAGGGCGAAGCGCTGTGCGTCAGCGGCTCGGTCTACCTGGCCGGCATCGCGCGCGCCGAGCTGTGTCAGGCGATCGCGTAGCCCGGAAAGGTTGAAGCCCGGGCCGGCTCTTCGCGTCTCCGCGAAGGGAGGGGCAGCCGGCCCGGGCCTCACGAACATTGGATTGGAGAGACGGGGATCACAGAGAGCAAGGCGCATGCCAGGCTCGGCCCCTCACGTGCGTCTGTGCCGCGAAGCCCGCGAATCCGCGTCGCTATCGGCCCCGACGCCTTCCTGCGTGGCGGCAGCGCACGCGCGCCGCGCCGGCAGGCGACCGGCAGCGCCGCGCGGCGCAGTGACACAATTCGCGTCACTCCGCGGACGCGGGACGGCCAAGCAGGCGCAGGGCCAGCGCGCGCAGGTGGGCGGGCGTGGTTCCGCAGCATCCGCCGACGATGCGCGCGCCGGCTTCGGCGAAGCGCTGCGCGTGCGCCGCGAACTCCTCCGGCGTGCAGTCGTCGCTGCGCGTGAAGCCGGTCTCGTCGTTCGGCGCGCCGAGATTCGGGTAGGCGCCGAAAGGCAGGCCGGTGCGCGCGAGCGCCGGCAGACACGCGGGCACGTGCGGCGGCGGCAGGCAGTTCACGAGGACCGCGTCGGCGCCGGCGTCGCGCGCGGCGAGCGCGGCGTCCGCGAGCGGCTCGCCGGAGAGCAGGCGCGCGCCGTCGCCGCAGACGAAGCTCACGAGCACGGCGACGCCCTGCGCGCGCGCGGCGCGCGTCGCGGCGACGGACTCGCGCACGCTGTTCATCGTCTCCACCAGGATCGCGTCGACGCCGGCCGCGGCGAGGTTGCGCGCGTGCTCGGCGTGCTCGCGCGCGAGCGCTGCGTCGTCCGGGACGAGATCGGGGCGATAGCAGTCCTCGAGCGTCGGCGCGGATCCGACCACGAAGACGCGGCCTCGCCCCGCGCGCGCGCCCTTGCGGGCCAGCTCGACCGCGCGGCGCGTGAGGTCCTCTGCGCGTTCGACGAGCCCGCCGCGCGCGAGCGTGCGCGCCTGCGTGCGAAACGTGTTGGCGGTGATCACCTCGGCGCCGGCGTCCGCGTAGTCCGCGTGGATCTCCTGGACCACGTTCGGGTGGTCGACGAGCGCGGGAGCGGACCAGAGCGGCAGCGCGCTCGGCACGCCGCGCCGCTCGAGCTCGGTACCGGTCGCGCCGTCGAGCACGAGCAGCGATCCATCGCGAAGTCGCGCCTCGAACGCGCCGCGCTGCGATTCCATCCGCCGTATACTCCGCGCGCAATGCCCGCTGCCGCCGCCTCGATCGCCCGCAGAGGGGGGGGCCGCGTCGCGGCGACCGCGCTCGGGCTCCGCGTGGCCGAGCCTACCAGAGCGAACGACGGCCATGCCGCGCGCTTCGCCTTCCAGAGCGGTCGTTCGCGGCACGGCGCGCTCGCGCTCGACGTCACGTGGGAGCCGCGCGACGGCGTGGCGCGCGCGCGCGTGCGCGTGCGCAACGAGGGCGAGGCGCCGCTGCAGCTCGAGTCCGCGCTGCTGGCGCTGCGCTGGAGCGGCTGCGAGCTGCCGGTCGTCCGCTACCTGAAGAACGGCTGGCAGTCGTGGTCGTACACCGGATCGCGCCCGCTCGATCTCCAGGGCGAGCCCGCATTCCCCTCCGGCCCGTGGCTGCGCGGGCTCCACCACGCGACGGGCGTGCTGCCCGCGGATCGCGACGGCTGGCACGAGTCGCACCTGGTGATGGCGGTCGGCGGGGCGGCGGGCCCCGTCTGCTGCGTCGGCGTCGAGGAGCAGGGGCGCTCCTTCGCGCAGATCTACGCGCGGCGCGACGGCGACGCCATCCAGCTCGAGGTGGAGTGGCGGGTCGACGCCGAGCTCCCGCCGGGCGCCGAGATCGAGCTCGAGCCCGTGCGCATCGAGCTCGGCGACGACGCCAGCGCGCTGCTCGAGGCCTACGCCGACGATTACGGCCGCAGCGCCGGCGCGCGCGTCGCGCGTCCCTTCGTCGCGGGGTGGTGTAGCTGGTACTACGCCTTCCACGACGTCACGGAAGACGACGTGCTGCGCAATCTCGATGCGCTCGTCGCGGCGCGGAGCGAGCTGCCGGTCGACGTCGTGCAGCTGGACGACGGCTACCAGCACGCGGTCGGCGACTGGCTCACGACCTGCGCGAGGTTCCCGAGCGGCCTGGCGGCGCTGGCCGAGTCGATCCGCTCCGCGGGCTTCGCGGCGGGACTGTGGACGGCGCCCTTCTGCGGCGTCCGCGAGAGCGAGCTCTTCGCCAAGCACCCGGACTGGTGGCTGCGCGCGCCCGACGGCTCCGGCGAGCTGCTGCGCGGGCTGCTGCACCCGGCCTGGAGCGCGGATGCCTCCGTCTACGTGCTCGACGCGAGCCGGCCCGAGGTGCTGGCGCACCTCGAGGAGCTGTTCGCGGCGCTCGCCGCCATGGGCTTCCAGTACCTGAAGCTCGACTTCCTCTACGCGCTCGCGCTCGCCGCCAGCTCCGCCGATCCGACCCTCGGGCGTGCGGCGCGCCTGCGCCGCGGCCTGGAGGCGATCCGCGCGGGCGCGGGCGAGGAATCGTTCCTGCTCGGCTGCGGCTGCCCGCTCGGGCCCGCGGTCGGCGTCGTGGACGCGATGCGCATCGGTCCCGACGTCGCGCCGCACTGGCTGCCCGACACGACGTTGCGCATCCCCGGCATCGAGGAGACCCTGCCGGCGACGCGCAGCGCGCTGCGCAGCTCGCTCGCGCGCGCATGGATGCACCGGCGCCTGTTCTCGAACGATCCGGACTGCCTGATGGTGCGAGCGCGCGACACGCGCCTCTCGGCCGACGAGCGAGGCGCGCTCGCGGCGGCGGTGGCGACGTCGGGCGGCGCGGTCGTCTTCTCCGACGATCTCGCGCGCCTCGGCGAAGACGAGCGCGCGCTGCTCGGATCGGCGCTGCGCGCGGGTCGCGCCATCGACACCGCGGGGCTTCCGGGCGTCGTGCGCGTTCCCGATCTGCTGGCCGAAGAGATTCCCGGGTGCGCGCTCGCGAGCGACGGCGGCGACGCGATTGCCGCGCTCCTGAACACGAGCGATGCGGCGCGGGAGTTCTCCACGCAGGGCGGACGCGTCGCGCTGCCGGCGCGCTCCGGACGTCTGCTGCGGATCCCGCGCGCGTGCGAGCTCGCCGTGTTCTGCGACTTCGACGGCACGTTCTCGGTGCAGGACGTCGGCGCCACCCTGGCCGCACGCCACGGCGGCTCGCGTCGCCCTGCGGTGTGGGCCCGCTACGAGCGCGGCGAGATCACCGCCTGGGACTACAACCTCGAGATCCTGAACGGCCTCGCGCTCCCCGAGAGCGAGCTCGAGGCGTTCCTCCAGAACGAGGTGCAGCTCGATCCCGGCGCGCGCGACCTGCTTGCCTGGTGCGAGACGCGCGGCGTGCCGTTCCGCGTCCTCTCCGACGGCTTCGACTGGAACCTGAACCGCCTGCAGGTGATCCACCGGGTCCGCTTCGCATACACCGCGAACCACCTGCGCTACGAGCGCGGGCGCTGGCGCATCCGCGCCGGGCGGCCCGATCCGGAGTGCGGCTGCGGCACCGGCACCTGCAAGGGCGGCGCGATCCGCGAGTTCCGCGCCAGCCATCCCGGCGCGGTCCTGGTCCACGTCGGCAATGGACGCGTCTCGGACATGTGCGGCGCGCTCGAAGCCGACGTCGTCTTCGCCAAGGACTCGCTCGCCGTCGAGTTGACGCGGCGGGGCGTCGCGTTCCGCGCATTCGAGAGCCTGCACGACGTGATCCCCGGCCTCGAGGAGCTGCTGCCCTCGCGCGACTCGGGCGACGCCCTCCGGTAACGTCGCGCGCGTGGAATCGCAGCGACGCACCGCAGTCGTGGTGGGCGCCGGCATCGCCGGGCTCGGCGCCGCCTGGCGCCTGGTGCGCAACGGCTTCGCCGTGCGCGTCGTCGACCGCGCGGACCGCGTCGGCGGGCGCGTCGCAGCCGAGGTGGAGGAGGGCGCCGTCCTCGAGGCGGTGCCGCAGGTGCTCAGCGCGCGGGATCGCCGCCTGCTCACCTGGATCGGCGCGGTCGGGCTGCGCGACGAGCTGCTGCCCCTGCGCCCGCTCGCCACCGCCGTCTCCTGTCAGGGCGCGATCCGCGACGTCGAGATCGCGCGCTTCACCGATGTGCGTCGCATCCCCGGCGTGCGCTGGTGGGAGGCGCTGCGCCTCGTGCGCCTGCCGCGCCTGCTCTCGCGCTATCGCAGCGCGCTCGATCCGGCAGCGCCCGAGCGCGCGGGCCGCTTCGACGACCGCAGCGTGGCCGACTTCTGCCGGCTCTACTTCGGCGAGAGCGTGCTCGAGCACTGGCTCGCGCCGCGCCTGCTCGCCGACTCGCTCGGCGATGTGCGCGAGACGAGCCGCGTGCTGGTCCTGCACGAGCTCCTCGCGCGCGGCTTCGTGCGCCTGGGCGTGCCGCGCGCGCCGCTGTCCGAGGTAGTGCAGCGGGTCGCCGCCAGCCTGCCGATCTCGCTCGGCGTCGACGCGCAGACGTGCGCGCTGGTAGACGGCGGCCGCGTGTGCCTCGAGACGTCGGCCGGCGCGCTCGAGTCCGACGCGCTGGTGATCGCGGTCCCCGCGCCCGAAGCGCTGCGCATCGCCGCGCCGCTGCTCCGCAGCGCCGAGCGCGAGGCGCTCGCCGGCACCACGTACGCGAAGGGCATCACCGTCGCCGCGCTCCTCCGGCGTCCGCTGCGCGCGCGGCCGACGCTCGTGCGCGTGCCGCCCACGGACGGGTCGCCGCTCGCCTGCGCGCTGATCGAGCCGGGCATTCCCTCAGGACGCGTCGCGGAGGATCGCGGCCTGCTCTCTCTGCGCGCGACGCCCGCGTACGCGGACGCCCACTTCGACGCGCCCTCCGAGGCGATCGAGAAGGACCTGCTGGCGGCGTTCGAGCGCGTCTGGCCGGGCGCGCAGCGCAGCGTCGAGCGCATGCGCACCTTGCGCGTCCGCCATGCGTCGCCTCGCTTCGAGGTCGGCCGCTACCGCGTACTCGAGCGCTGGGAGCGTCTCCAGCGCGACGCGCGCGCCGAGGGCCGCCGCGTCTACTTCGCGGGTGACTACCTCACGCATCCGTCGTTCGAGGGCGCGCTGACGTCCGCCGAGCACGCCACCGACGCCGCGCTCGAAGATCTTTCCTAGCTCGCCGAAGGCGAGCGGAGTCAAGCGAGCCAGACGATCGTGGCGCCGTCGCCGCCCTCGTCCTGGGTCGCATTCTCGAAGCGCGCCACGTAGGGGCTGCGCGCGAGCTGCTCGCGCACGGCGCGCCGCAGCGCGCCCGTGCCGACGCCGTGGATCACGACCAGCCGCCGCGCGTCGGCGCAGCGGGCGGCGTCGAGCTCCGCGTCGAGGCGCTCCGTCGCCTCGTCGACGCGCAGTCCGCGCAGATCGCAAGAGCCGGGACGCGCCGCCGTGTCTGCCACCGGCGGCGCTGCGACGGGACGCGGCGGCGCTCGTCGCGGTGCGGCGTCGGCGAGCCCGACCCGCTCGGCCGGCACGAGCACGCGCGCGCTGCCGAGCGCGACGGCGACGCGACCGCGGCGGTCGGGCAGCGCGCGCAGCACGCCGGCTCCGCCACCCGCGATCCGCACCGGGTCGCCGGGGCGCGCGCGCCGCCAGTCGATCGGCGCAAACGCGGTGTCGCCGTTTCCGGCGAGCGCGGCATCTCCGTCCGCGCCGGCCGGCAGGACGTCGTCCGCGACGCGGCTCGGCGTCGCCGCCTCGATCTTCTGGAGCTCGGCGCGGGCCGCGGCTGCCGCGCGCGCCGAGCCGCCGCGCTGGAGCTCGCGGATCACGCCCGCGACCTGCGCGTGCGCGTCGCGGAACGCGGCGTCGAGGTCCTCGCGCATGCTGCGGAAGAGCTCGTCGCGCCGCGCGGCGAGCTGCGTGAGGCGGCGGCGGTACTCGTCGCGCACGGCCTCGGTCTCCTCGCGCAGCCGGAACGCCTCGCGCTTCTCGCTCTCGAGCGCGGCGCGGCTCGCTGCGAGCTCGACCAGCATGCGGTCGAGCTGGCGGTCCTCGCGCTCGAGGATCTGGTTCGCGCGCTCGAGCACCTGGCCGGGCATGCCCATGCGCGCGGCGACGGCCGTCGCCGACGACGCGCCCGCGACGCCGAGGCGCAGGCGATACGTCGGCGCGAGCGTCTCGGGATCGAACTCGACGCTCGCGTTCAGGAAGCGCGAGTCGACCTCGGCCATCTCCTTGAGGAGCCCGTAGTGCGTCGTCGCGACGACGCGCGCGCCGCGCGCGGCCAGCGCCTCGAGCACGGACTGCGCGAGCGCCGCGCCCTCGGACGGATCCGTGCCGTCGCCGACCTCGTCGAGCGCGACGAACGCGCGCGCGGAGGCCTGCTCGACGATCGCCGCCAGGCTCGCCATGTGCGCGGAGAAGGTCGAGAGATTCTCGCCGATGCTCTGGCCGTCGCCGATGTCGCACAGCACGGTGTCGAAGAGGTCGACGCGCGCGCCCGCGCCGGCCGGGACGTGCATGCCCGCGCGCACCATCAGCACCGCGAGCGCCATCGCCTTCATCGCCACCGTCTTGCCGCCGGCGTTCGGGCCCGAGAGGACGAGCACGTGCGCGCCCTCGCCGAGGCGCAGGTCGTTCGGCACCGCCTCGTCCGCGGGCAGACCCGGGTGGCGCAGCTGGGGCAGGCGCAGCACGCCCTCGTCGCGCACCTCCGGCGCCGTCGCGCTGAGCGCGTCGGCGAGCCGTCCGCGCGCGAAGGCGAGATCGATCGCGGCGAGCGTCTCGATGCCCGGCGCGATCGAGTCCGCGGCGGCGGCGGCCTCCGCGGAGAGCGCGCGCAGCACGCGCAGCACCTCGCGCTGCGCGTCGATCTCGGCCTGCTTGTGGCGGTTGTTCAGCGGGACGAGCGCCTCCGGCTCGACGAAGAGCGTCGTGCCCGAGGCGGAGGCGTCGTGGACGATGCCGGAGACGCGCCCGCGCGAATCGGAACGCACCGGCAGCACGTAGCGGTCGTTCCGCACCGTGAAGTACTGGTCCGAGAGCTGGGCGGCGACGTCGGGATCGCGCAGGATGCGCTCTACGCGTCCCTGGATCTCCACCGCGAGCTCGCGCGCGCTGCGGCGCGCCGCCGCGAGCGCCGGCGACGCCTCGTCGCGCACCTCGCCCGCCGGGTCGATGCAGCGCAGGATCTCGCGCTCGAGCTCGCGGTCGACGGGCAGGCTCGCCGCGAGGTCGGCGAGGTGCGGCGCGCGCCCGGCGCGCTCCGCGAGCGAGTCCTTCG
>DASUFZ010000285.1:0-2130 GCA_036274295.1 Myxococcota bacterium
CCACCAGCGTCCATTCTTCCGGTCCGGGCTGGTACGTCTCGAACAGCGTGAGGCAGACCTCCACCATCGGAGACGACAGCCTCAGCGCCCACCTGCAGATCAGCTTCGGATGGCCGTTCGGGGCGCCCGGCGGGACCGCGCAGACGCAATCGGTCTTCGACGTGACCTTCGACCTGCTCGAGCCGGCGAACTTCAGGCTCGGCAATGGGAAGGAGCCGAATGAAGTCTTCTCCGGCTCGCACGCGGTGACGCTCCGCAACGAGCTCGGCCAGGTGATCGCGCAGCCGTACGCGGCCCACTACTACCCGCCCGGGTCCAACGATCTGTTGGCGTGGGTGTCCGTCGCCTCCGGTGTGCTCGCGCCCGGCCGCTATCGCCTGACGGCGGAGTGGAACCAGGGCTTCCCGGGCGATCCGGGCTCGTGGAACGCGGCCGCGGTGCTGCTCCTCACGCCGATCCCCGAGCCCGGCACCGCCCTGCTCGTCGCGCTCGGCCTCGGGGCGCTCGCCCCGCGGCGCGCTCGTTAGTCGGCGGGCACGCAGCCGTTCATCTCGCGGAGGAGCGGGCGCAACCCCTCGAGCTCGTTGCGGGCGAGCCGGTCGCGGCCCGTCTGCGTGAGGTGCATCGGGTCGATGAAGGCATCCTCCCAGCGGCCGTCGATGTCGCGCGAGGTGTCGATGACCGTCACGTCGTACTGCGCGCCCGTCTCGCGCACGAGCCGCGTGTGCAGGCGGTTGGCGAGCACGCGCGCGCGGATGTCGGGGAACATCAGCTCGTAGAAGCGCACGACCTCGTCGGGGCTGTCGCTCTTCACCGCCATGTTGAAGGTCGAGAGCACGAGTGGGATGTGCATCGCGCGCGTGGCGAAGACGAGCTTCCGGTAGAGCTCGGCATAGTGCGAGCCGTGGAGATCCGTCTCCAGCACGCGCGCGTCGACGTCCTGCGACGCGCGGTAGCGGCGCAGGAACCAGCGGATGCGCGCGGTGTTCTCGAGCCCGCGCAGCAGGCGCGACGGCCGGTCCGGCGCGCTCGGCGCCTGCCCCACCGAGATCTCGGGCAGCTCGTGGATGAGGTACGGGAAGCCGTTGTAGCCGTGGTACGCGAGCAGCAGATCCGGCTCGAGCGGCCAGATGTCCTCCTTCAGGCGCGCGAGCTGGTTGGCGAGCGTCCAGCCCGGCATGCCGGCGTTCACCACCTGCACGGGCTTGTCGCAGCGCAGCTCCTGAGAGATGCGCTCCTCGAGCACCTCGGGCCACGGGCGGTCGCCGGCGGCGATCGTCGCGCCGAAGGTCGTCGACTCGCCGATCGCGACGATGCGGAAGAGGTTGCCCTTGGCGAGCTCGATCTCCGGACCGCGGAAGCCGAGCGAGTTGATGCGGTGCTCGCCCTCGAAGAACTCGAAGTGCGCGCCCGGGATCGTGACCATCGGATTCACGCCGCGCGGGTCGGCGCGCAGGTAGAGCGGGAAGGTCCGCTCCCACTCCTTGCGGTAGGCCTCCGCCCAGCGCCGGAACGCGACCGGATCGGCCTTCGCGGCCTGGAACGAGTACGCGGGCGGGATCGGGTGCGCGGCCTCCTCGCGCGCGCGGGCGCGCAGCCACGGCTCGAGCCCGGCGATGCCGATCAGCAACAACAGCGCGGTGTGGAGGGCGAAGGCGCGCGCCGCCGCATCGTCGCGCCGGGCGCGCGCGGACGCGAGCCAGAGCCCGGCGAAGAGCAGTGCGAGGCCGGCGAAGAACGGGAGGTCCTGGTTCGCTACGTAACCGAATGTCGCCAGCCCGAGGCCCGCGAGGGAGAGCAGGGCGTCGCGAAGGCGTCGTGCAGGCTCGCCGGAGAGCGCGCGCGGCAAGTCGGCTCCTGGAGGTTGCGGCGCGCGAGGTGGCGCTCGGGGCGGGAGACTAGGGCAGGAACGAAGACGCGACGCGCCGATCCGATCGGAGGTAACTTGGCCGGGGGGAGAGAGGAGGCCGGCATGGCTCGCGAGAAGAACGTCACGCGCTTCGAGTTCGGCAGGACGCGAGGCTGGTGGGTCCGCATCCGGCGCCGCAACCGCCAGGTGCAGGCCTTCTTCTCCGATGGCAAGCACGGCGGCCGCGCCAAGGCGCTCGCGAAGGCGCGCAAGCAGCGCGA
>DASUFZ010000286.1:0-11337 GCA_036274295.1 Myxococcota bacterium
GAGCACCCCGCCCGTCATGGCGCCGAGGAAGAGCGAGGGCGAGAACACGCCGCCGGAGCCGCCGCTGCCGACGGTGATCGAGGTGGCCACCAGCTTCGCAACGAGCAGCGCGGCCAGCAGCGCCGGCGCGAGCGCGCCCTGGAGCGCCGGCGTGATCGTGCCGTAGCCGACGCCGAGCACCTGCGGAAACGCGATGCCGATCGCGCCGACGCCGAGCCCGCCGAGCGCGGGCTTCAGCCACGCCGGCACGCGCAGGCGTTCGAAGAAGTCCTCCGCGAGGTAG
The DNA here is from genome assembly GCA_036274295.1 of Myxococcota bacterium. GTDB lineage: Bacteria > Myxococcota_A > UBA9160 > UBA9160 > SMWR01 > DASUFZ01. The sequence goes on from DASUFZ010000286.1 coordinate 284, forward strand.
ACGAGCCACACGAACGCGAGGCCGACGAGCCCCGCCGCGACGCCGAGCAGCGCGTACGGCACCAGCTCGAAGGGCGCGACCAGCACGTACGCTGGCACCTCGAACGAGGGGTGGTCGCCGAGCAGCCAGCGCGAGAGCACGGTCGCCACGACCGACGAGATGACGATCGGGCTGAACTGCGCGACGGCGAAGTCGCCGATGATGACCTCGACCGCGAAGAGCGCGCCGGCGATCGGCGCGTTGAAGGTGGCGGCGATGCCGGCCGCCGCGCCGCAGCCGACGATCGTGCGCAGCAGGCGCGGCGGCACGCGCAGCAGCTGTCCGAAGAAGGAGCCGAGCGCGGCGCCGATCTGCACGATCGGCCCCTCGCGCCCGACGGATCCGCCCGAGCCGATGCTCAGCGCGGACGCGAGCGTGCGCAGCACGACCGTGCGCCCGCGCATCATCCCGCCGCGCAGCGCGACGGCCTCCATCACCTCCGGCACGCCGTGGCCCTTCGCCTCGCGCGGAAAGAGCGTGACGAGCGGACCCACGACGAGTCCGCCGAGCGCGGGGATCACGAGGACTGCCCACCACGGCAAGGCGCGCGCGAGCGCCAGCGGGTCTCCGGCGTCGGCGAGCCAGTTCCCGTGCAGCAGATCGCGCAGCTCCGCCGCGTCCCCGAAGAAGACGCTCGTCAAGAAGCGGATCAGGATGCGGAAGGCGATCGCGGCGAACGCGCCGCCGACACCGCAGGCGATCGCAACGCCGACCAGGAAGAGCTGGCCCTGCTGGAAACGCGCGCGCTGTCGGCTCGGAAGGGGAACGGCTGCGTCGGCTTCCGGCACGCGGGGCAGGCTAGCAGTGCACCTCCTGCGCTCGCGTTCGTGATATGGTGCGGCCCCCCCAACATCGGGTGGTCCTTGGAGGCTCTCCTCATCCTCCTGGTGTGCGGATCGGTCGGCGTGGGCTGGCGCGTCGTCCGTCGCTCGGAATCCCCCGCCACCTGGTGGATGGCGGGATGGGTCGCCGCGGGCGCCGGCTCGATCCTCGCCCTCCTGCGCGACGCCTTCCCGCTGGCGCAGTACCTCGCATTCCCGCTCGGCTCGCTCTTCGCGGCGCTGCTCCTGGCGGGCGCATGCGCGCTGGCGCGGCGTCCCAATCCGCGCTGGCTGCTCCCGGTTGCGCTCGTCTACGGCGGGCTTCGCGCGGCCGTCGCCGCCGCGGGGCACCCGCAGCTCGCCTGGGAGGCGTCGCTCGTCTTCGAGCCGCCGGTCGTGCTGGCGTCGGCCTGGCTCGTCCAGCGCGCGACGCCGAAGGGCGCGTCGCGCTCGGAGCGCCTGCTCGCGCCGTCGCTCGTCGTACTGGCCGTGCTCGGCGCCGTGCACGTCGCCTGCCTGATGCAGACGACGCGCATCCCGCCCGGACTGCTGGCGATGTGGGTCGTCGGCGTGCCGCCGCTCCTCGGTGTACAGCTCCACGCCGAGTGGGAGCGCTCGCGCCGCGCGCTGCAACGCGCCCACGACGAGCTCGAGCGGCGCGTCGAGGAGCGCACAGCGGAGCTGCGCGAGACCGAGGCTCGCTTCTTCGAAGCGCAGCGGCTCGAGAGCCTGGCCGTCCTCACGGGCGGCGTCGCGCACGACTTCAACAACCTGCTGGTCGTGATCCTCGGCAACAGCCGCGCGGCGCTCGCCGAGGCGCCGCAGGGCTCCGCGCTGCAGGCGCGGCTCTCGCGCGTGCGCGCCGCGGCGGAGCACGGCGCGCGGCTCACCGAGCAGATGCTCGCCTACACCGGGAAGTCCTCGCTGGCGCTCAAGCCGATCGATCTCTCCCACCTCGCGCTCGAGATGACGGATCTACTGCACGCATCGGTGTCGGAGCGCTGCCGCATCGAGCTCGAGCTCGCGCCGCGCGCGCCCGCCGAGGGCGACGGCACCCAGCTCCAGCAGGTGCTGCTCAACCTCGTCACCAACGCGAGCGAGGCGCTCGACGGACGCGAGGGCCGCGTGATCGTGCGCACGGGCTGCGCGGACGCCGACGCCTTCCTCGAGGTCGAGGACGACGGGCCCGGCATGGACGCGGCGACGCGCCAGCGCATCTTCGAGCCCTTCTTCACCACGAAGTTCTCGGGACGCGGACTCGGCCTCGCCGCGGTGCAGGGCATCGTGCGCGCGCACCGCGGCGTCACGGAGGTGTGGAGCGAGCCCGGCCAGGGCACGCGCATCCGCGTGCGGCTGCCGCTCGCGCCGGGCGCGCAGCCGCCGCGAGCGGCCAGCGCAGGCGCGGCGCCGGCGCGCCGCGGCACCGTGCTCGTCGTCGACGACCAGGAGAGCGTCGTCGAGGTGGCGCAGCTGATCCTGCAATCCGCCGGACACCGCGTGCTGACGGCGCTCGGCGGGCGCGCCGGCATCGAGACGTTCCGCGCGCACGCCACTGAGATCGACGCCGTGCTGCTCGATCTCAGCATGCCCGACGCCGACGGTGAACAGGTGCTGGCCGCGCTCCAGCGCGAGCGGCCGGACGTGCGCGTGATCGTCGCCACCGGCTACGGCGCGAGCGTCGCCGCGGAGCGGGTGCGCGCGCGCGTGACGGGCTTCGTCCACAAGCCCTACGCCTTCGAGGAGATGCTCGCCGAGATCGACCGCGCCCTGGCAGGCTGATCAGGATGTCTGCTGCATGCGTGCACGCTGCACCACCGCAGCGCAGAGCAGCAGCAGCGCGGCGAGCAGGGCGACGTGCCTCGGCGACAGCGAGGGAATCTCCTCCGGGAACAAGGTGATGCCCTGGGCCAGGGATGCCGCGCCGAGGGGCTGGATCTCGAGCTGGAGCCGGAGCCGCGAGTCGCTCCAGCTGCCGAGCGCGTTGTCGATCACGACCGCGAAGCCGCCGGGCCCGGCGTCGACGAAGCCCGTGAGAGCATCGAATAGCATGGGCGGTGTCTCACCCGGAACGAGGTGCAGCGTGCTCGGCCCCGTCGGAGCCCCGTGGACGATCATGCCGGGCAAGGTGATCGAGAGCTGGGTGAGCGTCACCGGGATGGCGTCGGGATCCGCGAAGCTCCCGTACTCGAGGGTCAAGGTGCCCTGCACGTCGTGTCCGCCCGGGCCGAGCAGCAGCAGCGGCGCCTGGGTCTGCGTGTGCACGACGTCCCAGACGTTGGAAGGGGCGTCGATCGTCGTGTAGACGACCGTTCCGAACTCGATGGGCGGCCCTGCGGACCACTGCGAACGGCCGAGGAAGTTGAATCCAGCCTTCTTCTTCTGGCACTCGCACCAGCCGCGCGTGCGGCTCTGCCGGGTGACGCACACCTTCTCGTCCTCTTCGTCGCAGATCGCGCCCGGATCGTCGCAGGTGATGACGTCGTCGGGGAACGGCTCGTTGTGGGTATGCAGACAGTCGTGGTCGTGGGCAAGCGCCGAGCGACTCGTTCCCAGCATCGTCAGTCCGATCGCACACGCCACGGCGAACACGCAGGTCCGGATGGCTGCCATCACGCGTCCCTCCGGCGCGCCATCACGCTCTGGATGGGGATCCGTGTCAAGCGCTTTCGCCAGCCTTCTGGCAGCAGGAGCAAGATTCGCCAAGTTCGTGAAGCGCGCCGGTGTTAGCGTGGGCCCCGCATGACGACACGGGGTTATGCTCTCTTCGACACCGTTATCGGCGCCTGCGGCATCGCCTGGGGCGAGCGCGGCATCGTCGGCGTGCAGCTCCCGGAGGCGAACGAGGCGGCGACGCGCGCGCGCCTGCGCCGTCGCTTCCCGGCGGCCGCGGAGGCCGCGCCGCCGGCGGATGTGCGGCGCGCGCAGCAGGGCATCGTCGGCCTGCTCGCCGGCAAGCGCAGCGATCTCTCCGCGATCGCGCTCGACATGGACGGCCTCGCGCCGTTCCAGCGCCGCGTCTACGAGGCCGCGCGCGCGATCCCGGCCGGCCGCACGCTCTCGTACGGCGAGCTGGCCATGCAGCTCGGCGCGCCCGGCGCGGCGCGCGCCGTCGGCCAGGCGCTCGGGCGCAACCCCTTCGCGATCGTGGTGCCGTGTCACCGCGTGCTGGCGTCGGGCAGGAAGACGGGCGGCTTCTCGGCGGAGGGCGGCGTCGCGACGAAGCTCCGCATGCTGGCGATCGAGGGCGTCGAGACGGGCGAGGCCCCCGCGCCGAACGGATCGCTCGGCTTCGATCCACGCGCCGCGCTGCGACACCTGCGCGCGTCGGATCCCATCCTCGGGAAGGTCATTACCGGGCTCGGCCCCTTCACGCTCGAGCTGAAGAAGACGCAGAGCCTCTTCCATGCGCTCTCGGAATCGATCGTCTACCAGCAGCTCAACGGCAAGGCCGCCGCGACCATCTACGGGCGCGTGTGCGCGCTCTTCCCGCGCAAGCTCCCGACGGCCGAGCACATCCTGGCGGCGTCGGACGCGGCGCTCCGCGGCGCCGGCCTCTCGCGCTCGAAGCTCCTCTCGCTGCGCGATCTCGCGACGCGCACGCAGCAGGGCGAGCTGCCGAACCTGGCGGCGCTGCGGCGCATGTCGGACGACGAGATCGTCGAGCGCCTCGTGCCGGTGCGCGGCATCGGCCGCTGGACCGTGGAGATGCTGCTGATCTTCCGGCTCGGCCGCCCCGACGTGCTGCCGGTCGACGACTATGGCGTGCGCAAGGGCTTCCAGGTCGCGTTCCGCAAGCGCGCGCTGCCCTCGCCGAAGGATCTCGCGAAGCACGGCGCGCGCTGGGCGCCCTACCGCACCGCCGCGAGCTGGTACCTGTGGCGCGCGGCGGATGCTGCGCGCAAGGCGAAGTAGGCCGACCTAGACTCGGTCTCCATGCCGGTCACGAACCTGCTGCGCAGCGCGTCGCTGGTGGTGGACGACTACCGCTGCGACGCCGGCCCCGAAGACCGGCCCTTCGTCGAGCTGCACGGCGACCACTCCATCTCCTACGTGCGCCGCGGCAGCTTCGGCTACCGCGTGGGCGGCGAGAGCTTCGAGCTGGTCGCGGGATCCTTCGTGATCGGGCGCCCCGGCGACGAATACGTCTGCTTGCACGATCACCACGACGGCGGCGACGAGTGCCTCTCGATCCATCTCACGCCCGAGATGGCGGACGGGCTCGGCCGACGCGCGCGCGTGTGGCGCACGGGCGCACTGCCGCCGTTGTCCGAGCTGATGGTGCTCGGCGAGCTCGCGCAGGCCGCCGCCGACGGCCGCAGCGACGTCGGGCTCGACGAGGTCGGGGTGTGGCTCTCGCAGCGCTTCCTCGACGTCGTCGCCGGCAACGGGAAGCGACACGCGGAGGCCGCGTCGCGCGACCGTCGCCGCGCGGTGGAGGCAGCCCTCTGGATCGACGCGCACTGCCACGAGCCGATCGATCTCGAGCGCGCCGCGAGCCACGCGGGCCTCAGCGCGTTCCACTTCCTGCGCGTCTTCTCGCGCGTACTCGGCGTGACGCCGCACCAGTACCTCGTGCGCGCGCGCCTGCGCCGCGCCGCCAGTCTTCTCTGCGACGCCGAGCGGCCCGTGACCGACATCGCCTTCGACGTCGGCTTCGGCGATCTCTCGAACTTCGTGCGCACCTTCCATCGCGCCGCGGGCGTCTCGCCGCGCGGCTTCCGACGGGCCGCGCGGGGAGAGAAGAAAGAGCTCCAGAAGCGCATCGGCCGCAGCTAAGCTGGCGCGCCGATGCGTCGCCGGCTGCGGATCCTGCTCGTCCTCGTCGCCGCGTATCTGCTCGTGGCGTACCTGATCCTGCCGTCGCTCTGGCGTCACTACGAGCACCAGCCCGCGCTCGAGAAGAGCCCGAAGTACACGGTGACCGACGCCGGCATCCAGGGCGATCCGCTGAACGTCGGGCTGGTAGGCTCGCGCGAGGAGGTGCTCTTCGCGTTCGCGTCGGCGGGCTGGCGCGTTCCCGCCGCGCTCGGCCTGCGCAGCGACATCGGCATCGCAGAGAGCGTCGTGGCGGACCGCCCCGACCCGACCGCGCCCGTCAGCCAGCTCTTCCTGTTCGGACGCCCCGAGGATCTCGCCTTCGAGAAGGAGGTGGGGCACAGCGCCGACGAGCGCAATCACGTGCGCTTCTGGCGCGACGACTCGCTCGGCACCGGCACGCGTCCCTTCTGGATCGGCGCGGCCAGCTTCGACCGCGGCGTCGGCATCAGCCACCGCACGGGCCAGATCACGCACCACATCGCCCCCGACATCGACGCCGAGCGCGACCTCGTGATGGAGGATCTCTCCGACGCGCGCCAGCTCGTGCGGCGCTACCAGGTGACCGGCATCGGCCCCACCCTGAACGGCCACAACGGCGGCGGCGACCGCTACTACACCGACGGAGAGCTCGACGTCGGCGTGCTGATCGAGGGGGAGCAGCGGCGTCTCCACGGCCCCGAGGTGCTGCCGAACCCGGAGGGCGTCCAGCTGAAGGAGCGGCTCTGGAAGTGGATCGAGCCCTGGCTGCGCGAATAGAGGCTGCCGGTCAGCCGCGGCGCTTCGGGATCGACTGGCGAAGCTTCGCGTAGTCGGCCCACGGGTCGGCGCGGAGCGACGCGATGCGCTTCGGCACGCTCGTCAAGGTGAAGTCCTGCGGGTCGACGCCGCGCTCGAGCTCGCTCCACGAGAGCGGCGTGGCGACGGTGGCGCCCGCGCGCGCGCGCGTCGAGTACGGCGCGACGGCCGTGGCGCCGCGGCCGTTGCGCAGGTAGTCGAGGAACATGCGCCCCTTGCGCAGCGCCTTGCGCGCGTTCGTCGTGTAGCGGTCGGGCGCGTCGCCCTCCATCGCCTGCACGATCTCGAGCGCAAAGGCCAGGTGCTCGTCCCAGGTGCGGCGCGGCTGGACGGGCGCCACCACGTGCAGGCCCTTGCCGCCCGTCGTCTTCACGAAGCTCGTGAGGCCCTCCGCCTCGAGCCGCGCGCGCAGCTCCTGCGCGGCCGCGACCACCTGCTTCCAGCCGAGCCCCACGTCCGGGTCGATGTCGAAGACGAGCTCGTCCGGGTGCTCCACGTCCTCGACCCGCGACATCCAGGTGTGGAGCTCGAGCGCGCCGAGCTGCGGCGCCGCGAGCAGGCCCGCGCGATCGCGCACGACCATGTAGGGCTCGCGCTTGCCGCTCTCCTCGCGGACCTGCACGCGCTCGATCGAGTCGGGCACGCCCTCGCGCGCGTGCTTCTGGAAGAAGCAGTGCCGATAGCCGTCGGGGCAGCGCAGCAACGTGAGCGGCCGCCCCTCGATGTACGGCAGCAGCCACTCCGCGACCACCGCGTAGTAGGCGATCACCTGCCCCTTGGTGATCCCCTCCTCCGGATACAGGACCTTCTCGAGGTTCGTGAAGCGGAAGCCGACGGGCAGCTCGCGCAGCAGATCCGGGAGCGCGGCCGCGGCGGTCTTCTTCGTCGTCGCCTTCGTCTTCGCCGCCGTCGCCTTCTTCTTCGGACGCGCAGCGGCGCGCGCCGCGATGCGGTCCTTCAGGGTCGTCGGGCGCCCCTTCTCCCCCTTCACGTCCTTCTCCTTCCGGTTCGAGTGCCACACGCGCCCGCGCGCGGATCCGATCTGCTCGAGCGAGCGTCCCGAGGCGGCGCTGTCCGGCTCGTCGCGGAGCACGTCGGCCGCGTCGTCCGCGGCGTCGTCGCGTCCCTTGAAGAGCAGCCAGTTCTCGCGCTTGCCGCCGGAGAGACGCGTGCGCACGAGATGCCAGCGCCCGTGCAGCTTCCGGCCCATCAGCTCGAAGGTGAGCCGGCCCTTCTTCATGGCGTCGGCGGCGTCGCCCTCGGGCTGCCACGTTCCGGTGTCCCACACCATGACGGTGCCGCCGCCGTACTCGCCCTGCGGGATGACGCCCTCGAAGTCGGCGTACTCGAGCGGGTGGTCCTCCGTGCGGACCGCGAGCCGTCGATCGGCGGGCGCGAGGCTCGGCCCCTTCGGCACCGACCAGCTCCACAGCACGCCCTCGTGCTCCAGCCGGAAGTCGTAGTGGAGACTCCGCGCCGCGTGCTTCTGGATCACGTAGCGGAGGCCCTTGGCGCGCTTGCGCCGCGCGGGCCGGCCGGTCGGCTCGGGCGTGCGCTCGAAGTCGCGCTTCGTGCGATAGGTCGCGAGACGAGAGCGCTTCTTCATGCAACCTATGTAGCCTGTGCCGCCGATGCGTCCCATCCGCCCGATGCTCGCGACCCTGGTGGCGGAGCCCTTCCAGCGCAAGGGCTGGGTCTACGAGGAGAAGTACGACGGCATCCGCGCCCTTGCCTATCGGAACGGCGGACGCGTGCGCGTGTACTCGCGCAACCAGCTCGAGCTGACGCCGGAGTTCCCCGAGATCGCCACGGCGCTCGAGAAGCTCCCGGGCGGCGACTTCGCGCTCGACGGCGAGATCGTCGTCTTCGACCCGAAGGACGTCTCGCGCTTCCAGCTTCTCCAGCGGCGCGGCGCCGCCACCGCGCAGCGCGCGCGCTACGCGATCTTCGACTGTCTCGAGCGCGACGGCGTGTCGCTCCTCGCGCAGCCGCTCGCGGAGCGCCGCCGCGCGCTCGAGGCGCTGGTGCCGGCGCGCGGCGGCGTGCTGATGCGCTCGCGCCGCCTGGTGCGCAACGGGATCGCCGCCTACCGCACTGCGCAGCAGCGCGACTGGGAGGGGATCATCGCCAAGGACGAGACCTCTCGATACGAGCCGGGACGACGCTCGCCGGCCTGGCTCAAGGTGAAGGTGCGCAAGGAGTCGGAGTTCGTGGTCGGCGGCTTCACGCCGCCGGCCGGCAGCCGCAGCCACTTCGGCGCGCTGCTGCTCGGCCTCTTCGACGGCGACGCGCTGCGCTACGTCGGGAAGGTCGGCGCCGGCTTCTCGCAGGACTCGCTCGCCGATCTCGCGAAGCGCATGCGCGCGCTGCGCCGCGCGACCTGCCCCTTCGCTCCGCCGCTGCGCGCGCCGCGCGCGACCTGGGTCGAGCCTCGCCTCGTCGCGCAGATCGCCTTCGCCGAGTGGACGGCCGACGACAAGCTCCGCCAGCCGGTGTTCCTCGGACTGCGCGACGACAAGTCCGCGTCCGAGGTCGCGTGGAGCACGCGCGAGCGCTGAGCTGCGCCAGTTCTACAAAGTCGCTGCGTTGTGTCTTCGCGGCCGCGCGGCGCCGCTTCTCGCTTGGCATGCGGCGTGCGTCTCCCCGACGCAGACGGGAGAGCGGATCGAGGAGAGGGGTGATGGTGAAACGCAACGGGGACCGCGACGAGCTGTTGATTCTCGAGATGATCGACGCGCGCAACGACGCGATCCGCGCCGGTGACGCCGCGGGCGCGCTGGCTGCGCTCGCCAAGGACGTCACGGCCTACGAGCTCCAGCCGCCGCTCGCGTACGAAGGCGAGGCGGCGCGCGACGAGCAAGGCCTCGCGGCCTGGTTCCAGACCTGGGACGGACGCGTCGCGATCGAGATGCCCGCGCCGACGATCTCGGTCGACGGCGATCTCGCCTTCGCCTACGGCCTCTGCCGCATGCGCGGCCGCAAGAAGGGCGAGGGACACGTCGAGCTCTGGTATCGGACCACGCTCTGCCTCGAGCGCCAGAGCGGCGAGTGGAAGGTCGTGCACGCGCACAGCTCCGTCCCCTTCCGCATGGATGGAAGCGAGAAGGCGGCGCTCGACCTGCGGCCCTAGCCTCGGAGCATGGCGCGCTACCAGCTCTACTACTGGCCGATGATCCAGGGCCGCGGCGAGTTCGTGCGGCTCGCGCTCGAAGAGGCCGGCGCCGACTACGACGACGTCGCGCGCGGCAAGGGCGGCATGCGCAGGCTCGAGCGCTTCCTGGCGGACCGCGCGCAGCGGCACCCCTCCTTCGCGCCGCCCTTCCTGAAGGTCGGCCGCCAGGTGATCGGGCAGACCGCGAACATCCTGCTCTTCCTCGGGCCGCGGCTAGGGCTCGCGCCGCGCGCGGAGGCCGAGCGCCTGTGGGCGCACCAGATCCAGCTCACCATCGCCGACCTCGTGGAGGAGGTGCACGCGACACATCATCCGGTCGCGAGCGGCCTCTACTACGACGATCAGAAGGCGGAGGCGAAGCGCGCTGCGGCGGCCTTCCTCGAGGAGCGCATCCCGAAGTACCTCGGCTGGTTCGAGCGCGTGCTCGCGCGCAACCCGACGCGCGGCGGCTGGCTCGTCGGCGCGCGCGTCGGCTACGTCGACCTGTCGCTCTTCCAGGTCGTCGAGGGGCTCCGCTACGCCTTCCCGCGAGCGATGGCACGGCGCGAGAAACGACATTCGAAGGTCGTCGCGCTGCGCGACAGGGTCGCCGAGCGGCCGAACGTCGCGGCGTATCTCGCGTCGGAGCGCCGCATCCCCTTCAACGAGCAGGGCATCTTCCGGCACTACCCGGAGTTGGACACGCCTTAGTCGGCTGGTGTACCCAGTGCGTCCACACGAGGAGACGAGCGTGGCCGCGAAGCGCAATCCGAAGGGCAAGGGACGCCTGCTGTCCGAGTCGAAGGTCAAGCGCGTGCTCGAGTCGATGAATGTCGACGTCGCGAAGTTCCTGCGCCTCTACGCGGCCGACGTCACGCGCACGAAGCGCGGCAGCCGGCCGCCCACGGAGGCGGAGATCGCGGCCGTGCGGCAGTGGATGAAGGACCGCGACAGCGCCGCGCTGCGCAAGAGCCTGAAGACCGAGAGCACGACGACGATGGACGCCGTGATCCGCCGGGTGCTCGAGCACGCCTGAGCGCCGCATCGCTTGACCGCGGTGCGTGTCGCGGTGCATGCTGGCGCGGCGGATGTGGATCGAAGGAAGTCGGTCATGCGCTCGCTCCTCGCGGCTTTTGCTCTGCTCCTGCCGCTCGCCGCTGACGCGGCCAGCGTCAGCCTGAGCCATGTTCCCTACTACCCGGGCACGGAGAACCTCGCTGAGCAGGGCGGGACGCTCACGTTCGAAGTCCACGTGACGGCGAACGCGGGTGAGATGGACGACGTGGTGCAGGGAAACATCAGCTACACCGATGCGTTCGTGAACACTGCGGTCTCGCAGAACGAGCAGTTCGCCCTTCCGGGCGGCTGGCTACCGGGCGTCCTCGACTGCACCACTGCGCGCTGCCGGGCGTTCAATCAGGTCCGCCCGA
>DASUFZ010000287.1:0-15116 GCA_036274295.1 Myxococcota bacterium
TGCGGCGCTGCGGGAGCAGCTGGCACTCCCGATCATCGTTCATCTCGCGGCGCCGCCGACGCGTGTCTTTGCGATCGCGGAGCTGGGTGGAGATCAGCTGGCCGGGAGAGGCTTTCGCTATCCACGCGCCGGCATGTGCGACTCGTGATCCACTAGATGCTGTAGTACGGCGCCCGTTCCCCGAAGCCGCGGCTGCGGTACGGGCAGGTGTCGCAGCGGTCGGGCAGCAGGGTGTAGGCGTGGCGGATGGCGAGCATCGTGCTCGTCATGCGCACGGGCTGCTCGAGGAAGAGCTCCTTCTCGCCGAGGCGCTCGACCAGCCCGGTCCGCGCCATCACGTGATGGAGGTCGGCGCGCACGCCGCACAGCACCACGGCGATGCCGCGCCCGCGCATGCGGTCGAGGAACGACTCGAGCAACGTGAGCCCGACGGCGTCCGGGTTGCGCACGCGCTTCATGCGCAGCACCAGCACGCGGGTCTTCTCGCCGACGCGTGACTCCATCTCGCGGAAGTGCTGCTCGAGATTCCCGGTGGCGCCGAAGAAGAGCTCGCCCTCGAGCCCGAAGATCAGCATGCGGGTGCAGCGGGGATCCTCGGGGAGACGCTCGTGGATGCCGCCGTCCTGCGCGACGACGAACTCCGTCAGCAGCATGCGGCCCGCGCGCGGCACCGCGAGCATGAACGACATGAAGATGCCGATCAGCACGCAGAACTCGATCGAGATCGCGACCGCGGCGACGGCCGTCGTCGCGACGATGGCGGCGTCGAAGCGCGTCGCGCGCACGTGGTAGAAGAGCGCGTGCCGGTCGACCATGCGCCACGCGGAGAGCATCAGGATCCCGGCGAGCGCTGCGCGCGGGATGAAGCGCGCATAGGGCGCGAACACCAGCATGATCAGCGCGACGGCGCCCGCCGAGACGACGCCCGACCACTGCGTCGATGCGCCGGCCTGCTGGTTGATCGCCGAGCGGGTCAGCGAGCCGGAGCCGGGGATGCACTGGAAGAAGCTCCCCGTGAAGTTCGCCAGACCTTCGGAGAGGCACTGCTGATTCATGTCGAGGCGCTGGCCCGTCTGCGCCGCGATCGCCTTCGCCATCGCGATCGCCTCGAGCAGGCCCAGCACCGCGATCGCGAAAGCGCTCGTCGAGAACGCGCTGATCTCGGCGGCGTCGAGCGCGGGCGTGGCGAACGACGGCAGCTTGCCCGGGATCTCGCCGACGACGCTCACGCCGCGCTGATCGAGGCCGAGCCAGGCGACCGCCGCCGCGGCGACACCGACCGCGATCAAAAGGTCCGGCAGGAGCTTCATGCCGATGCGCGCCTTGAGCCAGCGCAGGGCCAGGATGAACGCGATCGTGCCGAGGCCCACCGCCGCGGTCTCGAAGTGGATGCCGCCGCCTTCGGTCAGGGTGCGCCAGAAGCGCACGAGGAAGTGGTCGTGCGCGCCGCCGGCCGACTTCATGCCGAGCAGGTTCTTCAGCTGGTCGAGCACGAGGAGGGCGCCGGCGCCCGCAGTGAAGCCGAGGATCACCGAGTGCGAGATGTAGCGGGTGAGGTCGCCGAGACGGAGGAGCGTGATGCCGAGCTGGATCGCGCCCACCATGAATGCGAGCAGCACGGCGGCCTCGATCTTCGGCTCCGTGCCCTCGACCATCGCGATGGCGGAGAGCACCGCGATCGAGATCGCGTTCGTGGGGCCGTTGATGAGCTGGCGCGACGAATCGAAGATCGCGCCGACGGCCGTCATCACGATCGCCGTGTAGAGGCCGTACTCCGCGGGGAGCCCGGCGACCATCGCGTACGCCATCGCCTGCGGCACGGCGACGGCCGCCACGGTCAGGCCCGCGAGGAAATCCGCGCGCGCGTCGCTCGCCTGGTAACGGCGCAGCGAATCGAAGGCGGGGAATAGGCGGTAGAAGCGCGGGACGTAGGGATCGGCGGGCGTCACGGGCGCTGATTCTGCCCCAGGACGCGTCGCCGCGCGTCGCCTCTACGTCCCTTCCGCGCGGGCGCTGCGGCTGGTGCCCACCGCATACCAGTCGACGTTGCGCGTCACGTACATCACGCACGCGAGGACCGCGAAGAGTCCGAGCGAGCCGATCAGGAGCGCCGAGTCCTCGTTCATGAGCAGGACGTAGAGGTAGCCGTAGAGCCCGGCGACACCGGCGGCCACCAGCAGGGCCAGCGAGCGTCGGCGCAGGATCGCCAGGCCGTAGGCGCCGATCAACGCGACGATCGCGGTCGCCGCGAGCGCGTAGGCGAATGGGAAGCCGACGTGCTCGGCCAGCGAGAGCTCGAGCAGGTAGAAGACGCAGAGCGCCGAGCCGAGGAGCAGGTACTGGATCGGGTGGACCTGCACACGTGCGAGCACCTCGATCAGCCATACGGTCGCGAAGGTCAGCAGGATGAAGAGACCCGCGTACTTCACGCTGCGCTCCGCCATGCGGTAGTGGTCGACCGGCGCGACGATCTCGACGCCGAACTGCGACGCGCCGATCGCGTTCTCGGGCGTCTCGCCGGAGCGCCAGACCTGCGGGAAGTTGCGTCCGAGGAACGGGATCTCCCAGCTCGCGTTGAAGTGCTCGGGCGAGATCTCGCGCTGCTTCGGGAGCCACGCGCCCTGGAAGCTCGGATTCGGCGAGTTCCCCTCGAGCGCGAGCACGGTCGTCTCGCCGAAGGGCGCGAGAAAGAAGCCGACGCTGCCCTGGAGCGAGAGCGCGACCTCGAAGGGCAGCTCCGCGGAGCCCGACGCGTCGACCGGCGCGTGGATGCCCGTCTGCATCGCCGGGAGATCGTCCGTGCCGGGCAGGAATGCGACGGGCGCGCCCTTCCACACGACCGCCGCGGCGTTCTGGATCGCGCGCGGATCGGCCATGCCGAGCGCCAGCCGTGCGCGGGACCAGCCGACCTGCGTCGGGTCGATGCCGAGCGCCGAGAGATCGGGCCGCACGAAGGAGCCGGTCAGCACGACGTCGCCGCTGTAGACGGGGATCGAGAAGATCCCCCGCGTGCGCGTCTCCGTCGCGAGCTTTCCGCTCGCGTGCAGGGTCTTCGGAAGCACGACGACCTGGCGCAGCTCCGAGCGCGTCACCTTCGCGACCGTGTCCTCCCAGTGGTGCAGGTACGGGACCACCAGCGCCGGCCCGACGACCCGTTGCGTCTCGCCCCACTTGCGGGTCACCTCGGAGACGGCCGTGTCGCGCCGCTCCTGCCGCTCGCCGATCAGCCCGCCGATCATCGAGATCGGGATCTGTAGGATCAGCGCGAGCAGTCCGACCGCGAGCAGCCGCAGCATGTGCGAGCTACGGATCGCTTGGATCGTGGTCTCGAGCGCCTGTTGTCCTTGCATCGCCGCATTCCCCTTGCCGAAACCCCTGAGACACCGCCACGCCACGGCGGTTCCCGGCGGCGCCTTCGACCTGGTGTCGGCGACCCTTCAAGCTCGCTTCCCCGGCCGCCGATTTCTTCGGCCATGGCGAGGCGACACTGGAGCGCGTTCGATCCGCGTTGGCTTCTCCTCTGCCTGTGCCTCGGCACGGCGCCGGCCCCGCAGAAGCGAGACGCGAAGGTCGAGGACAGCGAGGCGCGCAAGGGCTCGAAGCCCGCCATCATCCTCCGGTCCGATGGGACTACCGAGGACCCGGATCGCAGGGATCTGACCAAGAACGAGAGATGGTGCCAGGGCACCTACGGGAAGAGCTGCGCCGACCTCGAGAACTGGCGCGAGAAGGCGATCGAGGATTGCAAACGCAAGAACCTGGCTCGATGCGACGATCCGAAGTGGGTCGACGGCAAGGAGCCGAAGACGCTCGAGCAGATCCGCCAGATCAACGAGGAGAACCGCGACCGGGCGCGCGCGCGCTACAACCGCTCGCAGCGCTGACCACGGCGCTCCGGCGCCCCTTGACCGCCCCGCCGGCCCGCTACGTTGGCTCCATGGCCGTCGCTCCCCCCGACGCCCCGCGCGCAGCGCCGAGCGCCCTGCGCCGCCTCCGCCGCGACTCCCTCACGCGCCTCGTCATGCCGCTCGTCGGCCGCATGCTGCCGCGCCTCGGCGCTACCGAACGCGAGGCGCTCGAGGCGGGCACGGTGTGGTGGGACGGCGAGCTCTTCCGCGGCGCGCCCGATTGGCAGCGCCTGCTGGACTTCCGGGTCGCGGAGCTCTCCGCGGCCGAGCAGGCCTTCCTCGACGGCCCCGTCGAAGAGGTCTGCCGGAGCCTCGACGACTGGGACGTGCAGCTGCGCGGCGACCTGCCGCCCGCGGTGTGGGAGCGGCTCCGCCGCGAGCGCTTCTTCGGGATGATCATCCCGCAGGAGTGGGGCGGCCTCGGCTTCTCCGCGCAGGCGCACTCCGCCGTCATCGTGAAGCTCGCGAGCCGCAGCATCGCGTGCGCGGTGACGGTGATGGTGCCGAACTCGCTCGGTCCCGCGGAGCTGCTGCTCCACTACGGAACCGACGCCCAGAAGCGTCACTACCTGCCGCGTCTCGCGACTGGCGAGGAGATCCCGTGCTTCGCCTTGACGGGGCCGGAGGCCGGCAGCGACGCCGCCGCCACGCAGAGCGAGGGCATCGTCTGCCACGACAAGTGGGACGGCCGCGAGGTGCTCGGCATGCGCCTGCACTGGCGCAAGCGCTACATCACGCTCGCGCCGATCGCGACCGTCATCGGGCTGGCCTTCCGCCTGCGCGATCCCGAGCACCTGCTCGGCTCGCGCGAGGATCTCGGCATCACCTGCGCGTTGGTGCCGGCGAAGCTCCCCGGCATCGAGATCGGCGACCGCCACGACCCGATGGGCGTCCCGTTCCTCAACGGACCGATCCGAGGCGACGACGTCTTCGTGCCGCTCGAGACGATCGTCGGCGGACGCGACGGCGCGGGCAAGGGCTGGCGCATGCTGATGCAGAGCCTGGCGGCGGGGCGCTCGATCTCGCTGCCCTCGCTCTCCGTCGGCGGCGCGAAGCTCGCCACCCGCGTGATCAGCGCCTACGCGATGGTGCGCGAGCAGTTCGACACGCCGATCGGCCGCTTCGAGGGCGTCGAGGAGCCGGTCGCGCGCATCGCCGGCAACACGTACTTGATGGAGGCCGCGCGCTGGCTGACGGTCGGCGCCGTCGACGCCGGCGAGAAGCCGGCGGTGCTCTCCGCGATCGCGAAGGCGTGGCTCACCGAGGGCATGCGCGACGTCGTGGACGACGCGATGGACGTGCGCGCGGGCGCGGCCATCCAACGTGGACCGCGCAACGTGCTGGCGCGCGTGCACGCGGCCGTGCCGATCGGCATCACCGTCGAGGGCGCGAACATCCTGACCCGCTCGATGATCGTGTACGGCCAGGGCGCGATCCGCTGCCATCCCTACGCGCTGGAGGAGATCCGCGCCTTCGAGGCGCGCGATCTCGACCGCTTCGACCGCGCCTTCTGGAGTCACGTCGCGTTCGCGTTGCAGAGCGCCGTGCGCGCGCCGCTGCTCGCGCTCTCGGGCGGACGCCTCGCCACGCGCGCGCCGCGCGGCCCGACGCGGCGCCTCTTCCAGCGCCTCGAGCGCCTCACGGCGGCCTTCGCGCTCGTCTCGGACGCCTCGATGGTCACGCTCGGCGGCGCGCTCAAGCGGCGCGAGAGGATCACCGGCCGCCTCGCCGACATGCTCGCGTGGAGCTACCTGGCGTCGGCCGCGCTGAAGCGCTTCTTCGCCGACGGCGAGCGCGCGGCCGATCTGCCGCTCGTGCGCTTCGCCTGCGAGACCTGCTTCGAGCACGCCGAACGGGCGCTCGACGGCATCCTGCGCAACCTGCCGAACCGCCCCGCGGCGTGGGGGCTGCGCCTGCTCGCGCTGCCGCTCGGAAGGCGTGAGCGCGGGCCGGACGACCGCACCGGCGGCGAGGTTGCGCGCGCGGTGCTCGACGAGGAGGACGTGCGCGCGCGGCTGACGGGTGGGATCTACAGGCCGCCCGCCGACGAGGCGGGGCTCGGGCGTCTCGACGCGGCGCTGGAGGAGGCGCAGGCGGCGCTGCCGATCGAGGCGAAGCTGCGGCACGCGGTCCGTGAGGGGCGTCTCGCGCACGCGCCCGGCGACGATCTCGCGCGCGACGCGCGCGCCGCGGGCCTTCTCTCCGACGGCGAGCTCGCGCTGCTGCGCGCGGCCGAGCGCGCGCGCGAGGAGGCGATCCAGGTGGACGCGTTCAGCCCCGAGGAGTTCGCGCGCCTGCATCTCGGCTGAAGCGCGCCCGCAGCGCGAAGCCCGCGAGCCCAAGGAGCAGCAGCGGCGCTGCCGCGGGCTCGGGCACGACATCCGCGTAGGTGGTGCCGACGCGCAGCTCGTCGATGAAGTTGTTCGCGCTGCCGCGGATCTCGAAGCGCACGGCGTCGATGCGCGTCATGTCGATGTCGACGCCCGTCAGGCTGAAGCGGAACTGCGCGGCGGGATCGCTCGGGTCGAAGCTCCCGGGAATCTGCGTCACGGCATTCGTCTCGTAGCCGACGAGATCGAGGCGATCGCCCTGCGCCGCGGCGCCATTCTGGTAGCGGCCGAAGAGGAAGAGCACCTGGCCGTTCGTGAAGGAGCGGTCTGCGCCCGCGCTCACGCCGTTCGCGCCGGCGGCTGCGGTCTGCGCGCCGATGGCCACGGCCATCACGCCGACGACCGACTCGCCGAACGAGAGCACGTCGCCGTTCTGCTGGTTCAGCAGATCGATGCGCGCGAAGCGGTTGCCGTTCGTCGAGTCGTCGAAGAGGAAGAGCGCGCTGAAGAAGAGGGCGCCGTCCGGTGCGATGCTCACGGGGCTCGCCAGCGCGGCGACGGCGCTCGCTGCGGTGGTCCCCAGATTCTGGCCGAGGCGCTGTCCCGCGAAGGACGGCGCGCCGCGAAGCGCGCCGTAGCCGAGGCTCGGCGTCTCTGCGCGCAGCTCGAGCGTGGCCGGCACGACCGAGCCCGAGGCGAACGTCCCCGTGAGGTTGTGGCCCGTCGCGTTCTGCCCGGCGAGCGTGCCCACCGGGTAGTCGAAGGGCTCGTAGACGAGCAGAGTGGCGCGCGCGGAGGCGGCCAGCATGAGGACCAGCGCGGCGAGGGCGTAGCGACACGGCATGTCCGTTCATGGAAGTAGTTCCAGAGCGTGCGGCGTGTCAGCCGCTGGCTTTCACCAACGCCGCGAGCGCGTGCCAGACGCCGATGTCCCAGTAGCTGCCGGCCCGGCCGCTCGGCGAGGTCGCGACGAAGATGCGCGTCTGGCCTACGGACTCGTTCTGGGGTCCGTAGGCCAGCTTCTTACGACCCAGGAACTCCTGGGCTGCTCTCTTGCTGCTGAAGGCGAGCCAGCGCGGCGCATGGCGCACGATCTTCGCGCGCAGCGCGTCGGGATCGGCACGCCGGAAGTCGAGCTGCGCGTCGGGCCCCGACTGGTCCTTGATCACGTCGGTCAACCCGATGCCGAACTCGAGCAGCAGCGGGAACTCGGCGGGCACGAGCCGCCGCGGTGTCAGGCCGACCTCGTGGAGCGTCGGCCAGAACTTGTTGCCGGGACCGGCGTAGTACTGGCGCAGCTGTGCCGAACGCGTCCCCGCCGCGGAGCCGCAGATGACGAGCCGCAGCCCCGGCGCGAGCACGTCGCGCAGGATGTCGGGCACCTTCAGCGCGCGCGCTCGGCGCACACCAGCAGCAGCAGCGGACGGCCGACGTGGCGCGCGGCGCCCGGAATCTCGTCGGCGAGAAGCGCATCGGCGGCGACCTCCCGCCATGCGAGCCGCACGAAGCCGGCGTCCGCGATGTGGTTCAGATAGTCGTCGACCGTGTAGCGCTCGGCGCCGAGCCGGTACTCCGTGCCGTCCTCCGTGAAGTTGGCTTCGATGCCCGAGCGCGCGGGCTCCGGATGAAAGGCCGAGAAGACGAGGCGCCCACCGCGGCGCAGCGCGCCGAAGCAGCCGCGGAAGAAGCGGCGCAGGTCCTTCAGGTGCTCCGACACGAGGCTCGAGAGCAGCGCGTCGAAGCCGCCCGGGCGCACGGGCAGCTCGCGCCCGAGATCGGCCTGCACGAGGCGCGCGCCGGGCGCGTTCTGCCGTGCGATGCGCAGCATGCCGCGCGAGAAGTCGAGTCCGAACGCGCGGCCGCCCGCCGCCGCGACGCCCGCGAGATGCGCGCCCGTGCCGCAGCCGGCGTCGAGCACGCGCTCGCCGGGTCGAGGGCAGAGCGCGCGCAGGGTGTGGCGTCGGTCCAGCGCGACGACCGGATTCGGTGTCGCGTCGTAGCTCGACGACCAGCGGTCGTAGCCGGCGCGCACTCCCGGACGCTCGACGCGGCGTCGCATCATGGCGATTCCGAGGGCTCCAGCTGCTCCGGGCTGCCGGGCGCGAGGATCTGGTTCTCCCTTCCCGGAGAGACCATCAGGCGCCCCTGGATCTCGGCCTCCTCGGACGGGCTCGTCGTCGCGACGAAGACCCAGCCGAGCTCGGCTCCATCCTTCACGATGTAGTAGATCAGCTGACGATAGGCGCCGCCAGGACCCTGGATCGGCGCATCGGAGACGGCCCTGACCGAGAGACCCTTACGCGCGGTGCCCTTGAGGAGCCGCTCGAAGTGACCGTTCAGCCGGGCCGCATCGGCGCGGTGCGCCCACACCGAGCACTTGTTCACGGTGGGATTGATCGGCACGACGATCAGGAAGAAGTGGCCGAGCGGGCTGCCCGCAGACCAGACCTGGCCCGTCTCGCCGGCGAGGATGCGCGAGGCGACCTCCGGCTCCAGGGTGTTCAGGCCGCGCTCCAGGATCCATCTGTCGAGGTCGCCGGGGCTCGCGACGTGCGCGACGCAGGCGTCCATGAAGAACGACATCGCGTAGTCGGCCTGCTTCTCGCGGTCGGTCGCGGGCGGCGTGAACGGAGGCGCGGAGCCGGGGGTATCGGCCGCGTCGGCGGGGCCGCCGGCGTCCGGAGCCGTGGCGCAGCCGCACAGGAGCAGCAGCAGGACTGCGAGCGCGCGCCGCACCATCAGCGTCCTTCGAACTTCGCCTTGCGCTTCTCGCGCATCGCCGCGACGGCCTCGGCGTGATCGCGCGTGTGGTGCGAGAGCGATTCGACGGCGAGGCCGAGATCCATCTGGCCGTGGGCCTGCTGGCGCAGCGGCAGGTTGAGGAGCTGCTTGGTCAGGCGGATCGCGCGCGCCGCGCCCGCGCGGATCTTCTGCGCGATCTCCATCACCTTCGCGTCGAGCTCGGCGCGCGGCACGACGTGGTTCACGAGGCCGAGCTCCCAGGCCTGGCGCGCCGTCAGCAGCTCGCCCGTGAAGAGCAGCTCCTTCGCGCGGTTGGTTCCGACGAGGGGCGGCCAGAAGAGCGCGCCGCCGTCGCCGGCGACGAGACCCGCGTGCACGTGCGGATCGCCGATCCGCGCGTCCTCCGCCGCGACGACGATGTCGCAGGCCAGCGCGAGCGTGGCGCCGAAGCCGACCGCCGCGCCGTTCACGCGCGCGATGATCGGCACGTCGCACTCGAGCAGGCGCCAGACGATGCGGCGCGCCTCGACGACGGTCTGCCGCCACAGGCGCTCGTCGTCGATCATCGCCTGCATGTGCGCCGGGTCGCCGCCCGCGCTGAAGGCCTTCTCGCCCGCGCCGGTCACGATCACGACGTCGACGTCGGGATCTTCGGCGATGTCGTCCCAGATGCGGCCGAGGTCCGCGTGCATGACCGGCGTGTTGGCGTTGCTCTTCTCCGGGCGGTCGAGCGTCAGGGTCAGGATGCGATCGGCGACGGCGACCTTCAGGCCCGGCGCGTAGCGCGAATAATCCATCAGGCGATCACCTTCTCCGCGCGAAGCTTCGCCTGCTCCGCGTCCGTGAGGCCGAGATCCGCCGCGAGCACCTCGTGCGTGTGCGCGCCGAGCGAAGGCCAGCGCTCCGGCGAGCGCAGGGCGCTGTGCGAGAGCTTGACGGGATTGCCGGCGACGTGGATCTCGCCCTCGCCGTCGGGGCGCGGCACGGCGATCACCATCTCGTGCGCGGCGACGTGCGGATCGCGCGCGAGATCCGCGGCGTCGAAGCACGGGCCCGCGGCGATGCCCTGCTCGGCCAGGATGCGCGACGCCTCCACGCGCGTCTTCTGGAGCGCCCAGGCCTCGAGCGCCGGGCGGATCACGTCGTCCAGGTGGTCGCGCCAGCCCTCGCGGCGCGCGAAGCGCGCATCTTCGAGCCACTCGGGATGGCCGATCGCGCGCGCGAGCCGCTCGAACTGGTGCGGGCGTCCGATCTGCGCGACGAAGAGGCCGTCGCGCGCGCGGAAGGCGGCGCAGATGCCGGGCCACGCGCCGAGGCTGTTCTCGATGCCGAGCGACGCGTTGAACGGGACCATGTCCATGATCGAGAGCACCGCGTCGAGCATGGCGACGTCGACGCGCTGTCCGCGTCCGGTGCGCGCGCGGCCCTGCAACGCGGCGAGCGTGCCGATGGCGGCGAAGAGCGCGGTGCCGATGTCGCCGAGCGCGCCGGCCACGCCGATGTTCGGCAGCCGTCCCGGCTCGGGGCGGAAGGTGTAGAAGCCGGCCATCGCCTCCGCCACGACGGCGTAGGCCGGCCAGTCCGCGTAGGGCGACGGCGCGAGGCTGCCGAAGCCCGAGGCCGAGACGTAGACGAGGCCAGGGTGCAGCGCGGCGAGATCCGTATAGCCGAGCCCGAGCCGTTCCATCGTGCCCGGCTTGAAGTTCTCGGCGAGCACGTCGTAGCGCGGCACCAGCCGCCGCAGCAGCGCGACGCCCTCGGGCCGCTTGAGGTCGATGCAGATGCTCTTCTTCGACAGGTTGTTGCGCAGGAAGGTGGCGCCGACGTCGCGGCCGTCGGCGTCGCGGATCGAGGGCGCCGCCGCGCGGCCCGACTCGCCCGCGCCGGGCGGCTCGACCTTCACCACCTCGGCGCCGAGGTGGGCGAGCAGCTGGGTGGCGAAGGGCATCGCCTGGAGCTGCTCGACCGCGAGCACGCGGACGCCTTCGAGCGGCGGCGGCAGGCGGTCGCCTCTCGACAATGCCAGGCGGTCGTCACGCACGGCGCCCATCTTATAATGGGCGGCCTTCACAGGACATCGCGTGATCTACGACCCCTACTCGCGTCCGTTCCAGGAAGACCCGTACCCGCTCTATCGGCACTTCCTCGATGCGGAGCCCTGCACCTACAACGCGAAGATGGATTTCTACGCGCTCTTCCGCTTCGAGGACGTCTGGCAGGCGACGCTCGACTGGGAGACCTACAGCTCGTCGCTGGGGCCCACGCTCGAGAACCGCGGCCAGTACCCCGCCGCGCTCTTCTCGATCATCGCCATGGATCCCCCACGCCACGTGAAGGTGCGGAACCTGCTCTCGAAGGGGTTCACGCCGCGGAAGATCGGCGCGCTCGAGGCAGAGATGCGGCGCATCGCGCGGCGTTACCTCGATGCAGTGCGCGGCGAGAAGCGCTTCGACTTCCAGGCCGCGATCTCGAACCAGCTGCCGATGGACGTGATCAGCGCGTTGCTCGGCATTCCCGAAGAGGACCGCGAGCGCTACCGCCGCTGGGTCGATCTCGGGCTCGAGCGCGATCCCGACACGGGTCAGATCCCGGCCGAGGGCATCGAGGGCATGAAGAACGCCGGCGAGATGGCGCGCGCGCTGCTCGCAGCGCGTCGTGCGAAGCCCGAGGACGATTTGATCTCGCTCCTCGCGGAGCAGACCTACGAGGACATCGACGGCAAGACGAAGCGCCTCTCGGACGAGGAGGCGGTCGCGTTCATCGGCCTGCTGGCGGCGGCAGGCGCCGAGACCACCACGAAGCTGCTCGGCAACTGCATGGTGTACCTGGCGCGTCATCCCGAGCAGCGCCAGCGCCTGTGGGACGATCCCTCGCTCTTGCCGCAGGCGATCGAAGAGGTGCTCCGCTACGACGCGCCCTCGCAGTTCCAGGGCCGCGTGGCGATGCGCGACGTGACGGTCCACGGCGTGACGATCCCGAAGGGCGCGCGCGTGGCGCTCGTCACCGGCGCCGCCTGTCGCGACGAGCGCGAGTTCCCGGACCCGGACCGCTTCGACATCGCGCGGCGGCCGGAGCGCCAGATCTACTTCGGCTACGGCAACCACGTCTGCATCGGCAAATCGCTCGCGCGGCTCGAAGCGAAGGTCGTGCTGGAAGAGATCCGCGAGCGTTTCCCGCGCTACGAGGTGGACGAGGGCGGCCTCACGCGCACGTACCAGGCGCACGTGCGCGGCTTCAAGGTCGTGCCGATCTCGATCTGAGGCCGTGACGTGAGCGACGCGATCTACCGGCGCGAGGGCGAGCTCTACTGGCCCTCGGAGTGGGCGGGCGGCCCGTGGTCGCCGAAGCACCAGCACGGCGGCGCGGCGGCGGCGCTGCTCGCGCGCGGCGCGCGGGAGGCGGCACGGGAGGCGGAGCTGCGCGTCGCCCGGCTCACGATCGATCTGTTCCGCCCCGTGCCGATGGAGCCGCTGCGGCTCGTACGCCGCTTCGCGCGGCGCGGACGCCGCATCGCGCTCGCCGAGCTGGCGCTGCTGCACGGCGAGCAGGAGGTCACGCGCGCGTCGGCGCTGCTGCTGCGCGAGCGCGACGATCTCGGGTCCTCGTGGACCTCCGGCGACGACGCGGCTCCGCCCGGGCCCGAGGCCTGCGAGAAGATCGAGTTCATGCCGAAGGTCTACCGCGCGCAGGTGCCGCCGGGATTCCACTGGTCGCTCGAGGTGGCGATCGCCTATGGGAGCGAGATCCCGCTCGCGTGGATCCGCACGCCGCTCGACGTCGTCGAGGGCGAGTCCACGAGTGCCTTCGAGCGCGCGTGCGGCGTCTCCGACCTCACCTTCGGGCTCGGCGCGCGCGTGCTGCTGCGGCGTCGCCTGCACGACGCCGATCTCGTGCGCACGCGCTTCATCAACGTCGACACGACGCTCTATTTCGAGCGCGAGCCCGAGGGCGACTGGTTCGCGCTGCGCCCGACGCAGGTCGCCGACGACCGCGGCGTCGGGCTCGCCGAAGTCGTCAGCTACGACGCGCGCGGGCGCTACGGCCGCGCGCTGCAGGCGATCCTGGCGAACGACGGGGCGAAGTAGCCTCGAGGAAGGAGGCGCGATGCGCGCACCGCTCTACTCCTCGAATCCGAACGAGCTGTTCGAACCCGATACCATCGCGAATCCCCAGCCGTTCCATGCACGACTCCGAGCGGAGACGCCGATCGCGCGCGTCGCCGAGACGGGTGTGCATCTCGTCGCGAGCTGGGATCTCGTCGAGCAGGCGCTCGCGCGAGAAGCTGACTTCTCCGCCAACCTGACGGGCGTGCTGATGCGCACAGCGTCGGGCGATCCCAGCATCTTCCCGTTGCCCGACCGTTTTGGCGAAGATCCGGCACACATGATCGCGACCGCGGACGAGCCCGCGCATTCGGTGCACCGAGCGATCGTGCAACCTCGATTCGCCGGCACCTTCGTGTCGCTGCTCGAGGAGCCCGTGCGTCGGTGGGCGCGTGAGGCGATCCGGGAGTGGCTCGAGGGCGGCGCCGGGGATTTCGTTCCCGTCGCGGAGCTCGTTCCGGCCCGTGTGGTGGGCAGTCTCCTCGGCCTCCCGGATGGCGACGTCTCGCGCTTTCGAACCTGGGCAATGATCGGGGGCGAGATTCTCGCCGGAAATCTGGACGCCTCACGGCTCGGCTTGCTCGCGGCGGAGGCGATGAAGATGGGCGAGTACCTCGGCGAGCATCTGGACCGCGCCGCCGAGAATCTGCGGCTCGACGCCGACGCGCCGCTCGTGCACGCGCTCGCCCGCGCTGTGGCGGACGGCCGGATCGGTCGCGGCACGGCGATCGGCATCGCCACGGTGATGTTCTCGGCCGGGGGCGAATCGACCGCTGCCCTGATCGGGTCCACGGTGCGACGCCTCGCGGAGGATCCCGAGACCACGCGCGTCCTTCGCGAGCGTCCCGAGCTCGTGCCGAATTTCGTGGAAGAGGTGGCCCGGCTGGAGCCTCCCTTCAACTTCCACTACCGCCTCGTCAGGCGGGATTGCGAGCTCGGCGGCTTCGAGCTCCATCCCGGTGACCGTCTGATGCTCCTCTGGGCGTCCGCGAATCGGGATCCCAGCCATGTCGACGATGCCGATGCGCTCCGGCTCGATCGCAAGCACAACAAGAACCACCTCACCTTCGGCCGCGGCAGCCACTTCTGCATCGGCGCGCCCATCGCGCGGATGGAGGCGCGCATCGTCTGTGCAGAGCTGCTCGATGCGACGGCTTCGATCGCTCCCAGGCCCGGTCACGAGCCGGTCTATGCGAACAGCATCATGTCCCGGCGCCTCGAGCATCTCTCGCTCGACGCGCACGGATCGTAGTCGGGCGGCGGACGTGCCGAGCTACACGTACAGCCTTCAGTACGGTGACTCCGAAATCTCGACGGTCGACGAGCGTGGTAATGCCACTGCTCGTGAGATCCTGGCGGCGTTCGACGCCTTCGACTGGCCCGGCCAGATCGCCAAAGCCAACTCGACTCAGAAGTGCTCGCCGACGTTCACGGTCGACGAGGTCGGAACCGGCAGAACATTCTGGGTATCCGGGTACGGAACACCCGAAACCTTCCAGTTCGTCTCCTTCTATGCGTATCCAGTCCGCAAGAAGGCTTGGTTCGGCCTCGTCGAGCGAGACGGGTTCGCGGGCCCGAATGCTCGCCAGGATCTCTCTCCTTCCGAGGCGCGCGAGGCAGTTCGCCTGTTCCTCGATGGCCGCCACGACGAGCTGATACGCCTGGTGTCAGCCGCCTGACGAAACGCGGCTGTCGGCGGGACGAACCGAGTGGTTGCCTTGCGGTCTCGGCCGCGAGACGATGTCGAAGAAGCCGGGCGTCGCGAAGAGGAGCAGACGATGGCCGCGCTCGAGAACATCTCTCCCTTCTTCATCGTCAGCGACATCCGGCGCGCGATCAGGTTCTACGAGCAGCTCGGGTTCGAGGCCCGAGTCGTCGCTCCGGAGCCCGAGCCGTTCTTTGCGATCGTCGGTCGCGACTCCGTTCAGGTCTATCTGAAGAACGTCTCCGACGCGTCGCACGCGATCGCGCCTCGGCCCAACCACACGCGTCACGAATGGGCACCCTGGGACGCCTTTGTCTTCGTCGCAGAT
>DASUFZ010000288.1:0-24156 GCA_036274295.1 Myxococcota bacterium
GGCACGGCGAGCCCGAGCGCGATCCCGCCGAAGAAGCGCAGCGGGTGGTAGTCGCGATAGCAGCGCAGGATGATCTGCGCGCTGCGGAGCGCGTAGCGCCAGATGCTCGCCGCGACGCGGCTCTCGCCGACGGCGCGCGAGCCGCGCACGCGGATCGGCACCTCGACGATGCGGAGCTGCTTGAAGGCGAGGTTCAGGAAGACTTCCTGCGTGTAGGTGAAGCGGCCGAGCAGGTGGAGCTGGAGCGCCGCGGCGCGGCTGTAGCAGCGCAGGCCGCAGGAGACGTCGTAGAAGCGCTGGCCCGCGAGCCGTGAGATCAGGCGGCTCATCATGCGGTTGCCCCAGCGCTTCACCGCCGGCATCTCGGGCACGAGCGCGGGATCGACGAAGCGCGAGCCCGAGGCGAAGTCGGCGCGGCCCGCGGCGACCGGCTCGACGAGGCGCGGGATGTCGGCGGGATCGAACTGGCCGTCGGCGTCGATGCTGACGAAGAGGTCCGCGCCCGTGTCGACGCCGTGGGCGAGGCCCGTCTGGAACGCGGCGCCGACTCCGCGCGTACGCTCGTGCCGGATCACCTCGGCGCCCGCCTCGCGCGCGCGCTCGGCCGTGCGATCGCGGCTGCCGTCGTCGACGACGAGCACGTCGACGCGTCCGATCCCGGCGATCTGGCGCGGGATGCCGCGCACGACCGCCGCGACGGTCTCCTCCTCGTCGAGCGCCGGCACGCTGACGAGCAGGCGAGGGATCGAGACGCGAGGCCCGTCGACCGCTCCCTGGCGCTGCATGGCCGCGCATCATACCTATGATCTCCGCTCGGCTTCGCCTCGCTGCGCGCGGCGGCGATCGAAAAGGCGCGCACCGGGTCCTCGCCGCCGCTTGCGGCGACCCGCGCGCCTTCGGCGCGCTACCCGGTGCATTCCTCGGCGTGATGGTGCGGGGCAGAGGTCCCCGAGGAGGAACAGATGGCCGCCGCAGGGGACTCTGCCCCGCGCCGAACGATCTCCGCTCGGCTCCGCCTCGCAGCGCGCCGGAGTGCTTGCCGGGCTGCGAAGGAGATCGGGCTGCCCCTACCATGCCGCGCCATGCATCGCCCGTGCGCAACGCGCATCGCAACGCTCGTCGGCCTCGCTCTCCTGCTCGCGTGCTCCCGCTCCGCGCCGCGCGCGAACGGCGGTCCCGTCGCGGACTGGCCCGCCTGGGCCGGCGATCTCGGCGGCGGCCGCCACTCGCCGCTCACGCAGATCACACCGGAGAATGTCCGCGATCTCGAGGTCGCGTGGGTCCACCACAGCGGCGACATGGAGTACGGCGGCGGCAAGACGCACCTGCCGAGCTCGCTCCAGGTCACGCCGATCGTCGTCGAGGACACGCTCTTCTACTGCACGCCCTTCGACCGCGTGTTCGCGCTCGATCCCGAGACCGGCGCGGAGCGCTGGGCCTACGATCCCGGCGTCGACCGCACGGGCCTCTACCTGGTGAACTGCCGCGGTGTCTCGGCCTGGCGCGACGCGCAGGCCCCGCGCGACGCGACCTGCTCGCTGCGCATCTTCCTCGGCACGCTCGACGCGCGTCTCATCGCGCTCGACGGCGCCACCGGGAAGCCGTGCGAGGACTTCGGCCGCGGCGGCGCCGTCGACCTGCGCGAGGGCGTCGGCGACGCGCAGCCCGGCGAGTACGGCGTCACGTCGGCGCCGCTGGTGCTCGGCGACAAGGTCGTCACCGGCGCGATGGTGCTCGACAACCGCCGCACCGACGCGCCGGGCGGCGTCGTGCGCGCCTTCGACGCGCGCACGGGCGCGCTCGCGTGGGCGTGGGATCCGATTCCGCCCAACCAGGTCCCGGACTCGGCGGCGGCCGCGAGCAACGGCGGACCGCACTATCGCCGCGGCACCACCAACGCGTGGAGCACGCTCTCGGGCGATCCGCAGCTCGGCCTCGTCTACGTGCCGACGGGCAACACCTCGCCCGACTACTACGGCGGACAGCGCGACGGCCTCGACTACTACTCGAGCTCGGTGGTCGCGCTGCGCGCCGACACCGGCGAGGTGGCGTGGCACTTCCAGACCGTGCACCACGACGTCTGGGACTACGACGTCCCCTCGCAGCCGGTGCTCTTCGAGTTCCCCGGCAAGGACGGCCCGGTGCCGGCGCTCGCGCAGGCCACCAAGATGGGTCACCTCTTCCTGCTCGACCGGCGCACGGGCGCGCCGCTCTTCCCCGTCGAGGAGCGGCCCGTGCCGCAGGGAGCGGTGCCGGGCGAGACGCTCTCGCCGACGCAGCCCTTCCCGACGAAGCCGCCGCCGCTGCATCCGGCCACGCTCACGCCCGACGAGGCCTACGGCTTCACGCCGTGGGACCGCGGCGCCTGCCGCGACGCCGTCGCCTCGCTGCGGAGCGACGGCATCTTCACGCCGCCGTCCTTGCAGGGCTCGGTGCAATACCCGGGCATGGCCGGCGGCTCGAACTGGGGAAGTGTCAGCGTCGATCCGCAGCGCGGGCTGATCGTGCTGAACCAGGCGCGCGCCGCCGTGAAGATCCGGCTGGTGCCGCGCGACGAGTTCGAGAAGCAGTTCCCCGACGGCCCGCCGACGTTCGGCTACGAGCCGCAGGGCGGCACGCCCTACGCGCTCGAGCGCGTGCCGCTGCTCTCGCCGCTCGGCGCGCCTTGCAATCCGCCGCCGTGGGGGACGCTCACCGCCGTCGATCTCGCGACGGGTGAGGTCGCGTGGGACGTGCCGCTCGGCACCACGCGCGACATGGCGCCCTTCCCGGTGTGGGTCGCGCTCGGGACGTTCGGCGTGCCGAACCAGGGCGGCGCGATCACGACGGCGTCGGGGCTCACCTTCATCGGCGCGACGACGGATCACTACCTGCGCGCGTTCGAAACCGATTCGGGTGAGGAGATCTGGCGCACGCGCCTGCCGAACGGCGGACATGCGACGCCGATGACGTATCGCCTGCGCGAGGACGGACGCCAGTTCGTCGTCATCGCCGCCGGCGGACACGGCATGCTCGAGCGCGTGCCCGGCGACGCGCTGATGGCGTTCGCGCTTCCCTAGTTCTGCTTTACGCCTTCGTAGCGCTGTGCTCGAATGAGCGCATGGAGACCCTGGCGCTCCGCAAATGGGTGGTGCGCTCCGAGCCCGAGCTGACGGCAGAGGCGTACGCGCTGACGGAATCGGGAGGCGCCGAGACCTGCGGCTGCGAGGAGTGCTTCAACTTCGCGGCGGCGCGCCACCTGGTCTACACGCCGGAGGTTCTGGAGCTGCTCGACCGGCTCGGCATCGATCCGCTGCTCGAGGCCGACGTGCGCCACGACGGGCGCCTCGCGCCGGGACGCCACGCCTACACCGTCTCGTTCTACGTGGTCGGCGAGATCGAGTCGGGACCCGCGAGCTGCATCGCGCGCGCGGGCGCCGCGTTGTGCACGTCGCGCGAGTCGGCCGGCTGCGGCATCTCGGTCGGCTTCGCCAGCGCGGAGGGCGTGCCGCGCCCCGACGCGTTCCTCGGGCTGCCCGCGGTGCGCCTCGAGCTCGGCGTCGTCGTGCCGTGGGTTTCGAACGCGCCGGAGCCGCAGGGCGAGTGAGCGAGCCGACGCTCGAGACGCCGCGCCTGCGCCTGCGCCAGTTCTGCGAAGACGATCTCGACGCCTGGGCGCGCATCACGTCGGATCCGGAAGTGATGCGCTACGTCGGCGGCAGCCCGCTCACGCGCGAAGACGCCTGGCGTTCGCTCGGCTACCTGCTCGGGCACTGGAAGATCCGCGGCTTCGGACTGTGGGCCGCGGAGGAGAAGGCGACGGGCGCGCTCGTCGGCCGCATCGGCCTCTACCAGCCGGAGGGCTGGCCGGGGCTCGAGGTCGGCTGGCTGGTGGAGCGCTCGCGCTGGGGCTGTGGCTTCGCGAGCGAGGGCGGCGCTGCGTCGCTCGCCTACGCCTTCGAAGCGCTCGGCGCGCAGCGCGTGATCAGCGTGATCGAGCCGCCGAACGCGGCGTCGATCCGCGTCGCCGAGAAGCTCGGCGAGCGCTTCTGCGAGCGCCGCCAGCTCCAGGGCAAGCAGGTGTCGATCTACGCGATCTCGCGCGCGGAGTGGGAGGCGCGCGCTCAGGCGTCCGCCGGGTAGTCGACCGCGAGGATCTCGAGCTCCTCTTCGCCGCGCGGTGCGCGCAGGCGGACCGCGTCGCCGACCTTGCGTCCGAGCAGCGCGCGCGCGAGCGGCGAGACGAAGGCGACGTCGCCGCGCGCGGCGTCCGCCTCGTCGACGCCGACGATGCGGTAGCGGCGCACGCCCGCCGCGCTCTCCACGGTGACGCTGGCGCCGAAGCGCACGGTGTCGCGCTCTTCCGGCGGCGCCACCCGCTCCGCGCTCGCGATGCGCTGCTCGAGCTGCGCGCGCCGCTGCGCGAGCGCCGCGCGCTGCGCGGGATCCTCCGCGCGCTCCGCGCGCAGCGCATCGAGCTCGGCGTGCAGCCGCGACAGACCGCGCGCGGTGACGTAGTTGGGAACACCCACCGGGAGCGGCGCGCGGGCCGGCACGACGGGCGCCGGCTCGGCGCCTTCCTCGTCCGTGAAGGCCTTGCTCACGTCGACCATGCTACTGCGCCCGCGTCTGTGGCATGCTGCGGCCTCCCTCCCCACGGCGCGGCGCGCGCCCTGGAGATCGAATGCTTCGCGCCGGCACGAGCGGCTTCAGCTACGCACCGTGGCGGGGAGCGTTCTATCCCGAGAAGCTGCCGGCGAAGCGCTGGCTCGCGTACTACGCGGAGCGCCTGCCCGCGGTCGAGATCAACAACACCTTCTACCGGCTGCCGAACGCCTCCGTGCTGGCGGGCTGGGCCGAGCAGGTTCCGGACGACTTCCGCTTCGCGGTGAAGGCGTCGCGGCGCATCACGCACATCAAGCGCCTGCAAGCGGCCGACGACGAGACGAACTACCTGCTCGAGACGCTCGGCGCGCTCGGCGCGTGCCTCGGCGTGGTGCTCTTCCAGCTTCCGCCCAACATGAAGCTCGACCTGCCGCGCCTCGAGCGCTTCCTGGATCTGCTCGGCGGGCGCGTGCCCGCCGCGTTCGAGTTCCGCCACCCGTCGTGGCGCGACGCTTCGGTGGTCGACGCGCTGCGCGCGCGCGGCGCGGCGCTCTGCGCGGCGGACGTCGACGGCGAGCCCGCGCCGGAGCTCGTCGCGACGGCGCCCTTCGCCTACATCCGGCTGCGTCGCGAGGCCTACGCGCCCGGCGATCTCGCCGAGTGGGTGGCGAAGCTGCGCGCGCGCTCGGCGCAGGATGCCTACGTCTTCTTCAAGCACGAGGACGCGGGCGTCGGCCCGCGCCTCGCGGCAGAGCTCCTCGCGATGGCGGGTGCGCGCGCAGTGCCGCCCCGCGGCGTGGAAGAACGAGTCCTGGAGGGAACCCGATGACGACCCGAATTCGAAGCCTGCTCCTCGTCGCGCTCCTCGCGCTGGCGGCGCCTGCCGCCGCACAGGTCCCGGACGCGCCCACCCTGCTCTCCGCGCTCGGCTTCTCGCAGAGCGAGATCCAGCAGGTGATGGCCGGCCAGATCGTGCGCAGCGATTCGATGAAGCCGGCCAGCGATCGCGAGATCGTCGCCGGCATGGCCTTCCTGGTGAAGGACACGCCGAAGGACTTCGTCGCCAAGCTGAAGTCCGGCCTCGCCGTGAAGGTGGATCCGCAGACGCAGCAGACGGGGCTCTTCAACGGCGCGGGCAGCGCGGGCGACGTCGCGAAGCTCACGCTCGATCCGAACGCGTCGAGCCGCGCACAGGCCTACGTGAACGCGTCGCCCGGCGGCGATCTCAATCTCTCGGCGCAGGAGATCGCGACGTTCAACGCGCTCCAGCCTTCACCGGCCGCCGTCACGCCCGCCGTGCAGCAGCAGCTCCTCGCGCGCATGCAGGCGTACCAGACGAAGGGCCTCGACGGCATCGCGCCCTACGCGCGCAGCAGCGGCACGCGCTCGCCGGCCGAGGAGATCCGCACGATGACGAAGGCCGCGGCGGCGCTCCAGCGCTACGTGCCGGCCGCCTACCAGATGCTGCTCTCCTATCCGAACTCGAAGCCGGCCGGCACCGAGGAGACGTTCCGCTGGTCGCAGATCAACGCGCACGACACGCCGACCTACACCCTGACGCACGCGCTCTTCGTGCCGGACGGCAACGCCTACGTCGTCGTGCAGCGCATGTTCTACGTGAGCGCCGGCTTCAATGCGGAGCAGGCGATCGCGGCGCTCGTGCCCGTGCAGGGCGGCACCGTGATGGTCTACGGCAACCGCACCTCGACGGATCAGGTGACTGGCTTCGGCGGCGGCGCCAAGCGCTCGATCGGCTCGCGGCTGCTCGAGTCGCAGCTCGAGTCGCTCGCCGGCAAGGTCAGCACGCAGTAGCGCGACGCGCTACGGACTCCCCGCGACCTTCGTCACGCGCGTGACGAAGTACTGCGTGTCGCCCCAGCAGTTCGTCGGCAGGCCGATGTGCTGCTGGTAGAACAGGGTGACGCGGCTGCCGAGGCTCGCGTTGATCTGCGCCGCCACGTCGTCGTCGCGCACCGTGAACTGGAACTTCTCGGCGACGGTGCCGGGCATCGATACCAGCGCGATCTCGCCCTCCCACGTCTTGCAGATCCAGCCCTTCCTGGAGAGCTTCTGCACGTAGCCCGCGCGCTCGCCCTCGGCGTAGCTCCAGTGGAGCATCAGGAGGATCCAGCCGGTCAGCCCGAGCGCGGCGGCGAACAACAGGCCGAAGAACCACTTCACGATGCGGCCCCCCTCCGCGGATGGAACGGGCCGCATGCTAGTCCCGGCATCGGGGGCCAGCTAGCGCCGCGGCGCGATCTTCGGGAACGCCTGCGTGATCGTCGCGAGGAGCTGCACCAGCCGGATGACGTGCGCAGAGATGACCGGCTTGCCGCTCGCGAGGAGCGCCACCACGAGCTGTCGCTCCGGATCGGCCCACGAGAAGTTGTTGCTGAGTCCCACGTGCCCGAAGGCGCGGCGATTGTCGTAGCCGAAGAGGTTCGGCGCGCGGCCGCCGAGCATGAAGCCGAGCCCGTAGCGGATCGGGTAACCGAGGGTGAGATCGACCTCGAGGTAGCTGGCCTCTCCGGTGGCGTGCTGCACGGTGCGCGGCGTGAACACGCGCATGCCCTCGTGGCTGCCCTGATCGAGCAGGCACTGGTAGAAGGCCGAGAGCTCGGCCGCGGTCGTGACGACGTTGGCGGAGGGGATGATGCCCGTGAGGAAGCGCGGGTCGTTCGCGAGCTTCACCACCTCGGCCAGCGAGACGCCGAGCGCGTTGCGCAGCACCCACGAGAGCGGCGGCGGCACGGGCGGGCCGGTCAGCGCGTCCTGCACCACGAGCGGGAGGTCCGCGGGCGCGACGCCGTAGCGCATCCAGCGGAAGCCGAGCGGCCCGACGATGTGCTTCTCGAGCACCGTGCGGATGTCCTCGCCGGTCGCGCGGCGCACGACCTCGGCCAGCACGAAGCCGCCCGACACCGCGTGGTAGGCGAGCACGCGACCGGGCCGCGTGCGCAGCCTCGCGTCACACAGGATCGAGACGATGCGCTCCGGGTGCGGCAGGAGATCGAGGTCGATCGCCTTGCGTGGCAGGTTCGGGATGCCGGCCTTGTGCGCCAGGATGTGGCGCAGGGTGATGCGGTGCTTGCCGTGCCGCGCGAACTCGGGGATGTAGTCGCACACGCGATCCTCGAGGTGGAGCACGCGCTCCTCGTCGAGCTTGTGGATCACCATCGCCGTGATCGCCTTCGACGCGGAGAAGATGTCGAACGGGCTCGCGGTCGTGAGCGGCACGCGCGGCCCCTCGCGCGGATCCTGCGGCGCGTTGCCGCGCGCGTGGCCGATCGAGCGGTGCAGCACCACGCAGCCGTCGCGGCGGATGCAGATCTGGAGCGCCGGATGCACGCCCGTGCGGTAGAGCGCGACCACGCGCTCCCACACGTCCTCGATGCGCGCGCGCGGGACGTCGGAGCCGCCGGGATCCTCCCAGCCGACGTCGGTCACGGAGTCGAGATCCGCGGGGATGCGGCAGCGCGCCATGTGCGGGATCGGGGCGCGCGTCAGCCACTCGAGCGGGTCCGATCGGCGGGTCGGCATGCCGGTGGGTGCATGCTAACCCGGCCGAGGTGGCAGCCTGCTAGCTCTCCTCTTCCGCACGTTCGCCCAGGAAGACCTCGAGGCCGCCGTGCGAGGCGTTGCGGTAGATGCGCTCGAGCAGCGCGGAGGGATCCTCGCCGCGCGCGAAGGGCAGCGCGCCGAGGCGCTTGGTGAGCGCGGCCGGCACCGCGGGGATGCGCGTCTCGCGCACGTCCTTTGCCGCGAAGTTGCCGCCGGCCCAGAAGCCGTGCGGATCGGCGGGCAGCGGCTGCGGCTGCGGCTCCGGCTCGAGCGGATCCTCCGCCCACGCGGGCGCCTGGCCGTAGTCGCGCTCGCCGTCCTCGGCGAACTCGGCGTCGGCATCGTCGTCGTCGCGCTCGCCGGAGCTCTCGCCATCGCCCTCGTCGAGGTCCATGGCGTGCACGTCGTCTTCTTCGTCGTCGAGGTCGGGCTCGCGCGGCGCGGCCTGCGCCGGCGGCTGCGGGCGCGGCGGCGGCGGCATCGGCGTGCCGCGCAGCGGTCCGCCGAGCGCCGTCACCAGATCGTTGCGGTCGAGTCCGCGCAGCCTGAAGAGCAGATACGGATCGCGCGCGATCTCCTCGCCGAGCAGGTAGTAGACCGCCGCCACGTGCTTGCACGGATTCGCGGGGTCGGGGCACGAGCAGGCGGTCTTGAGATCGCCGTTGGCGCGCGGGAAGAGCGAGAGGCCGAGCCGCTCGAACACGTCCTCGACGCCCTCGGGCATCTGCCCCGACGCGAGCGCCGGCCCGAGCACGGGATCCCCGGCGAGCTCCTTGGTGATCTTCTTCCAGTCGGTGGAGGAGAGCATCGAGAAGCGCATGCGCACGAGATACGGTGCGTCGCGCGATCCCTGCACCTGCGCGGTCACGAAGCCCTGGCCGATGTCGAGCTCGAGCACCTGACCCTGACGTGCGTAGAGCCGGCCGCGCCCGAGCCGCCGCCCGACCTCGAAGCTCTCGAGCACGTCGGTCCAGCGGCGCGCCCACCACTGGTCGGCGCCGCGGCCGCGTCGTTGCCACGGCCGGCGACCGCGGTGCGGACGTCCGCGCCCGCGCTGGCGCTGGCGTCCCTGGCTGCCGTGCGGCCGGTTGCCCTGATTGTGCGCGCGCTGCTTCTCGCGCTCCTCGCCGTGCGAGGGGCGCGCCCCGTAGCCCTGGCCGTCGTTCGGTCCCTCGCGGAAGCCCTCGCTGCGGCTGCCGCCCTGGCGACGGCGCGAGCGTCGGCGCCGACGGCGCGGGCCCGACGGTCCCTGCCCGCCGGATTGCCCCGGCGGTCCGTCCGGACCCTGCGGCTCTCGCGGCTCGTCACTCATCACTCGCGTACCGCGTCCTTGCGCAAGGCGAACATGTCGTGGAGCTCTTCGTTCGAGAGCTCGGTGATCCAGGTCTCGCCGCCGCCCACGATGTCCTCGGCGACGCTGCGCTTGCGCTCGATCATCTCGTCGATGCGCTCCTCGAGCGTGCCGGCGCACACGTACTTGTGGACCTGCACGTTGCGCGTCTGGCCGATGCGGAAGGCGCGGTCGGTGGCCTGGTTCTCTACGGCCGGATTCCACCAGCGATCGAAGTGGAAGACGTGGTTGGCGGCGGTGAGGTTGAGACCCGTGCCGCCCGCCTTCAGCGAGAGCACGAAGATCGGCGGCGAGTCGGCGTCCTCGCTCTGGAAGGCCTCGATCAGCGCGTCGCGGCGCCGCTTCGGGACGCCGCCGTGCAGGAAGAGCACCTCGCGGCCGAGCTCCTCCTGGAGATGGCGCTGGAGGATGTGGCCCATCTCCACGAACTGCGTGAACACGAGGCTGCGGTCGCCCGCCTCGATCACCTCTTCCATCATCTCGGTCAAGCGGGTCAGCTTGCCCGAGCGACCGTCGATCGCGGACTCGTCGCCGAGGTACTGCGCCGGGTGGTTGCAGACCTGCTTCAGCTTGGTGAGCGCGGCGAGGATCACGCCGCGGCGCTCGATGCCCTCGGCGTCGCGGATGCGCTTCTCGGCTTCCTCGACCACCTGCGTGTAGAGGCGGCCCTGCTCGGCGGTGAGCGTGCAGAAGACCTTCATCTCGTTCTTCTCGGGGAGATCCGAGATGACGCTGCGGTCGGTCTTGAGCCGGCGCAGGATGAACGGGCCGGCGATGCGGTGCAGGCGCTCGGAGGCCTCGCGGTCGCGGAAGGCCTGGATCGGCACGAAGTAGTTGCGCTTGAACTCCTGGCGCGTGCCGAGGAAGCCCGGGTTCAGGAAGTCCATGATCGACCAGAGATCGCCGACGTGGTTCTCGACGGGCGTGCCGGTCAGCGCGATGCGGTAGTCGGCCTTGAGCGTGCGCACGGCCTGACTCTGCTTGGTGGAGGGATTCTTGATGTTCTGCGCCTCGTCGAGCACGACGCCGGCCCACTGCATGGTGCTGAGATCGTCGAGGTCGCGATGCAGCAAGGCGTAGCTCGTCAGCACGATGGCGTGCGCGTAGGCGCGCTGCTGGAGGTCGTAGCCGCGCGCGCGCCCGGTCCCGTGGTGGACCGTCACCGGCAGGCTCGGCGTGAAGCGCGCGGCCTCGCGCTGCCAGTTCGTCAGCACGGACGTCGGGCACACGAGCAGCACGGGCCGGTCCTCGCCGGCGGCGCGGTGGCGCTCGACGAGCGCCAGGGTCTGGATGGTCTTGCCGAGACCCATGTCGTCGGCGAGACAGGCGCCGAGGCCGTAGCGCCCGAGCACGTCGAGCCAGGCGTAGCCGCGCTCCTGGTAGGGGCGCAGCGCGCCCGTGAAGCCGTCGGGCGCGGGCAGCGCCGCGATCGACGTCTTGTCCGTGAGGTTGCGCAGCAGCTCGCCGAGCCAGCCCGAGGCGTCGACGCCCTCGAAGCGGATGCCCGCGGAGGTGTCGGCCGAGCCGAGCCCCATGCGTACCAGCTCGCGTGCCGTCACCTCGCCGGCGCGGCGGTTCTTCCAGAACATCTGCGCGGCGTGGATCTCCTCGACGTGCGTCTCGATCCAGTGTCCGCGCACCTGGAGGATCGGCTCCTTGAGGCGCGAGAGCTCCTCGAGATCGCGGCCGGAGAGCGGGCGCCCGCCGACGACGATCTCCCAGTCGAAGGAGACGCTCTCGTCGAGCGAGGGCTCGTAGTCGAGCTCGCGCCGCTCCGGCGTGTGGACGCGCGCGCGCACGCCGAGGTGGTGTGCGCTGCCCGACTCGGTCCACCACGGCGGCAGGATCACGCCGAAGCCCGCCTGCTGGAGCGCGGGCGCCGTGCGCGTCAGGAACTCGTGCGCACCGCGCGCGTCGAGCGAGAAGCCCGAGGGCTTGCGCGAGCGCAGGCTCTCTTCGATGCGCGGCGCGACGCCGGCGGCCTGCACGAGCGACGCGAGCAGCGCGGCGTGGAGATCCGTGCCGGCGCGCGCGAGCGCGGCCGCCTTGCGGCCGCGGATGATCCAGGCGTCGGCGGTCGGCACGAGCAGGTTCGGATCGTCGGCGGACTGGAGCAGGAAGCGCACGTACCAGCGGCGCTGTCCGTGGCGCGGCGCCTCGCGGCCCGGCCGCTGACGCCCGTGGCGACGGCCGCGACGCGGCGGCGGCTCGTCCTTCGCGGGCGCCGGCTCCTCCAGGCGGAAGCACAGGCGGAACGGCGCGGCGGCCACCGTCTCGACGGGGCGCCGCCAGTCGCGCACCAGGTCGGCGAGCTGCTCGAGCGATTCGGGATCGCCCGTCACCTCGTCGTCCGGCGCGCGCAGCGCGTGCAGCCAGCGCTCGGCGGTGCTCCCGCCGACGACGCCGTTCACGACCACCGGCAGGCCGTCGTTCGCGTGCGCGCGTACGAGCTGGTCGACGGCGGCGCCGACGAAGGCCTCGACGGCGCGGCGCGGCGGCGTGTCGGGCGGGCCCGCCTCGGCGTCGCGGGTCAGCGCGCGCGCGGCCGCGGGCATGTCGCCCGCCAGGCCCTCGAGCAGCTCCGCGTCCTCACCGAGCCAGACCGGCTGCCAGCGCGCGTGCCAGCTGCCCTCCTTCTCGACCATGCCCGGCAGGAAGCGCTGGCGCGTCACCAGGGAGCCGGCCTCGCGTAACGCCAGGATCCAGAAGCGCAGGTCGCGGCCGGCGATCACCCCGTGCTGGGTGCGCGCCGCGTGGGTCGCCAGCAAGTCGAGCGACTCGGCCGGCTGGAGCAGCAGGCCCGAGACGCGCCATGGCGCGATGGCGACCTCGCCCTCGGCGTCGGGGTAATCGCCGATCAGCGCGCTGGACGGGAAGGGCTGCTCGCCGACGGTGGGCAGCCAGGCGGTCGCGCTCTCCTCGCGGCTCGCATCCGGGGCCGGGGAGAGGCCCAGCGCGGTCAGCGCCTCGGAGAGCGCCGTGAAGCCGGCGTCGTAGGGATAGGGGGCGACGCCGTTCTTGCGGCGGGCGCCTCGCCGCGGCCGCGGAGGCGCCTCCCCCCAGACGAAGAGGCGATCCTCGAGCAGTGCGCCGTGCAGGATGATCATAGGTGCGGCTGCGTCCCCCAGGGTCGCGCCGCCCGCACCGATCGACCCGGTTCCTGCAAGTGTCCTCCGGCCTCGCCTCGCGCCGTGCGCAGGGCGAAGTCGCGGCCGCGCACCAGGACGCGGCCTCGATCGCAATTCCGGCGTCGGCCCGGTTACCTGGCGCGCTTTCGTGCGGCTACGCGATTGCCGCTTGCGCGCCCGGAACCTCGCCGGGCTCGGCGACGATCAGGGGGACGTGGCCCGTTCGGGGTGCGGGCCTCGTGCATGAGCCCCGTGTTCGCCGAAACCTCCGCCTGGCTCGGAAGAGAACACGAAACGCGCCGTTCCGCAACCCCGCAGAACGGATTTTCACGGTTCGAGGCTCTAAGAAAGCGTGGACCGGCGCGGCTTTCGGGCGCCTACTCCAGCAACGTGAGGATGCGGGTGCGCGCGCGCTCGAAGGGGTCTTCCTGGGCGAGATCGTCGGGTCGCGCAGCCACGCCGCCGATGGCGAAGTACGCGCTCTGGACGAGCCAGAAGCCCCAGCAGGCGAGCGCCAGCCGCAGCAACGTGCCGCCTGCGAGGAACGCCGCGAGCGCGAGCCCCGCGCCGAGCAGACCGATCTCGAGCAGCGCGGCGCGCGCGGGTCGCGCGCGATAGAGGACGCCGCTGCGGCAGACGCCGAGCAGCGCCGCCGCGCCGAGCGCGTAGAGGCCGAGCCCGAGCGGCATCGCGAGCAGCAGCGCGCCGGCGCACGCCGCGAGGGCGGCGGCAGGCGCGGCGCGTCCGCGCGACGGCGCCAGCGCGACGGCGTAGGCCACGACACCGGCGAGGATCAGGACGCGGAGCGCCGCGCTCGAGCCGCACAGCGGCGCCAGGACCGGCGTGCCGACGAGGATCGCGCCGGCCGCCGCGAAGGCGAACACGAGCGAGCGGACGAAGGGACGTGCGCCGGACGAGCCAGGGGCGCGCGCGCTCACGACGTCGCCTCGGCGGTGCCGCGCCGGCGCAGCAGCTCCAGCTCGACCTCCTCGTCGGCGGCCGGCAGCTCCACCACGAGGTACCGCTCCCCGCCTTCTGCGTGCGCCTCTGCGACGCGCGTCCGCACGCGCCGGCGCAGCTCCTCGAGCTCGCCCTCCTGTGCGGCGAGCTTGTCTGCGATGCGCGCCTGCTCCTCGTCGATCTCCGTGCGGCGGCGGCGCAGCGCCTCGGCGGCGCGCCGCTTCGGCAGCAGCCGGCGGACGCTGAAGCGCGCCAGCTCCTCCTTGCCGCCCCGCAGCGCGAGCTCGACGTCGGCGTCGAGCGAGGCCATCTCGGCCGCGAGCCGGCGCAGCTCCTCCTCGCCGCGCCGCGCCTCCTCGCCGAGCGCTTCGATGCGCGCGCGCTTGCGCGCGAGCTCGAACTCGGCGTCGCGCAGATGCTGCCTCGCCAGGAGCGTGCGCTCCTCCAGCTGCTCGAGCACGCCGTGCGCGTCGGCGCGGACCAGGGTCGTGAGCCGATCGATGAAACGCATCTTCCTTTCTCCTAGTACTTCGCGCCCGCGCGTCGCGCGTCGCGGCCTTCCTCGAGGAGCTTCTTGCCGAGCTGCTTCTGCATCTCGGGCGTGCTGGCCGCGGGCGAGGACGCCTCGCTGCGGAGCGCCTGGAGCGCGGAGGCGTCCTGCTCGACGACGTGGCCGAGCGCGCGCGACTGCTCGCGGCGCATCTCGCGCTCGTAGCCGTCCACCCGGATGAGCGCCTCCTCCACGTTCCCCTCGCGCAGGCTCGCTGCGACCTTCTCCTTGAGGTGCCCGAGTGCCTCGGTCGACGAGCGCTCGTAGGTGCTCGCGTCGAAGGACGCGTAGTAGGCGTCCTCGCCAGCGACACAGGCGAGCGCCGGCAGCGCCAGCGCGGGCAGCTCGCCGCGCACGCCGTCGGGCTCCTGCCAGCGCAGCGCGAGATCGCCGAGATCGAGCGCGCGTTCGCGCTCGGTCGGCGCGCGCAGGGTCAGCCAGATGCGGCGCTCCTGACCCGCATGGAGGTCGCCCGGTCGGAAGGAGACGCGCGCGCCGTCCCGCTCGAGCGGATAGCCGGCGGCGTCCACCAGCTCGATCCCGTCGCCCGGCGCCAGGCTCACCTGGAGGCCGCGCGCCACGGTCTCGCGCGCGGCGGCGAACTCTCCCGCGAAGATGCCGGCGAGCTCCCGGGCGTCGGGCAGGTAGTAGAAGTTGCCGGTGCCCGCGTCGGCGACGGCGCTCATCAGGGTCTCGTCGAAGGCGACGCCGACGCCGACGGCCGAGAGCACGTACTCGGAAGGCACTGCGCGCGCGGCGCGCGCGCGCAGACCCTCGGTGCTGAAGTCACCCTGGTTCGCGTGTCCGTCCGAGAGCAGGAGCACGCGCTGCACGCGGCCGGCCGCGCGCGCGCTCGCCACCACCTCGTGCGCGAGGTCGAGGCCGGCCGACATGTGCGTGCCGCCGCTCGCGACGAGATCGCCGAGCACGCGCTCGACCTGCGGCCGCGCATCCGGCCCGGCATGCGCGAGCGGGATCTCGAGCGCCGCGTCGCTCGCGTAGCCGACCAGGGCGAAGCGGTCCTGCGGTCGCAGCCCCGTGTAGAGCTCGCGCACCGCCGCCTTGGCGAAGAGCAGGGGCTCGCCCTGCATCGAGCCCGAGCGGTCGAGCACGACGACGAAGTCGGTCGGCAGGGTCGTCGCGTCGAGCCCCCCGATCGGCCCGCGGCCTTCCAGCACGAGCTCGACCCGCACCAGGCCGTCGCCGCCGCGCAGCACCGAGCTGCGATCGAGGGCGGCGCGCACGGAGAGCGCGCCGGCCGTGCCGGAGACGGGACCCGACGCGCCCGTCGCAGCGGCGCCGGGTCCGCCCGGACGCCCGAAGCGCGCCGCGGTGCCCGCGGCCAGGGTGACGAGCAGGAGCGAGGCGAGCAGGACGAGGCGCGCGCGGCGCGCGGGAGCGAGGGGGCGGGTCTGCATGGTGTCTCCTTTGCCGGTTCGCCGGCATGCAGGAGAGTCCCCGCCGCGCGCGGCGCGCGCCGTCAAACCCAGGTCAACAAGGGCGCGCATCCGTTACACGCGATTTACAGGGCGCGCGGTTTCGCCGATTAGACTCCCGCCATGTCCGAGGCGAAGCTCGCGATCCTCGTGGTCGAGGACGAGGAGTCGATCCGCAGGGGTGTCTGTGACGTGCTGGCCTATCACGGCTTCGCGCCGGAAGGCGTCGAGCGCGGCGACGACGGCTTGCGGCGTGCGCTCGCCAACCAGCACGCGCTCGCGATCCTCGACGTCATGCTGCCGGGCCGGAACGGCTTCGAGATCTGCCGCGAGCTGCGCGCGGGCCTGCCGAGCCTGCCGATCCTGATGCTCACCGCGCGCGGCGCGGAGCCCGACGTGCTCGAGGGCTTCCGCAGCGGCGCGGACGACTACGTCACCAAGCCCTTCTCGGTGGCGGAGCTGGTCGCGCGGGTCGAGGCGCTGCTGCGCAGGTCGGGCGCGCACCGCGCGGCGCCCGTGGCGGTCTTCGCGTTCGGATCCTGGCAGATCGATCCGGCCGAGCGGCTCGCGCGCCGCGGCGACGACGAGGTGGCGCTGACGCCGCGCGAGCTCGGACTGCTGGCGCTCTTCGCCGCCGAGCCGGGGCGCATCCTCGGGCGCCGCCGGCTGCTGCGCGAGGTCTGGGGCTTCGGCGAGCCCGAGCGCATCGAGACGCGCACGGTCGACATGCACATCGCCAAGCTGCGCAGGAAGCTCGGCGACGCGGCCGCGGGCATCGAGACGGTGCGGGGCGAGGGCTACCGCTTCTCGGGATGAGGCGCATCCGCGTCGCGCTGCTGCTGCTCTCCCTGGCGATCCTGCTGCCGGTCGCGGTGCTGACCTGGCGGGCGCTGCACGGTCTCGCCTACGAGCGCGCGGCCCGTCACCAGGTGGTGGCGGAGCGCACGTTCGAGGAGATGGAGCGCGTGCTCTCGGAGTTCCTCGCCGCCGAGGAAGCGCGGCCGTCGTCGGACTACCGCTCCTTCCTGTCGAACGGGGAGCCGGTTCCGCTGGCGGGCCTCGACGCCGCTCCCTTCGTCGTCGGCGCGTTCGAGATCGACGCCGAAGGCGAGGTCCACACGCCGATGCCGCCGGAACGACAGGATGAGATCCGGCGCGTGCTGGCTGCGGTGGAGGCGAGCTACGGCGCGGCTCCTGCCGAGATGAAGCTCTCGCTGGCGCCCGCGGCACCGCCGCCCGGCACCACCAAGCCGCTGGCCGACGCCGTGGCCGGCGCCGAGGCGCCGCAGGAGGCCGACGCCGGCAAGAAGGAGCAGAGCGCCTACGACGTCCTCCAGAGCTTCAACCGTGCGGCGAGCGAACGCGCCGAGCGCCGGCAGAAGGTCGAGGAGCCGGTGTACCAGGCGCAGACGGGGAACGCGCGGCAGCGCGTCGCGATCGAACACGAGGCCGTGTCGGAGTGGAAGGAGACGCCGGCGAGCGCGGCGCCGTCGCGCGCTCTCGCGAAGCGCGCCACGCCGCCGCGCATCCGCATCGCCGTCGACCCGATGCAGGGACGGCTCGCGGGCCCGGAGCATCTCCTGCTGGTGCGCGCGGTCCAGCTCGACGGCGAGACCCTGCGCCAGGGGCTCGTGCTCGACCGCGCGGCGCTCGCCGGCTGGCTCGAGCAGCGCGCGCTGCCGACGGGGCTCGAGCGCTCCATGCAGGTCGCGTTCCGCGCGGCGGACGAGCCGCCGTCGCCGCCGGCCGTGGAGGGCTCGCACTACGTGTACAGCCACCGCTTCGCCGAGCCCTTCGATCCGATCGCGGCCGAGCTGATCCTGCCGGCGCTGCCGGGCGTCGGCAGCCCCGGCACGCTCTACGCGCTCGTCGCGCTGCTGCTGG
Organism: Myxococcota bacterium; assembly: GCA_036274295.1. GTDB lineage: Bacteria > Myxococcota_A > UBA9160 > UBA9160 > SMWR01 > DASUFZ01. The sequence goes on from DASUFZ010000288.1 coordinate 17,455, forward strand.
CCGTCGGCGCCGGCGGAATTCTGGCCCTCCATCGCATGGTGTCGGTGGCCGTCGGCTACGCGGAGCGCCGCAGCAACTTCGTCGCGGCGGTGACGCACGAGCTGAAGACGCCGCTCACGGCGATCCGCATGTACGCCGAGATGCTTCGCGACGGACTCGTGCCGTCCGAGGAGAAGCGCGCCGAGTACACGCGCACGATCACCGACGAGTCCGAGCGGCTCTCGCGCCTGATCGACAACGTGCTCGAGTTCGCGCGCCTCGAGCGCGGCCGTCGCGATCTCGAGCTGCGCGCGGGGCCGCTCGCGCCGGTGCTGGAGGAGGCCGTTGCGAAGCTCGCGTCGCACGCGGCGCGCCAGGGCTTCACCCTCGAGCTCGCCATCGAGCCCGGGCTCCCCGCGGTGCGCTTCGACCGCGACGCGCTCCTCCAGGTGCTCTTCAACCTGGCCGACAACGCCATGAAGTACGCGCGCAGCGCCGGCGCGCGCCGCGTCGTCGTGGAGGCGCGGCGCGCGGGCGAGGGCGTGCAGGTCGCCGTGCGCGACTTCGGGCCCGGCGTCGCGACTGCGCATCTCGCGCACATCTTCGAGCCCTTCTACCGGGGCGAGGACGAGCTGACGCGCAACACGCAGGGCACGGGCATCGGCCTGGCGCTCGTGCGCGAGCTGGCGCAGCGCATGGGCGCGCAGGTGGTCGGCGCGAATCTTCCCGAAGGTGGCTTCCGCGTCAGCCTGTCCTTCGCGTCGGCGCCGTAGCTCAGCGCGGCTCCGCCGCGAGGCGTTCGACCTCTCTGCGGATCTCCGCTCGCAGCCGGCGGAGCTTCGCGGCGCGGCCGGGGAAGAGGCGCAGCACGAGCCAGGCGCCGACCTCGCGCCAGAAGGAATCGTTGCGCTCGTGGAAGAGCAGGGCGTACCAGCCCGTCAGCGGCGCCGCGACGACGATGGCGAGCGCCGCCCACGGCCCCGCCAGCGCCCACGCGAGCGCGCCGAGGAGCGCGAACCAGAGCGGCGCCAGCGCCAGGCCACACAGGATCTTGTAGGTGGCCGGCAGATCGCGGTGGCGGCCCGCCAGGTGCGCGACGAGGCCCGGCACGCGATAGGGCACGTAGCAGAGCACGGTCCCGATCACGGCGATCGGCAGCGCGAACGCGAGCCAGAGCGCGCGCGTGCCGACGTAGTGCGCCGCGAGCCCTACCGGGTAGCGCGCGCTCACCTGGTCGTCGCGCAGGCCGCTGCCCTCGAGCAGCTCGTCGTACTCGCGCACGAGCGCCTCCACGCGGGCGACCCGCTGCGGTTCGCGCGCGCGCGCCTGTGCGTAGCCGGCGCCGAGCGCGTGGCGCAGCGGGAAGCGCGCGCCGAGCTCGGCTTCGCCCGGCATCACGTGCGTCGCCTCGGCGAAGAGGTCCGCGACGCGCTCGACCACCTCGGATTCGTCGAAGCTCGCGAAGTTGAGGGTGACGGTGCGCAGCGCGGCCTCGATGCGGGCGGTGAGCTGGCGCACGGCCTCGCGCTCGTCGCGCGCGGCGAGCTCGAGCTCGGGCGCCGGATCGAGCGCGGGGCCGACGACGAGCAGCGCGCGCGAGCGGAAGATCGCCTTGTCCTCGAAGGTGAGGCCCACGGGCACGATGCGCAGATCCGCCCGCTGCGCGCCGAGCGCGATGCGCGCCGCGCCGGTCTTCAGCGGCTGGAGCCCCGGCGCGTGGTAGGAGATGCCTTCCGGGAAGAGGGCGATGGCCCCGCCCGCGCGCAGCACCTCGAAGCACATGGAGAAGGTTTCGTCGTTGCTGCCGCCCTCCGCGCCGTCCTGGCGGCGGTACACCGGAATCGCCGCGGCGAGGTCCATCAGCGGGCGCAACGCCGGGTTGTGCCACAGGGTGTGTTTCGCCAGGAAGCGCGCGCGGCGCGGCATGCGCGCCAGCAGCAGCAGCGGGTCGACCAGGCTGTTGCCGTGGTTGGCGACGAAGAGGAGCGGGCCCTGCGCGGGCACGTGCTCGGCGCCCGCGACCTCGACCCTGCGGAAGAAGACCGTCGCGAGCAGCTTCGCCAGCCGCTCGGCGCCGCGTCCCGGCTCGCGCAGCGCCGTGTTGCGCATTGCTTGCATGCGACTCCCCGTTCCTGTTCTCCGCTCGCCTGCGGCTCGCTGCGCGCGGCGGCTTCGGGAGGTAGATCGCGCGGGTCTCCGCCGCCGCTTGCGGCGACCCGCGCGCTTCGCGCGCTACGCCGGAGCTTGTCTGGACGGCGAGGGTAGGCGCGGCCTGTGTATTCCGCTGCGCCAGCTCGTGCGCGGGAGTAGGATGCGAGCCCCATGAACGGTCTCGCCGCCGCCTCGACGCCGCGCGTCGCCGTGGTGATCCCCTGCTACGACGAAGCGACCACCATCCGCAAGGTGGTGGAGGACTTCCGCAAGGCGCTGCCCCAGGCGGAGATCTTCGTCTTCGACAACAACTCGCGTGACGACAGCGCGGCCATCGCGCGCGCGGCGGGCGCACGCGTCGTGCCCTCGCTGCTGCAGGGCAAGGGACACGTCGTGCGCCACATGGCGGACGTCGTCGACGCCGACGTCTACCTGCTCGTCGACGGCGACGACACGTATCCCGCCGACGCCGCGCCCGAGATGGTGCAGCGCCTCGTCGAGGGCGATCTCGACATGCTCGTCGGCGCGCGCCTCGAGGAGTACGAGTCGGGCGCCTTCCGGCCCTTCCACCGCGCAGGCAACCGGCTCATCTCGTGGCTCATCCGCCTGCTCTTCCGCGCGCAGCAGGGCGACGTGCTCTCCGGCTACCGCGCGCTCTCGCGCACCTTCGTCGATCTGGTGCGCCTGCGCCGCGCGGGCTTCGAGGTGGAGACGGAGATGACCCTGCAGGCGCTGGCCAAGCGCCTGCCCATCGCGGAGATGCCGGTCCGCTACGGCCGCCGTCCGCAGGGCAGCCAGTCGAAGCTCGACACCTGGAGCGATGGCTTCCTGATCGCGCGCTGCATCTTCATGCTCTTCAAGGACTACAAGCCGCTGGTGTTCTTCTCCTCGCTCTCGCTCCTCGTCGGCGCGGCGGCGCTCGCCGCCGGCAGCGCGCCGATCCTCGACTACCTGCGCACGGGCCTCGTCTTCCACATGCCGCGCGCGATCCTGGCCGCCGGGCTCGGCACGCTCTCCGTCATCCTGCTGACGGCGGGCCTCATCCTCGACACGATCGCGAAGTACCACGAGGAGACGATCGGCCTGTGGCGCCGGAGCTTCCGGGAGCGGCGCTAGGTGTCCAGCTCGAGCCGGCCCTTCGAGGCGCCCGACCTGATCGAGGTCATGGACACCGCCGTGCGTTACAACCAATTCCTGGTCGACGCCCTGCTGGCCTGGGGGCGCGGCGCCGGGCGCCTGCTCGATTACGGCGCCGGCAACGGGCGCTTCTGCGCGGCGCTCGCGGAGCAGGGATTCGACACCGTCGCCATCGAGCCGGACGCCGCGCTGCGCGATCAGATCCGCACGCGCGGCGTGCCGGTGTGCCGCTCGCTCGATCTGCTCGGCGACGAGCGCTTCGGCGGCGCCTACTCGATCAACGTGCTCGAGCACGTGCCGGACGACGTGGAGCTGCTGGGGTCCTTGCGCGAGCGGCTCGTCCCGCGCGGGCGCCTGTTCCTCTACGTGCCGGCCTTCCCGCTGCTCTTCTCGGCCAACGACACGCGCGTCGGACACCTGCGCCGCTACCGGCGCAAGGGGCTCCGCGCCGTCGTCGAGGCGGCCGGCTTCCGCGTCGTGCGCGCGCTGCACGTCGATTCGCTCGGCTTCGCGGCCGGGCTCTGGTACCGCCACTTCGGCGATGCGCAGGGCGGCCTCGATGCGGGCGCGGTGCGCCTCTACGACCGCGCCGTCTTCCCGCTCTCGCGAGCGCTCGACGCGCTGACGGGCGGCGCGATCGGCAAGAACCTGCTGTGCGAGGCCGTGCGGGACTAGCAGCGTCCTATCGCCGCATCAGCGCGTTGACGAAGAGCCCGTTGCCGAGCGCGTTCTCGGTCCACAGCGCGAGCGACGTCAGCGCGGTGAGCCAGGCAGGGCCGTCCATGCGGGCGCGCGCGAGGCGTCCCCACCAGAGCGCCTCGATGCGGAGCCCCGCGAGCTGCGCCGCGCGCGCGAGGCTCTCGCGCGTGAAGAACACCGCGTGGTGCGCCTCGTGCGTGCGGCGCGCCGGTCCGCGCACGCGCCCGCCGCTGATCCGGTAGGCGAGGCGCCCGAGCGCAGGCACGGCGCTCTCCTCGTGGATCGTCTGCACGTAGAGCGCGCCGCCCGGCGCGAGGCGCGCGGCCAGCGCCGCCAGCAGCGCCGTCGGATCCGGCACGTGCTCGAACACGTCCCACAAGGTGATCAGGTCGAACGTACCCTCGACGCGCGCGAGCGTCGCGAGGGCGTCGCCCATGTGGACGCGCGCACCCGGATCGCGCAGGCGCGCGCGCTCCGCGCGACCCGGATCGAGCTCGATCCCCGCGCGGCGCTCGGCGCCCTGCGCGGCGAGGAAGGCCAGGAACTCACCCGTGCCGCAGCCGACGTCGAGGGCGCTGCGCGGGCGGAGCCCCGCGCGCGCGAGCTTCGCGAAGAGCGTCTCCCAGCTCGCGCGCTCCAGCGCGGCGTTCTCGAAATAGCGCTCGGGGAGGAAGCTCGTCGCGGCGCCGCGCGCGAGCGCGTCGCTCGACCAGGCGCCGCAGTCGGGGCAGCGGTGCAAGGCGAAGGCGCCGACGTCGATCGCGCGCGCGGTGCCGGCGCGGCACACGGGGCACGCGTCACCGCCCTGCGTGACGAGGCGCGGGCTAGCGGACATCGGAGGCGCCTTCGGCGGGGACAGGGAGGATCTCGTAGGCGTCCATGGTCTCGCTCTCGCGCAGCGCGCGCAGGCCCGACCCCTCGCGGATGGCCTTCGCATAGCGTCCGCGGGTCGCCTCGCGCACCTGCGCGTCGTCGTGGTGCACGACGATGACGCCGAAGCCCATGCGCCGCACCTCGTCGACGGCCCAGCGGTACGGCAGCTCGCGCGCGTGCTTCGCCAGCTCGTCGCGCTGCGTCGGCCGATAGGACCCGAAGCAGGCGGAGGTGCGGCGCCCGTGCCACGCGGAGAGGAGGATCCGCTGCGGCCCGACGGGACCCCAATCGCCGTCCACGAAGTCGAGCGGCACCTCGAGGAGCGGGCTCTCGCCTTCCTCCGCGAGCGCGCGCGAGAAGTCGATCGACGCCGGGCTCGGCCGCACCGGCTCGAGCTGCCAGCGAAGCGGCGTCGGACCGCCGAAGCTCGCGAACACCACGAGGACGACCACGGCCAGGCTGGCCGCCGCGGCGGCCGCGCGCCCCGCGGCGTGCGCCGCGCAGATCGCGGCGGCGAGCCCCGCGCCCGCGAGCACGCAGAGGACGAGGTGGACGCCGGCGACGAGGCGGGTCACGACGCGCACGGAATCCAGACCGGGCACGAAGCTCGCGAGCAGCGCGTACGGATCGAAGGCCGGTACGGGCAGGCCGAGCCACTGCGCAGTGTGGGGACCGGCGGCGACCAGCGCGACGAGCACGGCCGCGGCGAGGAGCGCGGCGCGCGGGTCGCCCTCGACGGCCCAGGCGAGCCGCCGCGGCGCCACGCAGCCGACGAGCGCGCAGAGTATCGGCACCCAGCCGAGCGAGAAGGGGCCGCCCGGCAGGTAGCTCTCCCCGCTCGCGAAGATGAAGGCGGTGCGCGCGCCGATCTGGGCGTCGCTGCGCGCTTCGAGGTACGGGGTCAGCACGAGCAGCGCCGCGAGCGCGACGGAGCCTCCGGCGACGGCGAGCTGCGCCGCCGTCGCGCGGATCGGCGCGCGCCGCAGCAGCAGCCAGAGTCCGAGCGGGACCGCAAGCAGGGTCGCCGCGAAGAGCGTGTAGAAGCTCGTCGCGACCTGGAGCGCGCCGGCGGCGCCGAGCCCGGCGGCGTCGCGCCAGCGGCCGCTCGCGAAGAGCCGCTCGGCGAAGAAGAGCGCCAGCGCCGTCCAGGCGATGTCCCACTCCGCGGGGTGGTGCACGCCGACGAGGCGGAGCGGGTCGAAGGCGAAGAAGAGCGCGGCGCCGACGCCGGCCGCGCGGCGCCCGGTCCAGCCTGCGACGAGCACGTACATCGAGAGCGCGGCGACGGCGCTCCAGGCGACGAGCGCCGCGTTGTAGACGAGCGCCGGCTCGCGCGTGAAGAGCGCGACGGGCGCGCCGAGCAGGCCGAGCGCGAGCATCGGCACGCCGTAGGTGAGCGTGCGCTCGGCCGGCGCGCAGTGCTCGGTGTCGAAGAGGCGCCAGGGCGCGCGCAGCCACGTGCGCGCGTGGCGCGCGACGAGCCACGTCTCGTAGGTGACGTCCGCGACCGTGGCGTCGCGCAGCTCGAACGCGTGGCCCTCCGGCGCGAGCGGTACGAACTGCGCGGCGCCGGTGCGGAAGATCTCGACGTGCGCCAGCCAGACCGCGCCGAGGAGGACGCCGAGCGCCGCGATCCGCGCGAGTGCGCGCTGCACGCGCATCAGCGCGGGGCCGCCTGCGGCAGCAGCTCGTAGGCGCTCATCGCGTCGGTGCGCTGGAGGACCCGCAGGGTCGGCGCCGGCGCGGCGGCCGCGCGCTCGAAGGGCGCGACCTGGAGCGAGGCGCCGATGGTGCCCGGCACGTGGTGCAGCACGACCGTCGTGAAGCCCAGCGCGCGCAGCGCGTCGACCGCTTCGCGCGCGG
>DASUFZ010000289.1:0-8130 GCA_036274295.1 Myxococcota bacterium
TCCCGCGACGCGCTCGACGCCGCCTTCGCCGGCCCCGCGCCCACCTGTCAGGACGAGTTCTAGAGATGCAAGGACCTCCTCCCCGGCGTGTGAATTCTACGAAGCCCACGCGCTGAGACGGCGGGAGTTTCACGACCCCGCGGGCCTCGCGCGAGCCCGCGCGACGCGCGCCTGGCATGCCCGCTGCAATGTGTCGTCGTCATGGTGCGCGCACGCTCCCGTGCGCGCGGATGGAGGCACCAGCCATGACGCGTGAGGAGAACGCCTGGAAGGCTGCGGTGCTCGCCGCGATCGGAACCATGCTCCTGATCGGTGTCGGCGTGGCCGTCGCGAACATCGCCCTCGACGCGGACGAGGCGAAGGAAGAGGCGCACCGCCAGGCGTCGAGCGCCGCGGCCGCCCGCGCGTCCGCTCCGCAGCACGTCGCGAGCGTGCGCGCGCCGGCAGCCGTCGTCGAGGATTGCAACCAGTACGCGGCGCAGACGCAGCGCAACACGGGCCGCATCGTGCGCGATGGCGTCGTCGGCGGCGCGGTGGGCGCGGGCGTCGGCGCGGCGGGCGGCGCGATCGCGGACGGCGGTGAGGGCGCGGGCAAGGGCGCCGGCATCGGCGCCATCGTCGGCGCGGCCGCCGGCACCTTGTTCGGGCTGAGCGAGGAGAATCGCAAGAGCGATCAGGCCACGGCTGCGTACCAGCAGTGCATGGCGCGGCGTGGTTACTAGAGGAGGAAGTCATGCGCGCGATCGCCGCGTGGGTGGCGCTATTCGCGGGACTCTTGCTCGCCGGTCCGATCCCGGCGCAGTCGACGCGCCCGCAGGTGAAGCGGGGCGCCGGCGAGGTCCTCGTGCGCGAGATGATGACCGTGAGCGGCACCTTGCGTCTGGTGCCGCAGCCGGCCGGTCAGGGCAGCGCGCTCGAGATCGACGCGGGAAACCTGGGCCGCTTCCGCATCACCGAGCTCGGGCTCGGCGCGGAGCTGAAGGGCCACGTCGACGAGCACGTGACGGTGGTGGCATTCGTCGAGCCGTTTCAGCAGGACGGCCGCACGGCGCTGCGCGTCGCGCACTTCACCTTGCACGACCGCCAGACGTGAGCGCCGGCTCGGGCGTCCATTCGATGCGCCAGCAGCAGGCCGGCGCGCCGCAGCGGCAGCAGGCGCGCTCGACGGCCTTCGGGTCGCGCACGCCTGCCATGGCGAAGAGCTCCTGCAGATAAGGCCCCGAGCATTGCGCACATCTCCGGCGTCGGGTAGCCGTAGCCCGCGAGCCGCGCGTCGGCGCCATCGTCGTCGGCCTGGAGCTTGAACTCGCCCGTGTCGTGCATGGACTTCCAGAGCGCGAGCGCGCGGATCGGCAGCGCGGAGGGCCGCGCATCCTCGAGCAGGTGCGCGTAGGTCGCCTGCAGGTGCACGCGCGCGTTGAGGCGTCCGATCTGCACGAGCGGCGCCTCGCCCGAGCCGGGCAGGAGCTTCGCCATGTCGACGAGGTTCGTGCCCTTGGTCTTCGCCACGCAATTCTGGATCGACCGGAACGAGCGCGATCTTGAAGCGGACCGAAGCGGCTACTCGACGGCGAAGATCGGGCTCGACCAGACGGCGCCGCCGTCCTTCTGCACCGCGCGCACGTAGACGTACTCGCCGGGCTCGAGCTCCTTCACCTCGCGGTCGAGCATGACCTCGAGCTCGCCGGAGAGCGCGGCGCTGTCCTCGAGCTTCCCGCTGCGCACGAAGTCGACGCGCTCGAGCGGCGTCTCGGCGATGACGTGCACGAACAGGCGCTCGCTGAGCTTGCCGTCCTTGCCGTCCTGCGCGACGGATACGCTCTCGCCCATGCGGTGCGGGCCGAGCGCGGCGCGCAGCAGCATGCGCGGGCCGTTGGTCGCGTAGACGCGCCGCGCGCGCAGCGCCGCGAGCACGCCCTCTCGCGTGAGGTCGTCGGCCAGGATGCCGGCGAGGCCGCCCATCGGCGGCTCGACCTGCCAGGCGCCCGGGTGGCCGTCGTGGCGGTCGCCGCTGCCGATGAAGCCGAGCTTGTAGCCGCGGTCGAGCGCGTCGCGCACGAAGTTGCCGGGCAGCGCGTGCGCGACGGGGTTCGGCGCGTCGGCCGCCTCGCTGGCGCCGTGGATCGAGACGATCTCGGTGACCGGCTCGAAGCGCGGATCGGGCGGGATGCTCCAGTCGACGGGGATGGGATCGCCGGCCGAGTGATGCGCGAAGGTCAGCGCCGTCAGGCCGTCGGCCGCGAGCGCGTCCCAGAGCTGGGTCGGCGTCGTCGTCGCCGGATCGGTCCACGCGTGCACCGGGCCGGTGTCGCCGAAGAAGAGCACGTGGCGGTGGCCGTAGATCCAGCTCGTCCACTCGTAGCCGAGCAGGGTCACGAAGCGGCCCGGCTCGTGGAAGGCCTTCGTCTGGCGCTGGATCTCCTGCCACATCTCCGGGTGGGAGTAGAGCGGGAGCATGCCCCAGTGGTCGTGATCGGTGAGGGCGGAGACGTCGAGGCCGGACACGTCCCGCGCGTAGATGAAGTAGTCCTCGGGCATGCCGGTGCCGTCCGAGAAGTTCGAGTGGCCGTGCAGGTCGCCCCAGTAGACGCGCGGACCCTCGGCCGTCACGACGAGCGGATTGCTGGTGACGACGTCCGCGCCGACCTTCGCCCGGAGGCGGTAGACGCCGGCCTCGCGCGCGACGCCCTCCACCTGGCGCTTGCCCGCGTTCTCCTTCGTGAACTGCACCGACTTCGGCAGCTCGACGCCCTTCGGCACGTCGACGAAGGCGACCTCGCCTTCGGCGTCGACGCCGGCGTTGCGCCAGGCGTCTATGAACGCGAGCGTGATGCGGAAGCGCTCGCCGGGCCGCACGATCGTCGGCACCGTGAAGAGGAGGCCCGCCGGCGGCCCCGGCCTGACGTCGATGGTCGGGGAATCCTCCAGCACCTTGCGCGTGCCGTCGCCGTCGCCGTCTACGGCGAACCAGAAGGGCGAGTTCCGCTCGGCGTAGCGGTCGGTCATGGCGCCGGCGAGGCCCGCGCCGTACACGAAGGTGAGACGATCGCCCTGCGCCAGCGGCCGCCCGGTGATCTCCACGCCGAGCAGCTGCTGGTCGAGCGTCTGGGCGTCGAACTCGATCGCCGGATCGCTCGCCCGCACCTCCGTGTAGCCGCGCCGGTCCGGCTCGAGCACCTGCGGCGTGCTCCAGTCCCAGAAAGGCGAGACCTGGAGGAAGACCGTGCCGCCCTTCGCGACGCCGAGCGGGCCGGCCTCGTAGACCAGGGTGAAGCGGTCGGGCGTGGCGCTGACGGCGTAGGGCGGCTGGCCGTCGCGCACGAGCCAGGCGCGCCCGCCGCCGTCGGCCGGGCCGTTGTGCGCCGCCATCGATTCGCGCATGGCGTCCACCGTCTCCCACTTCGCGGTCGGCGGACCCTCGCGCGGCGCGGGCGCTGTGGCTTCGGCGCCGGCGGCGGACGTCGTGGGCGGCGTCTCGTCGCCGCGGCCGCAGGCGCAGAGCCACGCGATGCCGAGGACGGCGGCCAGCGCGCGGGCGGCGGGCATGCGGGCGGCAGGATAGCGGCCGACTCCCGCCATTCCGGGCTCGATTCGCGCTTCAGCCCGGTGCGGCGACGGCCGCAGAGAGTGCGAGTCCCGGAAAAGCCTCGGCGCCAGCGAGCCAGCCATGCGAGAAACGGCGTCCGCACGCAGCGGAAATTTCTTCCCGTGGTGCTGCACCGCGCTCGCGGCGCTCTGCGTGCTCGCTTCACTGTGGGCCGCGGGCACGGCCCAGCCGCTCCTGCGCGAGGCGGAGTCGAAGCTCGCCGAGGCCGAGGCGCACTGGTTCCAGCGGCCCTACCTGGAGACGGGCCCGCTGCTCGACCTGCGGATCGGCGCGGAGCGCATCGCGCGCGAGCGCCAGGACTACGAATCGCGGCACGGCCGGAACGCGCAGCCGCTGCCGGGCGCGCTGCGTCGCGAGCGCGAGGCGCTCGATCAGATGCTCCAGCCGGCGGCCGCCGCGCTCGACGCGATGCCGGCGCGCCGCTTCGGCGTCGACCCGGTGCACTGGCGCTTCGCGAGCCTGCTCACGCACGTGCCGATCCACGGCGGCCTCGTGCACCTGTTCGGCAACGTCGTGCTGCTGCTCTTCCTCGGGCTCTACCTCGAGTCTGCGTGGGGCCGCGCGCGCTTCATGGGCATCGCGCTCCTGTCTGCGATCGGCGCGGCCGCGGGCTACGCGCTCGGCGCGCCCGCGAGCGCGCGCCCGTTCGTCGGCTCGTCGGGCATGCTCGCGGGCCTGCTGACGCTCTTCGCCTTGCACTACCGGAAGGCGCTCAGCGACGGCTTCTACTGGGTGGGTCTCGTGCTCGGCGGCATGTGGCTGCTGCTGCCGCCGATGGCAGGCTGGCAGTGGTCGCTCGACGCGCCCGGCGCCGCGCTGCTGACGGGGCCGCTGCCGCCGCTCGTCACGTACGGCGTCTACGCGGGGGCGGCGCTCTGCGCCTTCGCGGCCTATCAGCTCTTCCGGCTGACGGGCCTGCCGGCCTTCGATCCCGAAGCCGAGAACGAGCCCGCGACCGCCGCGCCCGACGCCGGAAAAATTGCGCGGCTGCGCGCGAGCGGAAAACACGAGGATGCGTTCGTGCAGGCCAACGCGTGGGCGCGTCGCGAGCCCGACTCGCTCGACGCGGTCCTGACCCTGCGCGAGTCCGCGAAGGCGCTCAAGCGCGTGCCGGCCGAGCGGGCGGCGCTGCTGAAGGCGGTGCGCCTCGAGCTGAAGGCGGGCCTGCTCGCGGCGGCGCTCGACCACTGGCAGGAGCTCGCCTCCAACGAGGTGCCGAAGGAGGCCGAGCCCGCGCTGCTGATCCGCCTGGCGAGCCTGCTCCACGAGAGCGACGACCGCGCCGGCGCGTCGAAGGCGCTGCGCGCGGCCGTCGAGAACGCGGGCGAAGCGAACCGCGCCGTCGTCGCCTCGCGCGTCGCGCGCGCGGCGCGCGACATCGATCCGCAGATCGCGCACGACGCCGCCTGGCGCGCGCTCCAGCGTCCCGAGATCGAGCTGGAGGAGCGACAGGCCCTCGAGGAGCTGCTCGGCGAGGTGATCCGCCGCATGCCGCGCGAGATCGAGGCGGCGGTCGAGCAGGCGAAGAGCGCCGACGGCCGTCCCGTGCCGATCGACATCGAGACGCGCGTGCGCGTGCTCGACGCCATCGATGCCATCCCGCTCGAGCTCGATCACGAGGGCGTGCACATCTCCACCAGCGCGGGGCACAAGAAGCTCATGCGCTACGACCGCATCCAGGCGGTGTCGGTCGCGGCGATCCAGGGCCTCTCCGACAAGCCCGTGCTGATCGTGGACCTCGTGCTCGACTGGAACGCGTCCGCCGGCGACAAGCTGCGCGTGATCCGCCTGCGCGCCGACCGCTTCGACCCGCGCCGCGTGGTGCCGGGCGTCGAGTCGCCGCTCGAGGCGCTGCGCCAGCTGATCGCGACGGTGCTCGGGCGCTCGAAGGGCGTCCCGCTGCCCGATCCCGACGCCGCGCGCGGCATGCCGTTCGCGTCGTTCCCCGAGCTCGTGCTGTATCAGCGCCTCGTGCTGATGGCGGAGGGCCCGGCGCAGCCGTCGGCGCCGCGGCAAGCGAAGCCGGACGAGGAGCTGCCCGAGCCCGAGATCGAGGAGCCGGCGAAGTCGCCCGAGTTCTGGGAGTTCAAGGCCTGATCGCGAAGCTGCGCTCGCCCGTGTGCAGGCGCAGCGCGGTCTGGATCGCGTCGACCCAGGCGCAGAGCGCGGGCCGCGTGCGGCGCGGGTCGATCAGGTCGTTCACGCCGAAGGCCTCGGCGCGCGCGTAGGGCGAGCGCGCGGAGGCGAAGCGCTCCTCGAGCGCGCGGCGGTGCGCGTCGGGATCCGGCGCGGCCTCGATCTCGCGCCGGAAGGCGACGGCGATGCCGCCCTCGAGCGGCAGCGCGCCGCCCTCGGCGGACGGCCATGCGAGCACGTGCGCGCCCGGCGCGAAGTGCGCCGCCGCGGCGACGCCGTAGGCCTTGCGCACGATGACCGAGCACCACGGCACGGTCGACTGCACCACCGCGAAGAGCGCCTCGGTGCCGAAACGGATCGTGGCGGCGCGCTCGGCGTCGCGGCCGATCATGAAGCCCGGCTCGTCCACGAACGCGACCACCGGCAGATGGAACGTCTCGCAGAGGTCGACGAAGCGGCGCACCTTGCGCGCGGCGTCGGCCGACATCGAGCCCGCGTAGAACATCGGGTCGTTGGCCCAGATGCCGACCGGCTGTCCCGCGAGGCGCGCGAGCGCGGTGAGCTGCGAGCGGCCGTAGCCGCGTCCGAGCTCGAAGAGCGAGCCCTGGTCGACGACGCAGGCGAGGAGCTTGCGCATGTCGTAGGCGCGGCGCCGCTCGCGCGGGATGTGCGAGAGCAGACGCTCGTCCGCGCGCGCGGGGTCGTCTTCGCAGGCGATGCGCGGCGCCGCCTCCCACACGTTCGCCGGCAGGTAGGAGAGGAAGCGGCGCACGGCCGCGAACACGGCGTGCTCGTCCGCGACGACGGCGTCGACCACGCCGCTGCGCTCGTGCACCTGCGCGCCGCCGAGCTCCTCCTTCGTGAGCCGCTCGCCGAGCGCGCGCTCGACGAGCGCGGGTCCGCCGATCAGCACCTGCGCGGTGTCGCGGGTCATCAACGCGAAGTGCGAAGCCACGAGCCGCGCGGCCGGGAGCCCCGCCACGGCGCCGACCGCCGCCGACACGACGGGCACCGTCGCCATCGCGCGCATCATCGAGGAGAAGCGGTGCGGCGCGTAGACGGGATCGCCGCCGCCGGGCTGCGGCCCGCCGCCCTGCTGCGGCGCGCGTCCCGCCGTCCCCGCGACGCTGCCGCCGCCGCCTTCGAGGAAGCGCACGAGCGGCACGCGCAGGCGGCAGGCGAGCTCTTCCGCGTACACGCTCTTGCGCAGGCCCGCCGGCGAGGGCGAGCCGCCGCGCTGCGTGAAGTCCTCCCCGCCGACGGCGACGGGACGCCCGTCGATGCGGCCGAGCCCGAGCACGTAGTTGGCGGGCGTGAAGTCGAGGCGCCCGTCGGGGCCACTCGTGGAGGCGCCGGCCACGGGGCCCTGCTCGACGAAGCTCTCCGCGTCGAGCAGGCCCGCGATGCGCTCGCGGATGGTGAGCCGCCCGCGCTCGTGCTGCCGCGCGACGGCGTCGCGTCCGCCGAGCTCGCCGGCGCGCCGCGCGCGCTCCTCGATGCCTTCGACCTCGGGCTTCCAGGACACGCGCGGAGCTTACGCCGGATCAGCGCTTCCGTCCCTCGACGATCACCGCATCGTTCGTGCGATCCGCGGACTCGACCTGCCGGATGTCGTCGATGTCGCTCTCGAACGCCGCGCGCGCCGACGCCTCGAAGCCGATCTCGTCGAGGATCTGCAGCAGTCGTGGCCCGTCGTACATGCACTTGTGTGGGAACTGGACGAACGGCGCCAGGCGATTCTTGAGCCGGCTCGGGGTTCTTCCATGGAGGACGCCGAGGCTCTCGACGAAGTCGTCCGCCGGGACCTGCCCCTCGAGATACGCGAGGACGTTCCTGCGCAGGTCGGGGACGACGATGCGGAGGATGCCGCCCTTCCGCAGGACACGCTGGCACTCCGTGAGGAACGCGCGTCCGTCCTCGCGGGAGAAGTGCTCCAGGGTATGGGAGCTGTAGACGACGTCCGCGCTGGCGTCCCGCCAGGGGAACCTTCGCGTCAGGTCGTGGAGCTGGATGCGCTCGCTCCAGTCGAGATCGAACAGCCGGATGCGTCGGTTCAGCGCGCGGAAGAACGGAAGCCGCGCGAGCCGGGCTCCCCACGCGTAATCGACGTGGATCCATCCGTCCGGTGTTCGCGGGCCGCAGCCGAGATTCAGCTTCACCTTGGATGCGCCCATCTCCAGAGGATCGCCCGGCCGGCAGGGCTCGTTGAGTTCAGAAGTAGAGCAGCTCGGTCTCGAGGCTCACGAGATCGAGCACGCCGACGCGGTTGTGGCCGGGCAGGTGGCCCGCGCACTCGCCGGGATTGAAGTGCAGCGCGCCGTTGCGACGCTCGCGCACGGAGAGGTGGTTGTGGCCGTGCAGCGCGATCTCGGCGTCGCCCTGGTGGA
>DASUFZ010000290.1:0-7118 GCA_036274295.1 Myxococcota bacterium
CGCGGCGCTCCAGGAGAAGCCGGAGCCGAAGGTCGCCATGGCGACGAGATCGCCGCGCCGGATCGACCCGCCCCGCACGCCCTCGTCGAGCAGCATCGGGATCGCCGCGGCCGAGCAGTTGCCGTAGCGCTCGATGTTGTGCGGGCACTTCTCGGGCGGGATGCCGAGCTGCTGCGCCACGAACTCGTTGATGCGCAGGTTCGCCTGGTGGAACAGGAAGTGGTCGATCTCCTCGAGCTTTACGCTCGCGGCGTCGAGCGCCTCCTTCAGCACCTCGGGCATGCGGGTCACCGCGTGCTTGAAGACGAAGCGGCCCTGCATGCGCGGGAAGTGGCGCTTCTGCGCGATCAGCTCCGGCGTGATGCGCGTCGGCTGGAAGCCCGAGCCGGGGGCCTCGATCCAGAGCTTGTCGGCGTGCTTCCCCTCCGCGTGCAGCCGCACCTCGAGGATGCCCGACGGATCGCCCGCGTCGGTCGCCGCCTCGACGATCACCGCGCCTGCGCCGTCGCCGAAGAGCACCGCGACGTCGCGCCCCTCGGTCGAGAGATCGATGCCGGTCGAGTGGACCTCGCAGCCGACGACGAGCACGCGCCGATAGGCGCCGCTGCGCACGAAGCTGTTCGCGACGGAGAGCGCGAAGACGAAGCCGCTGCACTGCGCGCGCAGGTCGAAGCAGGGGATCTCGCCGAAGGCGAGGCGGTCCTGCAAGAAGAACGACGTGCCGGGGAAATCGGCCTCGGCCGAGAGCGTCGCGAGCACGATGCAGTCGATGTCGCCCGCGTCGAGGCCCGCGGATTCGAGCGCGCGCTCCGTCGCGCGCGCGGCGAGCTCGGACGGCTTCTGGCCCGGCTCGACGTAGCGGCGCTCCTGGATGCCCGAGCGCTGGCGGATCCACTCGTCGCTCGTGTCCATGAACGCGGTGAGGTCGTCGTTGCGGACGACGCGCTCGGGCACGTACATCCCCGTCCCGCTGATGCGCGCGCGCGTGGTCATGCGGAAAGCCCTCCCCCCGAAGCGGCCAGCAGGCCGATTGGCTCCCTGTGTGTGCGCTCGGCGGAGCTGAGCATCGCTTCGGCACGCCGCACGAGCTCGCTGAGACCCTGACCGGTGAGCGCGGAGATCGCGACGCCGCCGTGGCGCGCCGCGATCGCGTCGCCGACACCCGGCGCCAGGCGGTCGACCTGGTTGAAGACGAGCAGCTCCGGCGTCGACGCGACGCCGATCTCGTCGAGCACCTTGCGCACGGCGTCGATGCGCCGCTCGGGCTCCGGGCTCGCCGCGTCGACGAGGTGCAGCAGCAGATCCGCGTCGCGCAGCTCCTCGAGCGTGGCCAGGAACGCGGCGACGAGATCGCGCGGGAGGTCGCGGATGAAGCCCACCGTGTCGGTGACGATCACCTCGCGGTCGTCGGGGAAGCGCAGGCGCCGCGACGTCGGATCCAGGGTCGCGAACATCTGCGGCGCGGCGTGGACGTCGGTCTTCGTGAGCGCCGAGATGAGCGTGCTCTTGCCCGCGTTCGTGTAGCCGACGATCGAGAGCACGGGCAGCTCGCGGCGCGTGCGGCGCTTGCGCCGCGAATCGCGCTGGCTGCGCAGCTTCTCGAGCTCGCGCTCGAGCCGCGAGATGCGATCGCGCACGCGCCGGCGGTCGACCTCGAGCTTCGTCTCGCCGGGTCCGCGCCCGCCGATGCCGCCGGCCAGGCGCGAGAGCGTGAGGTCGGCGCGCTGCGCGAGGCGCGGCAGCCGGTAGCGCAGCTGCGCCAGCTCGACCTGGAGCTTGCCGTCCCGCGTGGTCGCGCGCTGCGCGAAGATGTCGAGGATCAGCTGCGTGCGGTCGATCACGCGCAGCTCGAGGCGCGCGCCGAGGTTGCGGGCCTGCAAGGTCGACAGGTTCTGGTCGAAGATCACGAGATCGACGTCGCGCTGGAACGCGCGCACGAGCAGGTCCTGCAGGCGGCCGGGGCCGAGCAGGTAGCGCGGATCGGGATGCGGCCGGTGCTGCGTGACGACGTCCACCACGTCGACGCCGGCAGAGCGCGCGAGCTCGGCCAGCTCGTCCATGTGCGCCTCCGCGTTCGGGTCGCGCCGCCCGGACGTGACAGAGACGAGGATCGCGCGCTCCTCCGTGCCGATGGCGCGCGTGCGGTCCTGACGCGCGAGCTCCTCCTCGCGCGCGCGGATCCAGTCGCGGAAATCGAGGTCGAGCTCCGCGGGCGGCGCCGGCCGGAGCCGCTCGATGCCGTCGTCGCCACCGGAGGGCAGCAGCGCCGCGACGTGGGCGAGGCCGGGCAGGCCGTCCGGGCGCGTGCCGATCACGACCATGGCGTCGAGCCGCAGCAGCGCGAGGTCGGTCTCGTCGTCGCGGTCGAGCGGGTCGTCGCCCTGGTGCGTATGCAGGCAGCGCAGTCCGCGCAGGCGACCGCGGCCGGCGCGCAGACGTCCCCAGTCCGGCATCTCGATGCTGCGGGAATCGCCCACCATGGCGTGCGTGACCTCGCCACGGCGATCGACGAGCACGCCCACCTGCCGCCCCGTCTCGTGCGTGAAGGCGCAGAGCTCCCGCGCGATCTCCTGGGTGACGAGGCGTTCCGCCGGCAGGCGGCGCCGCAGCAGGCGCTCGAGATCTCGGAGCTGACTCGCCTTCAGGCCCTGGGTATTGCCGTGGATCGGGATCGGGAGGCCCTCGTTTCGAACGGACGACGCAGATTAGCTCCGATCGCTCGGCGGCCGCGTGTCGGGGGCGAGAGGTCACCGAATTGCCCCGTGGGGCCACCCCTTACATCGGTGCTTCCACTCGAAGAACGCCGTGGGTAAGGTCGGAGGCCCGCGGCGCTTGGCTGTTCAGTGGGGCGGGCCGAAGAGAGGTCCCTCGATGACGCGTTCCGCTGAGAATCGCCCGCTCGCCGCGCTGGTCCTCGCGGCTGGCAAGGGGACCCGGCTCAAGTCCGCGCGCCCCAAGGTCCTGCACGAGATCTGCGGGCGGCCGCTGCTCGGCTACTCCGTCGCGGCGGCCGAGGCGCTGGAGCCCGCCCGCCTGGTCGTCGTGGTGGGCCCCGAGGCCGACGAGGTGCGCGAGCGCTTCGCGGGGCGCGCGAAGTTCGCCATCCAGGCGGAGCCGCGCGGGACGGGCCATGCGGTGCTCTCGTGCCGCGAGGCGCTCGACGGCTTCGCCGGCGATGTGGTCGTGCTCTACGGCGACACGCCGCTCCTGCGCGGCGCGACGCTCGCCCGCATGCGCCAGGCCAAGCGCGACCTCGGCGCGGACGTGGTGTTGCTCTCAGCCCCCGTCGACGTGCCGGGCATCGTCGTGCGCGACGCACAGGGTCGTGTCGCGCGCATCATCGAGGTGCCGGATGCCACACCGGAGCAGCTCGAGATCCGCGAGCGCAACACCGGTGTCTACCTGCTCGATGCGGAGCTGTGCTGGAAGCTGCTCGCTCGCGTCGGCGACGACAACGCGCAGGGCGAGGTCTACCTCACCGACATCGTCGAGCTCGCGGTGCGCGACCATCTCAAGGTCGAGGCCGTCCAGCTCGCGGGGGCCGAGGAGGCGCTCGGCGTGAACACCCGCGCGGAGCTCGTCCAGGCCATGGACCTGATGCGCAAGCGCATCGCCAACCGCTGGCTGGACGCGGGTGTCACTATCGTCGACCCGGCGGCCACCTACATCGATGCGGACGTCGAGATCGGGCAAGACACCACGATCGAGCCCGGCTGTGTCATCCAGGGCCCGACCCGCATCGGAGCGCGCGTGCACTTGAAGCCCCACTGCACGATCGAGTCGAGCCGGATCGGCGACGACGTCGAGATGGGACCCTGCGCGCACCTGCGCCCGAACTGCGACATCGGCGACGGCGCGCGCATCGGCAACTTCGTCGAGGTGAAGAACAGCGTGCTCGGGCCCGGCGTGAAGGCCGACCACCTGTCGTACATCGGCGACGCCGACGTCGGCGAGCGCGCGAGCTTCGGCTGCGGCTCCGTCGTGGTGAACTACGACGGCAAGATCAAGCACCGCACGAAGGTCGGCCCGCGCGCCTTCATCGGCTGCAACGCGAATCTCGTCGCACCGCTCGAGATCGAGGCCGACAGCTACGTCGCTGCCGGCTCCACGATCACGACGGGCGTGCCGGAAGGGGCTCTCGCGGTGGCGCGTGCGCGCCAGCGCAACATCGAGGGCTGGGTGGATCGCCGCGGCAGACGCCGCTAGCGAGCGAGGAGCGAAGCGATGTGCGGAATCGTCGGTTACGTCGGCAGCGAGCCGCGCGCGCAGGACCTGATCGTCGAGGGGCTGCGCCGTCTCGAGTACCGCGGCTACGACTCCGCGGGCGTCGCCGTCTTCCAGCAGGGCCACATCCAGGTCCGGCGCGCGCTCGGCAAGCTCGGCAACCTCGAGCAGGTGCTGCGCGACCAGCCGCTCGCGGGCGAGGTCGGCGTCGGCCACACGCGCTGGGCCACGCACGGCAAGCCCTCGGAGCGCAACGCGCATCCGCACCGCGGCGGCCGCGTCGTCGTCGTCCACAACGGCATCATGGAGAACTACCGCGAGCTGCGCGCCGGTCTCGAGGCGCGCGGCCGCGTCATCAGCTCCGATACCGACACCGAGCTGATCGCGCACCTGATCGACGAGCGGCTCGAGGCCGGCAGCGATCTCGTGACCGCCGTGCGCGAGTCGACCGCGCGCGTGGTCGGCTCCTACGCCTTCGGCGTGCTCTCCGAGAGCGACCCGGACCACATCGTCGCCGCCAAGAACGGCGGCAGCCCGATCGTGCTCGGCATCGGCGACAAGGCCACCTATCTCGCCAGCGACATCCCGGCGATCCTGCCCTACACGCGCCAGATGATGTTCCTGAACGACGGCGAGTTCGCCGTGCTCTCGCGCGACGGGGTGCAGGTCCTCGACAAGGACGGCAGCCCGATCGACCGCGAGCCGCGCGCCATTCAGTGGGACCCGATCGCGGCGGAGAAGGGCCTCTACGACCGCTTCATGCAGAAGGAGATCTTCGAGCAGCCGCGCGCCATCACCGACACGATCGGCACGCGCGTGCGCGACGACTTCTCCGATCTCGACCTCGACGGCATCGATCTCTCGCGCGAGCGCATCGAGAAGATCAGCCGCATCACCCTGGTCGCG
Organism: Myxococcota bacterium; assembly: GCA_036274295.1. Taxonomy (GTDB): domain Bacteria; phylum Myxococcota_A; class UBA9160; order UBA9160; family SMWR01; genus DASUFZ01. The sequence continues at coordinate 5,131 of DASUFZ010000290.1, forward strand.
TGCGGCACCGCCTGGCACGCCTGCCTCACCGGCAAGTACATGATCGAGCAGCTCGCGGGCATCCCCTGTGAGGTCGATCTCGCCAGCGAGTTCCGCTACCGCGGGCCGATCCTCGACCCGTCCTGCCTGGTGATCCCCGTCTCGCAGTCCGGCGAGACGGCCGACACCCTGGCCGCGCTCCGCGAGGGGCGCCAGAAGGGCGCGCGCGTGCTCGCGGTCTGCAACGTGCGCGATGCGACGATCGCGCGCGAGAGCCACGACGTGCTCTACACGCACGCGGGCCCGGAGATCGGCGTCGCCAGCACGAAGGCCTTCACCACGCAGATCGTCGCGCTGTATCTGCTGGCGGTGAAGCTCGGCATCGTGCGCGGCCGCCTCGGCCGCGAGGAGGCGTCGCAGCGCGTGCAGGACGTGCTGAAGCTGCCGCGCCTCGTGGAGCGCGTCCTCCTGCTCGACGAGCGCGTGCGCGAGATCGCGCACCGCTACATGCACGCGCAGGACTACCTCTTCCTCGGCCGCGGCATCATGGTGCCGATCGCCTTCGAGGGCGCGCTCAAGCTGAAGGAGATCTCGTACATCCACGCCGAGGCGTACGCCGCCGGCGAGATGAAGCACGGCCCCATCGCGCTGATCGACGAGAAGATGCCCGTCGTCATCATCGCGACGAAGAGCCCCGTCTACGACAAGGTCGTGTCGAATCTCGAGCAGGTGCGCGCGCGCGACGGCATGGTGATCGCGATCGCCACCGAGGGCGACGACACGATCGCCGAGAAGGCGAACGACGTGATCTACGTGCCCGATCTCGGCGAGTACCTGACGGCCGTGCTCGCGACGATCCCGCTCCAGCTGCTCGCGTACCACACGGCGATGCTGAAGGGCACCGACGTCGACCAGCCGCGGAACCTCGCGAAGAGCGTCACCGTCGAGTAGCCCCCGGCGAACTCGCGCGGTCCGTGCGGCGTTCTGTAGTTTTTCGCCATGGGCACGCTTCCGAAAGGACAGCGGGCGATCGACGACTTCCCCCGCTTCGGGCTACAGCAGTTCCAGTACCGCTTTCCGGACCAGATCGAACGCGTGGCATTCGAGGTCCGCGGCGACGTCGAGAAGCCGCTCCGGGTCGAGGAGCGCTTTCTCCAGCTACCGCGCACGAAGCAGGTCAGTGATCTCCATTGCGTGACCACGTGGTCGAAGTGCGGCCTCGCATGGTCCGGAGTTCGGTTCCGCGATTTCTACGAGCTGCTGGTCGTTCCCGAAGTGCGGCCGGAAGCGGGTGCCCGCCTCGTCGTCTTTCGAGGACAGGACGGAAACCGCGCGAGCCTGCCGCTCGAAGACCTGCTGGCCGACGACGTTCTGCTCGCCGACACCCTCGACGGACAGCCGCTCTCGATCGCCCACGGAGCGCCCGTGCGACTCGTGGCCCCCGGGCATTACGGCTACAAGAACATCAAACACCTGCGCGCGATCGAATTCTGGCGCGACGCGCGCCACTATCGTTATCCGGCGCCCGGCTTTCTCGACCACCCGCGAGCGCGCGTCGCTCACGAAGAGAGAGCGGTCGGTCTCCCGAATTGGATCGTACGACCGCTCTATCGACTCGTGATTCCCTCTACGCGCTGGGTCTCTCGTTTCTTTCTCGAACGACGTCTGAGCAAGCTCGATCGCTGATGACCCGCCCCGATCCCGGCTAACCTCCGCGCTCACCCGGTCCATGAAATGGGGGCGCATTGACCGAGCAGGATCTCGAGGGCCTGAACCCCGAGCAGCGGGAGGCGGTCCTCACCACCGAGGGGCCGCTGCTCGTGCTCGCCGGCGCCGGCTCCGGCAAGACGCGCGTGCTGACGCAGCGCATCGCCTGGCTGATCGGGGCGATGGGCATCGCGCCCGAGTGCATCCTGGCCGTGACCTTCACGAACAAAGCCGCGGGCGAGATGCGCGCGCGCGTCGAGAAGCTCTGCGGCGACGCGGGCGCTGGCGTCTGGCTCGCCACC
>DASUFZ010000291.1:0-69629 GCA_036274295.1 Myxococcota bacterium
AGACCCAGGTGATGCCCGATCTCGTGGCGCACCGTGATCTGGATCTGGTCGATCAGCTCGTCCTGATCGCGGCAGATCTTCTCGAGGTTGCGCTTGAAGAGCATCACGCGCGTCACGTCGGTCTGCTGTGCCGACTGCTCGGCCTGCGTGCGCGGCGTCCCGATGTAGATGCCGAGGATCTGCGGCGACACGTTCTCGCTGCCCAGCAGATCCTGCGACGGGAAGTCCTCGACGAGCACCGGCACGTCCTCGACGTACTCGCGAATCGAGCGCGGCAGGTTGTCGATGGCCTCCGACACCGCGCGACGGAAGAAGACGTCGTCGACGCGAACCGGCAGCGGGTAGTGCTCGGGATCGAGCGCGTTGGCCTTCTCGAAGGCGGCGGTCGCCTCGGCGTCGAGGGCGAGGCGCTCGAGCACGAGGGCCAGGTGATAGAGCGCGTGACCCGATTCCGGATCGAGCGAGACGGCGGACTCGAGCGAGCGCCGCGCGTCGTCGAAGCGGGCCAGCTCGAAGAGGATCTGGCCGTCGAAGGCGCGGTAGATGGGGACCTCGCCCGCGGTCTTCATCGCGCGCCGGGTCAGGAAGAGCGCGCCCTCGAGATCGTCGAGGTAGAAGACGGCCTTGGCCTTCAGGTAGTAGACCTCGCCCTCGTTGCCGCGGTCGAGGCGCGGGAGCTCGGGGTTGCCCGCGAGCAGCTCGTCGCACATCCGCACCGCCTGCTCGTGCTCGCCGAGGTCCTCGATCATGAGCTCGATGCGGTTCAGGTGCGCGGTGACGAACTTCGGATCGGCGCGCAGCGCGTGCTCGAACTCCTGGAGCGCCTCGTCGATGCGGCCCTCGTCCCAGAGGATCTCGCCGCGCCCATTGTGGGCCTCCGCTCCTTCCGGGTGCGCGCGCAGGGCCTCGTCGAGCCACGCGAGCGCTTCGTCGGTGCGCCCGCCGTGGGACGCCTCCATTGCCTGATCGAGACAATCCCAATAGCGATCGTTGTTCTTCATGCACCGTTCGCTGGAGTGGGGGGGGAGGCCCCAGCCGTCGTTAGGCCGCGCATCATAGCAGACACGATACGCCGAACTCGCAGGTTCTCTCCGACGGACTGGACCTGTAACATTTCGGATTTATTGATGAATTTACTCATTCCTGCGCCTACTCCCCCAGGGAAAATCACCGAGTCCCACGGTCGAAAACCGCGTTCGAAAAAAACGCTCGAGACCCGTTTCTCCGTCGGAGAAACGCGCTCCGCGCTTCAGCCGCGCAGCGACTCTTCGAGCACGAGCAGCCGCGCGCAGGTGGGGCACGCGATCGGCTCCGCGCCGCGCTGGATCTCGATCACGAGCTGCGGCGGGATGCCGACCCGGCAGCCCTGGCAGGTCTGTGCGATCACCATGGTGATCGCCGGGCGGCGCCGGGTCGCGATCTTCTCGTAGCGGGCGAGCAGCGGTTTCTCGATCCGCGAGGCGGCGGCGTCGCGCTGCTCGCGCAGCTTCGCGATCTGCTCGGTGAGCTCCTTCTCGCGCGCGTCGCAGGCGCGCTCCTCGCCCTCGACGTGCGTCAGGACGCCGCGGCGCTCCGACTCCGCGTCCCGCTGGCGCGCGCGCGCCGCCTCGATCGTCTCCATCGCCTCGAGGACGTGCGTCTCCGCCTCGGAGATGGCCGCCTGCGCCCGCTCCATCTCGTGGAGCAGCGCCGTGTAGGCGTCGTTCGTCTTCACCTGGAACTGCTGGTTCTGGAGCTTTCGAAGCAGCGCTTCCTGATCCTGCGCGGCGACCTCGCTCTTGCGCTGCTCGAGCTCTGCGCGGGTCAGCTCCTCCTTCGACGCCTCGACCCGGGCATCGGCGGCGCTGCGCTGGGCAGCAGCCGCGTTACGGCGTCCGGGGAGGGAGCCCTGGTCCTCCAGAAGGGCTGCGAGCTGCATGTCGAGGCGCGAGAGCTCGACGAGCCCCTGGAGACGAACCGTCACGCGGGCACCTCGATTGTTGCGATGGCGCCCGAGCTTATCGCCCGCGTCGTCGTGGGACTAGCTGGTACCGACGGGTACCTGCTGAGGGAGAACGCCCCTCCGACGGAGAGACAAGCGAGATGTGCACCACTTCCGTCGGTCAGCACGCTAGGATGCTCGCCCTGGGAAAGCCGGGGACCGCGCCGTGGGGCTCGCGCGCGAATGCACGAGTTCACGTTGGTGGTGTCCCACTGCGCGGACCATCCGAGGAGGCCTCCACATGCATCTGCGACTCGCGACCTGCCTTTCCGTCGGCGCGCTGCTCGCTGCACTGCCCGTCGCCGCCGCTGAAGACGCCGGCGCGGGCGCGCCGCAGTTCAAGGAAGGCGACGTCATCACCTTCGAACAGATCGACAAGCTGAAGCCCTTCCTGCCCGACCAGTTCTGGGACAACCGGGACTTCTTCTTCTACGAGGGCATGCAGCTCGAGATCGGCCCGACGCAGTTCAACTACGAGTGGCCCGAAGAGTGGAACGTCATGACCGAGCGGTTCCACTCGCAGGCGAAGATCGGCCCGGACAACAGTCTCGAGGGCTGGGTGACCGGCTTCCCGTTCCCGCAGAAGGACATCGACTGCAAGAACGATCCGAATGCCGGCGCCAAGATCATGTGGGACTTCCAGGCGCCCGGCGGCGACGGTCACGCCCACTTCTTCTACTCGTACTGGGACCGCGGCGAGCAGCTGCCGCTCTACTACGAGGGCTCGGGCGAGAACGTGCGCCTGGCGCACCGTTTCGAGAAGCAGCACGAGGCGAACGACTTCGACATCTTCCGCGGTGAGAAGCGGAAGGCCGCCTTCGGCGTCGAGGTGACCGCTCCCTTCGACGCGCGCGGCATCATGCTGCTCTCGTACCGCTACAAGGCGTCCGACAAGCCGCGCGCCGAGGCGCGCAACGACGACACGTGGGTCTACGTGCCGACGCTTCGGCGTGTCCGCCGGATCTCGACGGCGCAGCGCACCGACGCCATCTCCGGCACCGACTTCACGATGGACGACCTGCGCAGCTTCAACGGCATCGTCCCGCAGTACGAGTGGGCGTGCCTCGGCGAGATGAAGATCATCGCGCCGATGAACACCAAGGTGAAGGGCTACCCGTACGAGAAGGACCACAACTTCGGCCCGTACGGCCTGTCCTTCGCGAGCGACCGCTGGGAGCTGCGCGACGCGTGGCTGGTCCGGATGACCCCGAAGAACGCGGATCACCCGTACCACCACAAGGACATCTACATCGACAAGCAGACCTTGAACCCGCTCTACTCCTTCGCCTACGACCAGAAGGAGGAGCTGTGGAAGATCCTCTGGCACAACCACCGCTGGAGCGAGGACACCAGCCTGACGGGCGTGTGGTTCCCGGGATGGGAGGACGTCCCGAAGCCGAACGCGGTGGTGGTCGTGGCCGACATCATCGCCAACGTGCAGACCGGAACCGGCAACCGCATCGAGTTCTGGGACGCGCACGGCACGCCGATGAAGAGCAAGGGCAAGATCCGCCGCTTCATCGACGTGGGCCGCCTCACGAAGGGCCGCTAGCCGAGAACGAGCGGGCGCGGCCTTCGGGCCGCGCCCGCTAGTCGATCGCGAGGCGCGCCAGCGCCTCGAGGCCGGGCACGTCGCACAGGGTGATCCGGCCCTTCGACGAGATGATCAGGCCCTGCTCCGCCCACGCGCGGAGCTGCTTGTTGATGCTCTCGCGGCTCGTTCCGACCATCTCGCCGAGCTCCTGCTGGGAGAGCGGCAGGTCGATCTCGATGCCCTCCCGCGTCTTGCGGGCGTAGCGCTGCGCCAGCGAGACGAGCTTCTTCGCGAGCCGCGCGCGCAGCGCGAGCAGCACGGAATCCTCGGCGAGCTCCGAGAGCCGGCGCAGGCGCGCCGCCAGCAGCTCCGCCAGCTCGATCGCGACGCGCGGATGCTTCTCGAGGAACGGGAAGAAGTCGCGCCGGTCGAGCACGAGGAGCTCCGACGGCTCGATCGCGACGATGGTTGCCGAGCGCGGGTTCGAATCGAGCAACGCGATCTCGCCGATCACCTCGCCGGGATCGCACACGTTGAAGACGATCTCCTTGCCGTCGGCGCCGGATGCGACCGCCTTGACCCGCCCCGACAGCACGCCGTAGAGCTGGCGGCCCGCCTCGCCCTTGCGGAAGAGCACTTCGCCCGAGCCGAGCCTGCGGGTGCTGGTCGCGCGCACGAGCGCGTCGAGCGAGCGCTCGTCCAGCGACGAGAAGATCTCCAGGTTCGCGAGCAGGCGCCGCCGGTCGAGCGGGCGTCCGTTCTCGCCGCCGTTCTCCCGATCCGCGCCACCCGTCACGGGTCCGCCTCTCGCCTCGTGCGCCTCAACGCGGCGCAAAGGCCGCGAAGAGCTCCTCGAAGGCGTTCATCTGGTTGCCGTGCGCCGACGACGGCACCAGGATGGGAGTCGTGACGCCCGCCGCGCGCCAGGCCTCGACGCCGTCGCGCACTTCCGTCGCGGTGCCGAAGAGCGTCACGTCGGCCAGCCAGCGGTCGCTCATCAGGCGGGTCAGGTCCTCGCCGCGCCCCGACGCGACCGCCTTCTCGATGGCGGTCATCTCCTCGACGTAGCCGGCTTCTTTCCAGTAGTTCCGGTAGTTCGGCAGCGACACGTACATGACGAGCGTGCGCCGGTTGCGCTCCATGGCCGCCGCGCGGTCGTCGGAGATGCAGACCGGGATCATGTCGCCGACGAAGAAGCCCGGGTCGCGGCGCCGCGACGGCGGCAGCGCCTCGAGCGAGCGCGCGACGTGCGAGCGCGCGACGTTCGCGAAGACGAGTCCGTCCGCGACCTCGCCGGCCAGCGCCACCATGCGCCGGCGCAGGGCGGCGAGCACGACCGGCGGCAGCTCGCCGACGCGCTGCGTGGCGCGCAGCTCCTCGACGAAGCGGCGCGCGTCCTCCAGCGGGCGTCCGGTGCGGATCCCCATGCGGCGGTTCACCGGCGCGTGGCTCACGCCGACACCGAAGCGGAAGCGGCCGCCCGACAGCTCGTGGATGAATGCCGCGCTGATCGCGTAGTCGCTCGCGTGTCGCGTGTACAGGTTCGCGATGGCCGTGCCGAACGGGATGCGCTTCGTCACCAGCGCGAGCGCCTCGCACAGCCCCATCGCGTCGCCGAAGCTCGCGCAGTAGATGCCCTGGAAGCCGCGATTCTCGATCTCGGCGGCGAGCTCGAGCGTGGCGCGCCGGCGGCCCGGGACGGCTGCAAGTGCGACGGCGGGAAGCGAGGGGTCCGACACCGCGCGCCAGCCTATCACGCTCCGCCGGATCCGGAGCGCCGGAATCCGCTCTGTCCGTCACCCGGCGGGGTCAGCTCGTAGCTCGCGGAGAGTCCGCCGTCGATCGCAATCTCCTCGCCGTTCACGAAGCTCGACTCGTCGGAGGCGAGGTAGACGATCAGCGGGGCGATCGCCTCGGGCTGCGCCAGCTCGACGCTGCGGCGGAACGCCGCTGCGGCTTCGGGGTTCGTATCCATGTCGACGCCAGTGCTCTCCTTCACGGCCGCGCGCATGAGGCGCGTCTCCACGCCGCCCGGATGGATCGAGTTGCAGCGGATCGCCTCGCCGCGCTGGCGGCAGTGGAGCGACACCGTCTTCGTGAGCGAGCGCACGGCGCCCTTGCTGGCGCTGTAGGCCGCGTAGATCGGCGTGCCGCGCAGGGCAGCGAGCGACGAGACGTTGACGATCGAGCCGCCGCCCGCGCGCCGCATCGCGGGGATGGCGTGCTTGCAACCGAGGAAGACGCCCTCGGCGTTGACGGCGTGGATGCGCCGCCACTGCTCGAGCGTGGTGTCCTCGATCGTCGCGACGACGATGATGCCCGCGTTGTTGACTAGCACGTCGAGCTTCCCGAAGCGCGACTCGGTGTCGGAGATCAACCGCACCCAGCTCGCCTCGTCGCACACGTCGTGCATCGCGAAGAGCACCTTGCCGCCGAGCTCCTTGGCGAGCGCCTCTCCGCGCTCGCGGTCGACGTCGGCCGCCACCACGGCGGCGCCCTCCGCCGCCAGCATCCGCACCGTCGCCGCGCCGATCCCCGACGCCCCGCCCGTCACGATCGCCACCTTGCCTTCGACTCGTCCCGCCATGGCTTCCTCCGAACGGCTGGGCCTCTACGAGGCCTCGCCGCGACTCGCTGCCCTCTCCACCTCGCCGAGCACCCGCAGCAGATTCTCGCCGAGCACCTTGCGCACGACCTCCGGAGCATGGCCGCGCTCGAGCAGTCCGCGGGTCAGCGCCGGCAGGTGGCTCACGTCCTCCATGCCGCGCGGCATGGAGGGCACGCCGTCCCAGTCCGCGCCGAGGCCGACGTGATCCGGCCCCGCCACCTCGATCGCGTGGTCGAAGTGGTCGAGCAGCACCGAGAGGTCTGCCCGCGGGACCTCGACCTCGCGGAAGAGCGCGCGCATGGCGCGCATGCGCGCGACCGGATCGTCCGCGTACTGCTCGCGCAGCGCCGCGAAGCGGGGCGCGAAGCCGACGAAGAGCTGGCGCAGCGGCTCGACGAGCGAGGCGTCGATGTAGCCGGAGTAGAAGTTGATCATCACCACGCCGCCGTTCTTCGCGAGCGCCCGCAGCATGTCGTCCGACAGGTTGCGCGGGTGGTTCGCGACGGCGCGCGTCGCCGAGTGCGACGCGATCACCGGCGCGCGCGTCACCCGCAGCACGTCCTCGAAGGTCGCGTCCGAGACGTGCGAGACGTCGACCAGCATGCCGAGCCGATTCATCTCGCGGACGACGTCCTCGCCGAAGGGCGTGAGGCCCCCATGCTTCGGCGGCAGCGGCTCGTTCGTGCCGGCCGAGTCGGCCCAGCTCGTGTGGAACGAGTGCGTGAGCGTCATGTAGCGGACGCCGAGCCGGTAGTAGGTGCGCAGCACCGGCAGGCTGTCCTCGATGATGTGCCCGCCCTCGACGCCCATCAGGCAGGCGATGCGCCCCTGCGACGCCGCGCGGCGGATCTCGTCGGCGGTCGTCGCGAGCGCGAGATCGCGCGGGTGCTTCCGCACCAGCTCGTGCACCGCGTCGATGCGGGCGATCGCCTCGCGGACGGCGCGCCCGCTGCCCGGCGTCTCGCCCATGTAGATCGACCAGAACTGCGCGTCGAGCCCGCCCTCGCGCATGCGCGGCAGGTCCTCGTTGCCCTCTTCGTGGCGCTCGTCGAAGCGCCACTCCGGATCCTCGAACCAGGGCGTGGTGTCGGAGTGCGTGTCGACGACGATGGCGTCGCGGTGGAGCGCCAGGGCGGCATCGCGCTCGCCCTGCCCGCAAGCGGCGCCGAGCAGAGCCATCAGCGCGATCGGCGCGAAGGTGCGCACGCGTCGGCGCGGCGTCAGCCGAGCTCCGCGAGCGGCACGACGCGCGTCGTCGGCGTCGGCGGGTCGCCGTCCGGGAGCAGGAAGCGCCAGTAGATGGTGCCGCTGCGACGCCCGGAGGTGTCGAGCCAGTTCGGGACGCCCGGGTCGCGGTGCGCGATGACGATGCGGTACGCGCCGCCCTCGCCGAGCTGCATCTGCTTGCGGTTGAGCGAGATGCGCCGCCACGGGTACTCGAAGGTCTGGAGATAGCGGTTCCAGAGCATCACGTTGGCGAAGCGGCAGGCGGGCATGCGGCCCTCGATCACCAGCGCCTGGTCGGGCTCGAGCAGGAACGGCCCCATCGAGTAGGCGTTGTCGACCGCGCCGAAGCCGCCGAACTTCGGATCCCACTTCATGGGCTTGCCGAGCGTGTTCGGCACCACCGAGACGAACGGGGGCAGCTTCTTCGGATCCGGGATCGGCTGGCCGAGGGTCGCGCCGCGCACGAAGTTCGCGACCCAGCGCGCGCGCTGCGCGACGAAGGCGTCGTCGGGGCGCGGCGGCGGCCCCGGGTCGACGAGCGGCTCGATCGAGAGCGGCACGAAGATGGCGGGATCCGCGGCCGCCGACGTCTCGTTCTCGAAGTAGTGTCGCGTCGTGACGGTGCCGGCGTCGGGCTCGAGGCGCAGCCAGTTGCCGGGCTGCTTCTCCGCGGACACGGCGATCTCGTAGCTGCCGTCCGGCGCGATCTGCATCTCCTTGTCGGAGAGCGCCGAGACGACGCGCTTCGGGTAGCTGCCGTCCGCATTGCCGCCCTCGATGCTGAACGACGTGTACACGGCGCCCGCCGTCTTGCCGCGGACGCGGTAGGCGCGGTCCCCGCGCACCGGCGCGCTGAAGTAGATCGCGTCGGGGTTGTCGCCGAGGAACTTGCGCGCGGGCGTGACGATGCGCGTGAAGACGGGGCGCTCGGCGTCGCGCTCCGCGTACTGGTCGAGACCGCCCCACAGGAGCTGGAGCAGGAAGCGCTGGCCGTCGACGACGTCCTCCGGCGTGCGCACGCCGCGCGCCGGCGTGAAGTACTCCGCGTCGACCTGCCGCAGCGCATCGAGCAGCTCGCCGAACGCGCGCTGGCTCTCGAGCGGAGGAGCGGACGCGCCGGCGTCTTGCGCCGCCTGCGCGAACGCCGCGCCTCCGAGCGGGAGCACCGTCGCGGCGCCGGCGATGCCGAATGCCTTCAGCAGCTCGCGGCGCTCGAGACCCGCCGGTCGCCCTGCATCCTGAGGGTCGCGCTGCATCTTGTGATTGCCTCCGTGACTTCGCGCGCGCGATCATACGAGAATTCGACGAGCGGAGGACACGCGATGAAGCTCGATCCCAGCAAGACCTGGCGTCCGGTGGAGGCGCGCCTCGCGCGCGAGCGCGACCCGCGCAAGCGGCGGATTCTCGAGACCCTGCTCGCGCACATGAAGGCCGAGGCCGCCGGTGACCTCGACGCCCTGATGGCGACCGTCGCGGAGAACGCGCACTACCACGCCTACGGCAGCGACGACCCCATCTTCAGCCCGCGCGGCAAGGAGGAGGTCCGCAAGTTCTACTCGGCCTACGTCGCGTCGGGGGCGCACCGCCTGGAGTTCGAGGTCGACCGCCTCGTCGTCGACGACGACTGCGTGCTGACCGAGGGCACGATGCGCATCGCCTATCCCGGCAACCTGCTGCGCTTCATGGGCCACGAGATCGACGACCCCGACGCGTTCTACCTCTACGTGACGCGCATGGCCGTCGTGTGGCCGATGGACGAGCAGGGCCTCGTGATCGGCGAGGACACCTACAACGCGAGCGACGGCTTCGCGGGCATCGCGAGCCGCAAGGTCAGCGCCGAGGATCTCGCCGCCTAGTTCTGCCGGACCTTCGCGCTCGCTGATCGCTCGCGCTCGGGCATTCCGGCCTTCGTTCGGCTTCGCCTCACTGCGCGTCGGCCGACATGTGTCGGCCTCCTTGCTAGAAGGCGAAGCGTTCTCCGACCATCTCCTCGGAGACGCGCCACAGCTTCTCGGCGGCAGCCGCGTCGAGCGCCCACGCCTCGACGCCGCCCTCGTCCTCGGGCGACTTGCGCAGCTCCGCGACGTGACAGTCCTCGAGGTAGAGCCCGCCGCGGCCCTCGAGCTCCGGCGCGGTCGCGGCCCACGTCGACGTGGCGGCGCCGGACGGCACCGTCTTCCACTCCATGCGCCCGCCCGGCGAGCGCGCCTGGAGCTGCTTGATGTCATCGGGCGAGAGATGGCGGCCGAGCTCCGTCACGATCGCGCCCGGGTGCAGCGCGTTCGCGCGCACGCCGGCGCTGCGCAGGCGGCGGTCGAGCTCGACGGCGAAGAGCACGTTCGCGGTCTTCGACTGGCCGTAGCTCGACCACTTGTCGTAGGCGCGCCGCTCGAAGTGGATGTCCTCGAAGACCACCGGCGAGAAGCGATGGCCGCGCGAGCTGACGGAGACGACGCGCGCCGGCGCGCCGGCGCGCAGCGCGGGCGCGAGCAGGCCGGTGAGCAGGAAGTGGCCGAGGTGGTTCGTCGCGAACTGCATCTCGTAGCCCTGCGCGGTGCGCGCGAGCGGACAAGCCATCACGCCGGCGTTGTTGATCAGCGCGGTGAGCGGCGCGTTCTTCGCGAGGAACGCCTTCGCGAACTCGCGCACGCTGCGCGGATCGTCGAGCGCGAGCGCCATCACCTCGAGGCGGTCGTTGCCGGTCGACTTGCGGATCGAATCGACGACCTCGCGCCCCTTCGGCAGGTCGCGCGCCGTGAGAGTCACGCGCGCGCCGCGCTCGGCGAGGGCGCGCGCCGTCTCCGCGCCGAGCCCTCCCGACGCGCCGGTGACGAGCGCGTGCATGCGCGAGAGGTCGAGGCCCGCGACGACCTCCGATGCGGTCGAGTTCTTGTCGAACGAACGAGCGCTGGCCACTGGGATCCTCCTCGGACGGGGCGCAGGCCCTTCTCTACCATCCGCCGCGCCGCGGGATCAAGTGCGCGAGGAGGGATGCATGCACGCGCTGCGCGTCGAGCGCGCCGACGGCGTGGTCAGCTTGACCCTGGACCGCCCGGAGCGTCGCAATGCCATCGACGTCCCCACCTGGCACGCCCTCGCCGAGGCGCTGCGAACGATCGCCGACACGCGCGACGACCGCGTGGTCGTGCTGACGGGCGCGGGCGGAAACTTCTGCGCGGGCGGCGATCTCCAGGGCGCGGCGAGCGGCGGCGCGTCGCCGGAGGGCGCGCGTCAGGCGATGCGCGGCAGCGTCGGCGCCGCCTGCATGGCGCTGCACGCGCTGCCGAAGCCCTGCATCGCCGCGGTCGAGGGCAGCGCGGCCGGCGCGGGTGCGAACCTCGCCTTCGGCTGCGATCTCGTGGTGGCGGGCGCATCCGCGCGCTTCGGCGAGGTGTTCGTCCACCGCGGGCTGTCGGTCGACTCCGGCGGGAGCTGGCTCCTGCCGAGACTGGTGGGACTCCACCGCGCCAAGGAGCTCGTGCTCCTCGGGGACTGGATCGGCGCACCCGACGCGGCGCAGATGGGCCTCGTGAACCGGGTCGTGCCCGACGGCAACGCGCTCGCGGAGGCGGGCGCGCTCGCGCGGCGACTCGCCGCCTCTTCCCCGGTCGCGCTGGCGCGCTCGAAGCGCGCGCTCGACGCCGCCTTCGCGCGGAGCTTCGAAGAGGCGCTCGACGACGAGGCCGACGCGATCGTCGAATGCGTCGCGAGCCCGGAGTTCGCGGAGGCGATGCGTAAATTCGCGAAGCGCTGACAAGCTCGGCGCGTTCCCTCCGACCGGCGCGAGGCGTATGCTGGAGCCGTGCTCGACGACTCCTGGGTCCACTTCATCGAGACACACACGAGCGGCGTCGTCGCTCAGGCCAAGCTCGTGGCGAGCGGCGCCTCGCGGCGCACCTGGCTCGTCGACGTCGAGAAGGGCGGGCGCACGCTCGAGCTGGTGCTGCGCTGCGACGGCGGCGACGGCCCCTTCCGCGGCAGCGAGCTCGACCTCGCGCGCGAAGCCGTCGTCTACCGCGCGCTCCAGGGGCGCGGCGTGCGCATCCCGAAGCTCTACGCGGGGAACGCCTCCGCGCTGCTGCTCGAGCGCGTCCCCGGCACCGACGCCTTCGACGCGGTGCTCGATCCGACGCGGCGCGCGGCCATCGAGCGCGATTTCTTCGTCGCGCTCGCGGAGCTCCACCTCGTGAACGCGGACCGGCTCGCGCTGCCGGGCTTCGCGGTGCCGGCCGACGGTCCCGACCATGCGCGCTGCGATCTCGACCGCTGGCGGCGCCTCGCGGCGGAGCGCGTCGGCCCCGATCCGCTCTGCGACTTCGCCGCGCGCTGGCTCGACACCAGCGCGCCGGCGGCCGATGGCACGGTCTTGTGTCACGGCGACGCCGGTCCCGGCAACTTCCTCTTCGAGGGCGAGCGCGTCACCGCGCTGCTCGACTGGGAGTTCGCGCATCTCGGCGACCCGCTCGACGACCTCGCCTGGGTCGCGATGCGCGCGCACCTGCACGGCGGCTTCGGCGACCTGAGCGAGGGCTTCCGCGCCTGGCGCGAGGCCTCGGGCATGCGCTTCGACGTCGCGCGCGTCGAGTACTACCGGGCGCTGGTGCTGCTGCGCATGGCGATCGCCTGCCGGATCGCGCTCGCGCACGCCGAGGCGCGCGGCGCCGACACCACCGCGTACGGCCTCATGCTCCCCTACCTGCGCTGGCTGCTGCCCGACGCGCTGGCGCGCGCCGGCTGCAAGTCGCCCGAGCTCGCGCAGCTCGCGGAGCAGGGGAGCGACGCGCTCGAGCGCACGCGGGCCCTCGCCTCGCGCGCGCGCCCGCTCGAGCCGCTGCCCGCCGCCTGAGGCGAGCTCACTCCTTCAGCGCGAAGGCCAGCAGCGCGTCGCCGACCTTCGTCAGCGGATTGCCGCCGGCGGCGACGACGACGAACTGACGCGAGTCGGGGCGCAGGCGGAAGCTCATCGGCACGGCGTTGGCCGTGAAGGGGATGCGCTCGCGCCAGATCTCGCGACCGTCGCGCACGTCGAAGGCGCGGAAGTAGCGGTCGGTGGTGGCGCCGATGAAGTAGAGGCCGCTCGCGGTCAGCAGGCCGCCGCCGAAGTTCGGCACGCCGACGTCGCCGATGCCCGGAATCGCCCAGAGCGGGAACGGGGCCTGATCGCGGATCGTGCCGAGCGGCACGCGCCAGACGACGTCGCCGGTCTTGAGGTCGACGGCCGTGAGCGTGCCCCACGGCGGCGGATTGCACGGCGCGCCGAAGCTCGAGAAGATCGGGCCGCGCACGACGCCGTAGGGCGTGCCGCGCATCGGGTACGCCTCCTGCGGATACGCGAGCGCGCCCTTCATCGCGTCGAACTCCGCGCGCGGCACGAGCTTCACCTGCATCGCGACGTGCGTCTGGTTCGTGAGCAGGAGACCGCTGCGCGGGTCGACGGCGACACCACCCCAGTTCATGCCGCCCGCGGTGTTCGGGAACTGGACGGAGCCCTCGAGCGTCGGCGGCGTGAAGGCGCCGTCCCAGCGGAGCCTCTCGATCCGCGCGCGGCACGACGCGCGATCGATCGGCGTGTAGCCGAACGCGTTCGCGACGTTCACCTCGTAGGGATGCAGCGGCGCCGGGTGCGTCGGGAAGGGCTGCGTCGGCGCGAGCGTCTCGCCGGGCACGCCGTTCTGCGGCACCGGCCGCTCCTCGACGGGATAGAGCGGCTCACCGGTCTCGCGATCGAGCAGGAAGATGTGTCCCATCTTCGTCGCCTGCGCGACGCCAGGACGGCCGCCGCCGACGCCGTCGATCTGGAAGAGCGTCGGCTGCGGCGCGGCGTCGAAGTCCCACACGTCGTGGTGCACGGTCTGGAAGTGCCACACGAGCTTGCCGGTCTTCGCGTCGAGCGCGACGACGGAGCTGCCGTAGTAGTCGAGGCCCTGGCGGAGCCCGCCGAAGCTGTCGGGCGACGGGTTGCCCGTCGGCACGAAGACGAGGCCGCGCTCCGGATCGCCCGAGATCAGCGACCACACGTTCGGCGTGCCGCGCTGGTAGAGCGAGCCCTCGGTCGGCACCTCGGGGAAGCCCGGCGGAATGGGATCCCACGCCCACACGAGCTTGCCGCTGCGGACGTCGAAGGCGCGCACGACGCCGGCCGGCGCGTCGGTGCGGAGCTGGTCCGCCACCAGCGCGCCGATCACCGCGATGTCGCCCATCACGAGCGGCGCGGACGTCGGGTAGTACTCCCAGGTCTCGGCCTGGCCGATGCCCTCGCGCAGCTGCACGACGCCGTCGTCGCCGAAATCGGCGCAGGGCAGGCCCGTGTCGGCGTCGATCGCGTGGAGCTCCGAATCCTTGGTGCCGTACAGGATCCGCTTCTCACAGGCGGCCCCCGGCTGCGGGCTCGCGGCCTCCCAGTAGGCGACACCGCGGCAGGTCAGCGGGTACGGACCTCCGGTCGCGCGCGCGCGCAGGTGCGGATCGTAGACCCACTTCTGCTTGCCGGTCTCCGCCTCGAGCGCGAACACGCGCATGTAGCCGGTGCAGTAGTAGAGCGTGTCGCCGACGACGAGCGGCGTGACCTGCATCGTGGTCGGCGCGTTCTGCGCGTCGCCCGGGTGGAAGTCGCCGCTGTGGTGCGTCCAGGCGAGCTCGAGCGAGCCGACGTTCGAAGGCGTGACCTGAGTGAGCGGCGAGAAGTGCAGCGCGCCCTTGTCGCCCGCGAAGTCGCGCCACTCCGCCGTCGGGCCGGAGTAGTCGATGGGCGCGCGCCCGCAAGCCAGCGCCGCGAGCACGAACGGGAACGCGGCGCGAATCGAGCGGCGCAAGGTCTCCTCCGAAAGCGGGCGCACTCTAGCCCGCGTTCGCGGGCGGGTCCCGTGGTATAAGACGCGCGGCTCCCATTCGATGCGCGCGCTCCTCGCCATCCTGGCCTTCTGCGCGGCGGCCCATGCGGCCGACGCCTCCGCGCTGCTCGTGCGCGACGCGCGCCTGATCGACGGCCGTGGCGGCGCCGTCCAGGAGCGCGTCTCCATCCTCGTGAAGGAGGGCCGCATCGCGGCGATCGGAGCCGATCTCCTGGCTCCGCCCTCGGCGCGCGTGATCGACGCGTCCAGGCTGACCGCGCTGCCGGGCCTGATCGACTCGCACGTGCACTTCGTCTACGCGTCGGGCAGCGCCTACCGCGGCGACTCCGACGAGACCATCCGCGAGCTGAACCGCCAGCACCTGCGCGGCTACCTGGCCTGCGGCGTCACCACGGTGCTCGACGCCGGCGCCTTCGTGGAGACCGTGCGCGACATCCAGGGCTGGCTCGCCGCCGGGCACCCGGGTCCGCGCTATCTGACCCTCGGCCCCTACCCGCGCCCGCCGAACGGCTACGGCCACCCGCGCTTCGGCGAGGAGTCGACGCTCGCGCAGGTCGCGGCGAAGCTCGATCTGATCCAGTCGCTCGGCGCGGTCGGCGTGAAGCTCGCGATCGAGCACGGCTTCGGCGCGAGCGGCGGAGCGCCCGCGCAGTTCACGCCCGAGCTGCTCCAGGCCGTCGTGCAGGGAGCGAAGCAGCGCGGGCTGCCGCTCTACGTGCACGCGATGAACGAGGCGGCGCAGAGCGAGGCGCTCGATCTCGGCGCGCACGCGCTGATGCACGCGGCCCTCGACGCGCAGTGGCCGACACCGCTCTCGGACGCCTTCGTCGCGCGCATGAAGGCGAGCGGGGCGTACCAGGCGACCACGCTCTCCCTCTTCGCGACGTTCCCGTCGATGTTCGATCCCGCGCGCCTGAAGGACCCGCTGACCCTGCTCGTCGTGCCGAAGCTCGAGCTCGAGACGGCCGCCGCGCCCGACGCGCCCGACCGCTTCGCCGTCGCCATCTTCGGCTACGCGGCGCCGTGGACCTTCGAGTTCGCGCGTCCGTGGCTCGCGAGCTTCTTCATGTCGCAGAGCCGGCTGCAGGCGGCGATCGCCATGGCGCAGCAGAACCTGCTCGCCCTGCACCGCGCCGGCGTCCCGATCGTCGTCGCGACGGACGCGCCGTCGCCGTGGCCGGACGCGATCCACCACTTCCACGGCGTGCAGACGCTCGAGGAGGTGCAGCTGCTCGGCGCGGCGGGGCTCACCCCGCTCGAGACGATCGCCGCGGCCACCTCCGTGCCGGCGCGCATGCTCGGGCGCGGCGACGAGATCGGCACGCTCGCGCCAGGGATGCGCGCCGAGATCCTGCTCGTCGAGGGTGCGCCCGACCGCGATCTGCGCGACCTGCGCCGCGTCCGCTACACGGTGCAGGGAGACGTTGCGCGCACGCCGGCCGAGTGGATGGCGGCGCCGTGAAGCGGATCGACCTGCGCGGGATCGAGACCGAGCCGATCGACGGCTACGACAGCGCGCTTGCGTTCCGGAACGCGCTCGCCGACGGCGAGGGCGAGGCTCACTTCTACTTCATCCGCATCGAGGCGGGCGGCGGCATCGGACGCCACGAGGCGGGCTTCGGCCAGCTCTTCCTGGTGCTCGAGGGAAGCGGCTGGGCGGCGGGCGGCGACGGGAAGCGGGTGCCCATCTCGGCCGGACAGGGCGTGTGGATCGCGCGCGGCGAGCACCACGAGAAAGGCAGCGAGATGGGCCTCTCGGCGCTGATCGTCCAAGTGCGCGACCTGACGCCGCGCGCGGGCTAGGTTCGACGCGTGGACGCGAGCATCGAGATCGTCGTCACGGGCGCCGTCGAGCGGGGCGGACGCCTGCGCCTCGAGGCCGGCTCCACCCTGCGCGTCGCGATCGAAGCGGCCGGCGGGCTCGCCTACCGGCCGGGCGCGCGGCCCGAGGGCGCGCTGCTGCTGCGCCGACGCGGGCCGACGTCGCGGCAGGTACGCATGCTGCGCTGGGACCTCTTCCGCGACGACCCGCATGCCTGGGAGTCGGCGCGGCTCGAGCACCGCGACGTGATCGTCGTCGCCTGGTCGCTCTCGGAACGCTAGTCGGCCGACGCAAGTCGGCCGACGCGCAGCGAGGCGCAGCCGAGCGAAGGCCGGCAGCCCGAGCGCGAGCGATCAGCGAGCGCGAAGGTCCGGCAAGAGCTAGTCGGCGGCGAGCGCCAGCACCGCATCGAGCCCCGCGAAGAGATCGTCCTCGGGGATGTTCAGCGCGGGGAAGAAGCGCACGACGCTGCCCGCCGTCACGTTGACGAGTACGCCGCGCTCGAGCGCGCGCAACGGCAGCGCCGCGGCGCGATCCACGTCCGTCAGCACCAGCGCCTGGAGCAGACCCTTGCCGCGCGCCGACGCCACGCGATCCGGCCGCTCGGCGGCGAAGGCGCGCAGCCGCGCGTGCAGGCGCGCGCCGAGCTCGGCCGCGCGCGCGACGAGCTTCTCCTCCTCCACCACGCGCAGCACCGCGTTGGCCGCCGCGCAGGCGAGCGGATTGCCGCCGAAGGTGGTGCCGTGCTCGCCGAGCGCGACCGTCGAGGCGACGGCGTCCGTGCACAGGAACGCCGCGACGGGGAAGCCGCCGCCGAGCCCCTTGCCGAGCGCCATCACGTCGGGCACGACGCCCTCGTGCTCGACGGCGAACATCTTGCCCGTGCGGCCGATGCCCGTCTGCACCTCGTCCGCGATCAGCAGCGCGCCCGACGCGTGACACAGCTCGGCGAGCGCGCGCAGGTAGCCGTCGCGCGGGACGTTGACGCCGCCCTCGCCCTGCACGGGCTCGACGATGAAGGCCGCCGTCTGCGCGTCGATGGCGCGCGCGGCGGCATCGAGATCGTCGAAGGGCACGCGCACGCTCTCGTGCAGCAGCGGCGCGTAGGGCGCGCGGTGCTTCTCCGTGCCGATCACGTGGAGCGCGCCCAGCGTGCGCCCGTGGAAGGCGCCGTGCGTCGAGACGAACTTCGCGCGGCCCGTCGCGCGGTGCGCGAGCTTGATGGCGCCCTCGATCGCCTCCGTCCCGGAATTCGTGAAGAAGGAGCGGTTGACGTCGCCCGGCGCGACGGCGGCGAGCCGCTCCATCAGCTCCGTCTGCGGCAGGGTGTAGAAGACGTTGGTCGTCTGCATGAGCCGGCCGGCCTGCTCGCGGATCGCCTCGACGAGCGCGGGGTGGCAGTGCCCGATGCAGGTCACGCCCCAGCCGGCCATCAGATCGATGTACTCGCGCCCCGCGACGTCGCGCACGCGCGAGCCGCGGCCCTCCACCAGCGCGACGGGGTGTCGCTTCACGACCGGGAGGAAGTGCGCGGCTTCGGCGCGCCGCACGTCGTCGAGCTTCATACGGCTTCTCCGCTTGGGGGGACGCATTCTATCGGGCGCGCGGCCGCTTGCATCGAAGCCGCTGCGCGGCAGACTCGCTGCATGGCGCCCGGCTCGCGCGACGTGATCCTGCTCGAGGGCATCCAGGTGCCGGCGGCGCTCGGCGTCACCGCGGCGGAGCGCCGCATGCGCCGCCCCGTGCGCCTGGATCTCGAGGTCGCGCGCGACCTGCGCCCGGCCGGCCGCAGCGACAGCATCCGCCAGACGATCCACTACAAACGCGTCTTCGAGGTGGTGGAGGATGTGGCCGCCAATCAGCAGCACAAGCTGGTGGAGGCGCTGGCCGACCGCATCGCCCGCGCGGTGCTCGCGAAGTTCGACGCCGACGCCGTCACGGTCTGCGTGCGCAAGCCGACCCCCATCGCCGGCGTGCTGGAGTCGGCGGGGGTGCGGGTCACGCGCACGCGCGCGGACGTCGAGTAGGGGCGCCCATCCCTCTTACGGCACCTACGGGCCGGATCCCGGCGACACGGCGTCAACGAGATGGAATCAGTAGACGCCGATCATCGGATGTTATGATCGGCGCCGCGCCCCCAGGTTGACAAAGGCGAGCCCGCGAGTGACAGCGACCTCCTCCGCCCTCTCGCGCCGCGAAGCGGCGGCGCTCGTCCGCGACGCGGTCGACGCCGGCCGGCTCGAACGCGGCGCCGCCGAGCGCCTGGCCGCCGCTCTCCTCTCGCCGGAAGTCCTCGCGACCCTCCTCGAAGGCGCCTTCGAGAGCAAGCGGCGCGGCAAGGGGACGAAGATCAGCGTCTCGCGCAACGTCTTCATCCCGCTCACCAACCTGTGTCGTGACCGCTGCGCCTACTGCACGTTCGCGAAGCAGCCGGACGATCCCACGGCGAAGACGTATACGCTCGGCGAGGTGGCGCAGGTCGTGCGCGACGCGCTGCGCGCCGGCTGCATCGAGGCGCTCTTCTGCCTCGGCGACAAGCCGGAGGTCGCCTACAAGGGCTACCGCGAGTGGCTCGCAACGCGCGGCCTCGCGAGCACGGCCGAGTACCTCGTGCAGGCGTGCGAGGTGGGTTTCGCTGAGGGCATGCTGCCGCACAGCAACGCGGGGATCCTGTCCGCGGGCGAGATGCAGGCGCTCAAGCGCTCGAACGCCTCGCTCGGCCTCATGCTCGAGAGCACGAGCCCACGCCTGCGCGAGCGAGGCCAGGCCCACTACTACTGCCCCGACAAGGACCCCGCCGTCCGCATGCGCATGCACGAGGAAGCGGGCGAGCTCCGCATCCCGTTCACGAGCGGGATCCTGCTCGGCATCGGCGAGACCGCCGCCGAGCGGGTCGACACCCTGCTCGCTATCCGCGCGCTCTCGGATCGCTACGGGCACGTGCAGGAGACGATCGTGCAGCCCTTCCACGCGAAGCACGACACGCCGATGCGCGGCCTGCCGTCGCTCTCGAACGAGGAGATCGCGGGCTGGGTGGCGCTCGCGCGGCTCGTCCTCGGGCCGCAGGCCAACGTGCAGGCGCCGCCGAACCTCGCGCCCGACGTGCTCGAGCTGCTCGCGCGCTCGGGCCTCAACGACTGGGGCGGCGTCTCGCCGCTCACCGTCGACTTCATCAACCCGGAGGCGCCGTGGCCGAAGCTCGCGGAGCTGCGGCGGCGCACCGAGGCGTCGGGGCAGCAGCTCGTCGAGCGCCTGCCCGTCTACCCGGAGTACCTCGCGCGGCCCGAGTTCTTCGAGCCGCGCGTGCGCGACGCGTGCCTGGCCCGCGTCGGCGCCGATGGATTCGTCCCGCCGGCCCCGCGCGGTCCGGACGGCGACGCGGTGGAGGCCGCATGAGCCTGGAACGCCTGCTCGGCGACGTCAGTGCGGACGTCGCGCGCATCCTCGACGGGGCGCTCTCGGGGCGCGAGCTCGCATGGCAGGAGGCCGCGCGCCTGCTGCGCACGTCCGGATCCGATTTCCACGCCACCTTGCGGGCCGCGGATCTCGCGCGCGCGGACGACAAGGGCGACGACGTCTCCTTCGTCATCTGCCGCAACATGAACTTCACGAACGTCTGCTACGTCGGCTGCTCGTTCTGCGGCTTCTCGCGCCACCGCGACGACGAAGACGCCTACGACCATCCGATGGAGACCCTGCTCGCCAAGGCGCGCGACGCCGTCGCGCGCGGCGCCACCGAGGTCTGCATCCAGGGCGGCATCCACCCGCAGAAGACCCACGAGCACTACCGCGACATCCTCGTCGCGCTGAAGCGCGAGTTCCCGAAGCTCCACATCCACGCCTTCTCGCCGGAAGAGATGGACTTCGGCCACAAGAAGAGCGGCATGCCGCTGCGCGAGTACCTCGCCTGGCTCGTCGAGGCGGGGCTCGACACGATGCCCGGCACGGCCGCCGAGATCCTCGACGACGAGATCCGCAAGGTGATCTCGCCGAACAAGCTGCGGCGCGATCGTTGGATCGAGATCGTGACGACGGCGCACGAGATCGGGCTGCGCTCGACCTCGACCGTGATGTACGGGCACATCGAGACGCCCGAGCACGTAGCAAACCACATGGATCTGCTGCGCAGCATCCAGAAGCGCACCGGCGGCTTCACCGAGTTCGTCCCGCTCGGCTTCATCCACGAGAAGAACACGCTCTTCAACCACATGCACGCGCGGCCCGGCGCCTCGATGAGCGAGGACCTGCTCACCATCGCGGTGGCGCGCCTCTTCCTGCGGCCGTGGATCACGAACATCCAGATGAGCTGGGTGAAGATGGGCCCGAAGCTGGCGCAGCTCGCGCTCTGCTCGGGCGCGAACGACTTCGGCGGCACGCTCATGGAGGAGTCGATCTCGCGCGAGTCGGGCGCCGACTTCGGCGAGAACCTGCCGGCCGAGGAGATGCGGCGGCTGATCCGCGACGTCGGCCGCACGCCGGTGCAGCGCAGCACCACCTACCAGATCCTCGCCCGCTTCGACGACCCCGCGCAGGATCCGCCGTCGCTCGAGCCGGTGAAGACGCCGGAGCTCTCCGGACCGACGCGCTGGCGCCTGGCCCAGGAGCGCTTCGCCAAGCGCGCCGCTTCGGGGTATTAGAAGGGGCATGCGCGCGCTGCCCTGGCGGATGCTCGTCCGCGACGCCCTGATCGTCGCGCTGACCTGGTTCGTCTGGCGCGCGGACGCGCTGCTGCGGATCGAGACGGGCTTCGTGCCGGCGGCGGTCGCGGTGCTGGCCGGCACGCTCGCCGCCGTCAGCGCCTACCTCGCGCACGAGTGGGGACATCTCCTCGCCGCGAAGGCGAGCGGCGCCGTCGTGCACTACCCGGAGCGGGTCGCGTCGACGTTCCTCTTCTACTTCGACGTCTCTCGCAACGACGCGCGCCAGTTCCTGGCGATGTCGCTCGGCGGCTTCGCCGCCAGCGCGATGGCGCTGCCCCTGTTGGTCCTCTGGCTGCCGGCCGGCGCGCTCTCGACCTGGGTGGCCTACGCGCTCGCCGGCGCCGGGCTCGTCGCGACGCTGGCGACGGAGCTTCCGCCGTTCTTCCGGGTGGCGCGCGGCGGGCGGTTGCCGCGGGGCTTCGTCTACCGCGAAGACGCGCGGCAGGGGATCTAGTGGAGCGCGACGAGCTCCAGAAGACCCTGGCGCGTCTGCGCGCCGAGCTGCGCAACGGCCCGCCGCTCGACACCGGCGCGCGAGCCCAGCTCGAGGGGCTCGCGCACGACATCGAGCAGCGCCTGCGTCCGGATCGCACGGAGCCCGAGGCGTTGGAGGCGCTGGCGAAGAACCTGCGCGAGGCGATCGAGCGCTTCGAGGAGACGCATCCCGAGCTGACGGCCGCCGTGAACCGCGTGGCCGACGCGCTCTCGCGCATGGGCATCTAGTCCGGCTTCGGCCCGTTCCTCCCGACGAGCGCCTGCGCCTCGCGCTTCGCGCGATGCAGCAGCCTGCGCGCCCACGCGAACTCCGCCGCCAGCACCGCAAGTCCCGCACCGATGGCGATCACCCCCGGCCCGGGCAGCACGAGCATCGCCACGCCGAAGGCGAGCAGGGTTCCGCCGATGACGGCGACAGCCAGCTTGCGCGCCGTGCGGATCCCGAGCGCGAGCGTCCCGCCGCTCGGAGTTGCGTCGTCTCGCCGATCGTCCAGGAAGGCGAATCTAGCCACGCCGGTTCAGGCGTCGCCGGTCTGCTCCTCGCGCAGCGCCTCGAGACGCGTCGTCAGCTCTTCGACCTGGTAGCGCTCGCGCGCGCGCTCCAGGATGCGCCGCTCGACGCTGCGCGCCGCGTTGCGGACGGCCGTGTGCTCGCGGCCGAAGAGCCGCCCGATCTCGGCGGCGCTCGAGTCCGTGTGACGGAGGCACAGCGACATCGCGAGCTGGCGCGGCCACAGCACGTCGCGACGGCGCGTGCGCGCGGCGAGCGCGTCGGCCCGCACGCCGAAGAAGCCCGCGACGACCTCGATCACGTCGCGCGCAGCGAGCCGGCGCGGCGCGGCGGGAGCGGGCAGCAGTTTCTGCAACGCCCCGCGCGCGAGATCGATGTCCAGCGGCCGCTTCAGCAGCGACGCGCTCGCGACGAGCTGGATCAGCGCGCTCTCGAGATCGCGCACGCTGCCGCGCACCGATTCGACGAGCAGCTCGAGGCAGTCCTCGGGCAGGCGCACGCCGCCCGCCGCCGCCTTGCGCCGCACGATCTCGCGCCGCACGCCGACGTCCGGCGGCTCGAGCTCGGCGACGAGCCCGGCCGCGAGCTGCGAGCGCAGCCGCGGATCGAAGTCCTGGTACTCGCGCGGCATGCGGTCGCCGGTCACGACCACGCGTGCTCCCACGTCGACGAGATGCGCGACGGTATGCAGCAGCTCGAGCTGCGTCGCGCGCTTCGCGCGCAGGAAGTGGACGTCGTCGATGACGAGCAGGCGCACGTTCTCGCGATAGCGGCGCTTGAAGCGCGCGGTCTCGCGGTTCCGGATCGAGGCCAGGAACTCGTTCGTGAATGCCTCGGCCGGCGCGTAGACGACGCGCCCGCCGTTGTGGTGGAGGGCTTCCACCGCGATCGCGCGCGCGAGGTGGGTCTTGCCGAGCGCGGCGCGCGAGAAGACGTAGAGCGGGTTGATGCGCTGCTGCTGCCCGCGCGCGACGGCGAGGCCGGCCTCGCGCGCAAGCGCGTTGCAACGCCCGACGACGAAGTTCTCGAAGCGGTAGGGCAGCTCGAGCTGGAGCGGTGCGGGCTGCGCGGCCATCTCGGAGGCGGGCTCCCGATCCTCGGCATGCTTCGACGTCGCCTGCGCCTCTTCCGATTCAGCCGGAACAACCGGGTTCCCAGACGATCTGGCGCGACGTCCCGAGCACGGCGGACTCACGACGAGCTCGAGCTCGACCCGCTGTCCGCGCTCGGCTTCGAGATGCCGCTCGATCAGCGGCAGCAAGCGCACGCGCACCCGCTCGCGATGGAACGCGGTCGGACACACGAGCCGTAGGCGCTCCCCCTCGACGCGAGGCTCCAGGGGTCGTACCCAGGCCTCGAGCGTATGAGAGCTGATCTCGGCTCCGAGACGGCGCAGAACGCCATCCCAAAGTTGCTGGGGGGCTTGGCTCAATTTCTTCGTTCTACGGAGGATTTCGAGAGTTTGCGCCGGATCCCCATCGAACCCGTCTGGCGCGGCGCGGGAGTAGAGCATGGGTCGGACAGCCTTTCAATGACGAACGCTCGATTCGGTGACGACTCCTCTACACGAAAGTGTCACGCGTGTGCAGTGCGCATCACAGCGTCGGAAACCGGCGTTTTGCTCCGCTCTTCGCGCTTCGATTCCGCGGAGTTCAGCGCGCATCCTCGACCGCTGCCGACGCTCGTCGCGGCGTCTCGCCACACCGGCGTTCGAGATTCGGTGATCTCTGTATTTCGAGGTTTCTCGCCTGAATCCTCGAAAATCCAGCCGCATGCAACGCGCGCGCGCGGAGAGCCGGCGCGAGCCTAGTGGAGCGGTCGGCGACCCGGCTCCGCGCGCATCTCGAGCTCGGCGCGGCGGAACGAGAGCGCACTCGCGAGACGCGCGTAGCGCTCCGGAATGCTCTCGGCCTCGAGCAGGCTCTGCTTCTCTTCGCTCGGAAATGCAATGGCGTTCGCGAGCACGTTCACGAACGTCGCGTCGTCGATGCCGGCGAACAGCGAGGCGTCGAAGCGCGTGCCCTCGGATTCCGCCTCGCGCGCGAGATACGCGACGTTCTCGACGACGCTCGAGCGCAGGCGCGCGACGCGATCCCGCTCTTCCTCGGGAAAGGGTTCGTCGAGCGGCTGCACGCGCGCGACGCGGTAGAGCCGCTCTGCGGGGCGCGGCTCCTCCTCGACGATGCGGAAGCGCCAGATGCCGTGCAGCACGAGGTCGTAGCGGCCGTCGGGCCGCTTCTGGAACTCCGTGATCTCGCCGCAGCAGCCGACGGGATAGAGCGGCGGATCGCCGAGCATGTCGCCCTGGTGCTCGGGCCGCACGACGGCCATCGCGATGTGGCGGTCCGCCTCGAGCACATCGTGCATCAGCTGGCGGTAGCGCGGCTCGAAGATGTGGAGCGGCGTCTTCACACGCGGGAAGAGCACCACGTTCGAGAGCGGGAACAACGCGACGCGCGCGACGTCCGAAGGCATGGGCGGAATCTATCATCCGCGTTGACCGCGGCAGCGATGGCTGGAACACTGCGAGCGATCATGGATGCTGCGAGCCGCGCGTCGCTGCTCGAGAGCCTCACGCGCGACGCCGAACGGATCTCCCGGCAGTTCGGGCTCCGCTACAAATCGATCGGCGCAGAGCGCGCGAACGTGACGAGCCGCTACGGCGTGTGCTTCGCAGATGGCGCGATCCGCATCCGCCTGCGCCACGCCGTCACGGGACGGCCGCTCAAGTACTCGAGCCTCGTGAACACCCTGTGCCACGAGCTCGCGCACCTGCGCCACTTCAACCACGGCCCGCGCTTCAAGGTCTTCTACTTCGAGCTGCTCGACTTCGCGCGCGTGCGGGGCATCTACCAGCCGGGGCCGGTCACCGCGGGCGTGCGCGCACTTCCCGACCCGTCGCCGTCTCTCGCGCGCTCGGCTGCGCGCGTGGGGGTTGGATCCCGCTCGCTGCCGCGCGGCGCGCCGACCCAGCTCTCACTGCTCTGAAGTGCCGCCGATCGAGCGCGGCGGGGAGCTACTGCGTGATCTGGTCGTACTCTTCGAGCGTGTTCGGGCCGTCCTGGAGCTTCGCGGTGATCTCGTCGCAGGCGATGGCCTTGTCGAGGATCTCGCGGACGAGTCCTTCGACGGTGAGCTCGTCGTACTCGGCCATCGCGTCTTCGAGCGCGGTGTTCGAGACCGAGAACTGCACCAGGATCTTGATGTTGACGCTCATCCCAGGACTCTCGCTCCCTCCGGCTCGGTCGTGACGCCCGAAGGGGGCGGTTGCGTGCTCCCGAAACCGTCTCGAAGTGGCGGCGCCGAGCTCGTCTCGACGCTGTGTAGGCCCGGTCGCCGTGCCGCTTGGCGTGTCGGCTGTAACTACGCGAATTAGAAAGGTTTTTCGACCGAAGCGGCAAAAGGATACACCAGCGATCCACTCGCGGCCAAGAAAATTTCGACTGGCGTCAACTTTGCAAGCGCACCTCAGGGTCGAACGCGGGAATGGTTCCTGTCTGTCCCACTCTCTTCTGCATCTCGGGCGGCGTGGAGTCCGGCGAGCACGAGCGCGGCGATCAGCACACAGCTGTAGATCGTCATCGAGAGCCGATGGAGCTCGGTGAAGCGGGCCGCCAGCGTTTCGTTCCCCTCGGGGCCAAATACCAGATCCCGGATCTCAGCTAGTTCCGCGGACACGCCGAACTGGGAATAGAGACAGGCCGCCGCCATCAAGAGGGGGATGGCGATCCGCAGCGCGCCGCGCCGCAAGGCGAGCGCAAGCGCTGCGAGACAGAGGCCCGCAAAGACCCCGTAGAGATGGAGCGCGTCGAGCACCGGAGCCACCAGCGCGCCCGCGGCGCCGGGGCTCGGGAGGACGCGGAATGCGGTGGGCGCCACGACCAGAGCGAAGAGCAGCCAGGAGCCGATCCAGCTCCCGAGCAGCACCCAGAGCAGGCCGCGCAGCAGCGCCGGCACGAGCCAGCGGGTCGCGGCGGCAGGACGCAACGTGGAGACGCGGACCTCTGCGGACATGCTTGCAGTCTCCGAGACGGCCGCCGGGCTGTAAAGGTGGCTCGCATCGTGGCGTGGAACGCACTCCGGGAATGGATCACCGAGCGGGTCACGCGCTTCCTCAACGAGCCCGTCGGCCATTACGAGCAGCACCACCCGAGCGATCTCGAGGCGCTGAAGCGACAGGTCCGCAAGGGCGACGTCCTGTTGGTCGACGGCGACCTGCGCGTCTCGGTGCTGATCAAGTACCTGACCCACAGCCCCTGGTCGCACGCCGCGCTCTACGTCGGCGACGAGCTGCTGCAGCGCGGCGGCGCCATGCGCGCGCTCGCGGAGGAGCACTTCGGATCCGAGGCCGAGCACATCGTGGTCGAGGCCGTGATGGAGGGAGTGGTCGCTTCCCCTCTCTCGAAGTACGCCGACCACAACGTCCGCCTTTGTCGGCCCCACCGGCTGCTCCCGAAGCAGCTCGAGGGGATCCTGGCAGGGGCGATCGACGCGATCGGCTGGCGCTACGACCTGCGCAACGTGATCGACCTCGCGCTCCACCTCGGCAGCGCGGCCTTGCTCCCGCCGAAACGCCGCAAGCGCGTGCTGCGTTTCGGCAGCGGTGCGGCGCGCTCCGTGATCTGCACGAGCCTGCTGGGCCAGCTCTTCGCGGAGGTCGGGTTCCCCGTGCTCCCGCAGGTGACCTTCACGGACGCGCCGGGCGGCTCCGAGCGACCCGCCCGCCGCCCGCTCCTCCTCTCGGTCTGGTCGCGCCGCGGAGACGGCCACGAGAGCTTGTTGCAGGGCCGCCACCCCACCCTGCTGATGCCTCGCGACTTCGACCTCTCCCCGTTCTTCCAGGTCGTGAAGGTCGGCGCGCCGGAAGTCCTCGACTACGAGCGGATCTGGGAGGACGACGTCGAGGAGGCGCGCCAGTTCACGGACCTCGAGGGCGAGTCCGAGCCGACGGCGTAGCGCGCTGGTGTCATGCTGCGTGCGCGGGAACGCGCAAGCGGCCGGCAGAATTCCCTCAAGCCCGCGCAGCTCTCGCCGATGAGCAGGGGCGTTCGGGTCCTGGCCAGGGGGGGGTAGGGATCCGGACAATCGCCCCGGGGCTCACGCCCCGGGGCGAATGCATTTCAGGACCCGGCCAGCGGCTCGAGCGTCTCCGGGTCGAGCCTCTGCGACTGGACCTGGCGGGCCTGCGCGTCCGACGAGACGTCGCTGTGACACGCGGCGCGGCTCCCGCGCTGCGCGCCGAGCGCGCGGCGCATCTTGCCGGCGAGCCGGTGGATCTCCTCGGGCGAGAGCACGCCGCGGCGCGCCAGGATCTCCTGCTGCTCGCGCGTGAGCGCGTCGCTGACGCGCGCGCCGTCCCAGGCGAACTCCGGATCCTTGCCCGACACGAACTCCGTGATCTCCTTCGAGATGCGCACGGAGCACCAGTCGTGCCCGCACATGGCGCAGAAGTCCGTGTCGACGTCGAGATCCTCGTCGTGATACGCGCGCGCGAGGTCCGGATCGAACGAGAGCTCGAAGTGGCGCTCCCAGTTGAGCGCCGCGCGCGCGCGCGTCAGCTCGTCGTCGCGGTCGCGGCTCCCCGGGATGCCGAGCGCGACGTCCGCAGCATGCGCGGCGATCTTGTAGGCGACCACGCCCTGCTTCACGTCGTCGCGCTTCGGCAGACCGAGGTGCTCCTTCGGCGTCACGTAGCAGAGCATGGCCGCGCCGTGATAGGCGGCAGCCGTGGCGCCGATGCAGCTCGTGATGTGGTCGTAGCCGGGGAACATGTCGGTCACGAGCGGCCCGAGCACGTAGAAGGGCGCGCCGTGGCAGAGCCGCCGCTGCAGCTTCATGTTGAACTCGATCTGGTCGAACGGCACGTGGCCCGGCCCCTCGACCATCACCTGGCAGCCGTGGCGCCAGGCGCGCTCCGTCAGCTCGCCGAGCGTCTCGAGCTCCGCGAGCTGCGCGCGATCGGTGGCGTCGGCGAGACCGCCGGGCCTCAGGCCGTCGCCGATCGAGAACGTCACGTCGAAGCGGCGCATCACCTCGCAGATCTCGTCCCACAGCGCGTACATCAGGTTCTGGCGCCTGTGGTGCAGCATCCACTTGGCGAGCAGCGAGCCGCCGCGGCTGACGATGCCGATCAGGCGTTTCGCCACGAAGGGCAGGTGCTCGCGCAGCACGCCCGCGTGGATCGTGAAGTAGTCGACTCCCTGGCGCGCCTGGTGCTCGAGCGTCTCGAGCACGGCCGCCTCGTCGAGGTCCTCGATGCGCCGCCCGATGATCATCGAGTAGATCGGCACCGTGCCGATCGGCACGCTGGCGTGCTTGATGATCGCCTCGCGGGTCGCGTCGAGATCGCCACCGGTGGAGAGATCCATCACGGTGTCGGCGCCCCAGCGCTCGGCCCAGCGAAGCTTGTCCACCTCCTCGTCGGACGAGCTCGCGACGGGCGACGCGCCCATGTTCGCGTTGATCTTGGTGCGGCAGGCGCGGCCGATTCCCATCGGGTCGAGGCTCTTCGCGAGATGCGCCTTGTTGGCGGGGATCACCATGCGCCCGGCGGCGACCTCGTCGCGCACCTGCTCGAGCGTGAGGTGGCCCTCCCGCTCCGCGACCCGGCGCATCTCCGGCGTCACGATGCCGAGGCGCGCGAACTCGAGCTGCGTGACGGGCTGGAAGCCGTCCGGCGCGGCCCAGCTCCCGTCGGCGCGGCGCATCCAGTCGGGCGGCATGAAGTCCCAGGCCGTCCGCTCCGACGTGGGCGGCATGCCGGGCGCGTCGGGCGAGGAGAAGGTCCACGGCGTACCGACGCGCGCGGCGTTCGCGAAGCTGCCCGGCGTCGTGCCCTGCGCGGAGCTCGACGGGTTCCCACCCGTCGCGGGAATCGAATAGCGAGTCATGGCGACCTCCTCGAGCGCACTGCGGAGCGCCGAGGCTGCGGCCTGCGACGAGAGCCATTCCCTACGCTCGTGCGAACGAGGTCAGGTTCCAAGGGTTTGTTCTCAGGCCCCGCGCTCACTCCAGTTCGCTTCGCGCGGGCGGCCACCCCCAGGCTCCGCTTCGAGGCCCACCCTATCACCAGCGCAGCGCCCGAACAATCGCCGCGCTTCGCTACGGTGTGCGCCCATGCGTGCGCGTAGCCGGATCGCCCTGCTCGGCGCAGCGCTCGCACTGTATGGCTGCGACCGCAACCTCGAGCCCTACGACCCGGCCGAGCAGCCGCGCCAGCCCGATCTCTCGCACATCTTTCCGGCGGGCGCGGAGCGCGCCGAGCGTGCGCAGCCGGGGCTGCCCGCTGCGCCGGAAGCGGCGCGCGGCACGGCGGACGTCGCCGCGGAGTCCGGCGCGCCCATCCACGGCACCGTCCAGCTCGCGAAGGACCTCGAGGGTCAGGTGGTCCCCGGCTCCGTGCTCTTCCTGATCGCGCGCCGCCAGCAAGGCGGCCCGCCGCTCGCGGTGAAGCGGATCCCATCACCGCGCTTTCCCCTCGATTTCGAGCTCGGCCCCGACGACCGCATGATCCAGGCCCTGCCCTTCGCCGGCCCGCTCTCGCTCTCGGCCCGTGTGGACTCGGACGGCAACGCCATGAGCCGCACCCCCGGCGATCTCCAGGGCGAGGCGGCGGGGCCGTTCGAGCCCGGCGCGAACGGCATCGTGCTGGTGATCGACCAGGTGGTCCCGGCGCCGCCGGGCTAGGAGACCGATCCGGATGGCGCGCGCGCGCGGGACGGCACACGGCGCGATGCGGCCGCGCATGCGGCTCGGCGACTTCCTCGTCGCGTACCTGCGGCGCGCCGGCGTCCGACACATCTTCGGGTTGCCTGGCGATCTCGTGCTCGGCCTCTTCCAGCGCTTCGGCCGGAGCCGCGATCTCGAGATCGTGACCTTCTCGCACGAGCCCTCCGTCGGCTTCGCGGCGGACGGCTATGCGCGCAGCACGCGGCGCCTCGGCGTCCTGTGCGTCACCTACGGCGCCGGCGGCCACAACGTCGTCAACCCCGTGGCCGGCGCCTATGCCGAGCAGGTCCCGCTGCTCGTGGTGTCGGGCGGCCCCGGCGAGGCGGAGCAGAAGCTCGGCGGCGTCCACCACCAGGCGAAGGAGGTCGAGAGCCAGTGGCGCATCTTCCAGGAGGTGACCTGCGCCGCGCGCGTGCTGCGCGAGCCGCTGCTGGCGGCGCAGGAGGTGCACGAGGTCGTGCGCGCGATCGCGAGCGAGCTGCGCCCCGGCTACCTGGAGATCCACCGCGACCAGGTCGACACCGTGATCCCGGTGCCGCGCGAGGTGCTCGAGTGGGACGGCTCCTTCCCGGCGCCGCAGTCGGATCCTCGCAAGCTGCGCGAGGCGGTGGCCGAGGCGCGCACGCGCATCCGCAGCGCGCGGCGCCCCATCCTGATCGGGGGCGTCGAGCTCTACCGCGAGCGCGCCGAGCGCGACTTCCTGCGCCTGGCCGAGCGCATGGGCGCGCCCGTCGTCACGACGCCGCTGGCGAAGGGTGTCTTCCCGATGGACCACCCGCAGCACATGGGCATCCACATCGGGCCCTTCAGCGCGGAGCCGATCTCGCGCCGCGTCCGCCAGGCGGATCTCGTGCTCTCGCTCGGCAACCAGCTCACCGACATGAATCTCGGCGCGGCGAAGCCGCAGGTGGTGCGCGACCGCTCGATCTGGGCGCTCGCGAACCGCGTCAACGTCTCCTTCCACACCTACACCGACGTGACCTTGCGGGATTTCGTGCGCGAGCTGGCGGCGCAGGACCTGCCGCGCATGCGCGAGCGCATCCGCTACTGCGACAACCTGAAGCGCACGCCCCTGCGGCCGCGTGCGCAGCGTGCCGGCGCCGGCGTCTCGATCAACGATCTGCTGGTCGAGGTGAACGACTTCCTGGCGGAGCACCGCGGCTACGACGTCTTCGCCGAGTCGGGCGACATGCTCTTCGGCGGGCTCGAGATCCGACAGCCCGCGGGCGGCCTCTACTTCGCGCAGGGCTACTACGCGTCGATGGGCTTCGCCGTCCCCGCGGCGCTCGGCGCGCAGATCGGCACCGGCAGACGTCCCCTCGTGCTGTGCGGCGACGGCGGCTTCCAGATGACCGGCCCCGAGATCTCGCACGCGCCGGCGCACGGGCTGACGCCCGTCGTGCTGCTCGTCAACAACGGCGGCTGGGGGATCTTCCGGCCGGTCACGAAGCGCCGCGACCTGCTCGAGATCCCGCCGTGGCCCTACGCGGAGCTGGCGCAGGCGTGGGGCGGCGTCGGCTTCCAGGTCGAGTCGCGCGCGGAGCTGCGCGAGGCGCTGCGCGCCGCGAACGAGGTGCGCGAGTTCGCGTTGATCGAGTGCCGCGTGCCGCCGACCGACATCTCGCCGATCTCGCGCCGCTACATCCGCGCGAGCGCCAGCAAGGGGGCGGCTCCTTGAGCCCGCCCGCCGCGACGCCTCCGCGCCGCGAGCACCGCAAGTTCGTGATGGTGCTCGTCGCGCTCTTCGCTATCGAGTTCGCCGCGCTCGCCGTCTCGCCGGTCTCGCGCTCGACCTGGCTGCTGGAGAACACGCTCGTCGTCGGGCTCGGCGGCGCGCTGCTGCTCAGCTATCGCCGCTTCCGCTTCTCGCGCGTCTCCTACACGCTGCTGTTCGTCTTCCTCGCGCTCCACGAGATCGGCGCGCACTACACCTATTCGCTCGTGCCCTTCGACGCGTGGTCGCAGCGCTTCCTCGGCTTCTCCATCGACGAGACGTTCGGCTTCCAGCGCAACCACTACGACCGCGCGCTCCACTTCCTGTACGGGCTGCTCTTCGCCTATCCGATCCGCGAGGTGTTCCTGCGCATTGCGGACGTGCGCGGCTTCTGGGGCTACTTCCTGCCCCTCGATCTCACCATGTCGACCTCGATGATCTACGAGCTGATCGAGTGGGGCGCCGCCGTCGTCTTCGGCGGCGACCTCGGCCAGGCGTATCTCGGCACCCAGGGCGACCCCTGGGACTCGCACGTGGACATGGCGCTCGCGAGCCTCGGCGCGCTCGTCGCGATGGGCATCACGCTCTGCATCAACCTCGCGCTGCAGCGCGACTTCGCGTCGGAGTGGGCCGAGAGCTTCCGCATCAAGCAGGCGGAGCCGCTCGGCGAGGAGGCAGTCGCGCGGATGATCGCGGAGAGCTAGCAGGTTGCGGAAAAACGCCGGACCGAGCCGGACGCCGAGATATGACCCGCTCGCAAGGCGCGAAAGCGCAGCCATAGCAGGCCTACGGCGAGCTTTCGCAACGCAGCGAGCGGGTCCAGAGATCGGTGTCCGGCGACGGGAGAGTTTTTCCGCAGCCTGCTAGGCGGGGCTCTCGCGCGCGTCGGCGATACGCGACAGCGCGACCTCCACGAGGCGCGCGTCGAGCCCGAGCGGCTCGCCGATCTTCACGCGCAGCTCGGGATGGCGCTCGCGCGCCGCCGCCACGGCGCGCGGGATGTCCTCTGCGGTGTGGCGCCCCGGCGCGAGGAACCAGGGCAGCAGCACGACCTCGCGCGCGCCGGACGACGCGCACGTCGCGAGCGCCGCGGCGATGTCCGGCGCGGCGATCTCGAGGTGCGCCGTCACGACCAGGGTGCCGGGCTCGCGCTCGCGCAGCCGCTCGGCCAATGCCTCGAGCTGCGCGTTCGCCTCGGCGCGCCGGCTGCCGTGATCGACGAGCACGACGGCCCGCACGGCTCCCTACCAGTACGACGCGCGCACCCGGGCGTCGGCCGAGAGGATCACGCGGCAGGCGAGGCGCTCGGACGCGTCCACGCGGTTGCGCCGCTTGCTGCGCTGCTCGTCCTCGCTCTCCGCGCCGAGCGCTTCGGCGCCGTCGAGGATCTCGAGTCCGCAGCGCCCGCAGAGGCCGCCTGCGCCGCAGGCGCTCGCGATCGGCAGGCCCGCGCACCGCGCCGCCTCGAGCAAAGTCGTGCCGCGCACGACGCGCACCTCGCGACCCGAGGGCTCGAAGCGGACCTTCACGCGCATGGCGTCGAGCATAGATGCGAGCGGGTGCGCGGCACAACGCGCTTCGTTCGCCCGCCCCTGCGAAACCCGATACCCTCGCGCGCCATGCCGACCGCCGGAATCCTCGTGATCGGAAACGAGATCCTCTCCGGCAAGGTCGTCGACACCAACTCCCCGTACCTGTGTCGCGAGCTGCGCGCCCTCGGCGTCGACGTCGAGCGCATCGTCACCATCCCGGACGCGATCGACGTGATCGCCGAGCACGTCCGCGTGATGAGCGAGACCTACGACTTCGTGCTCACGTCGGGCGGCATCGGCCCCACGCACGACGACCTCACCGTCGAGGGCGTCGCCGCTGCCTTCGGGCGCCCGCTCGAGCAGAGCGACTCGATCCTCGAGCGCCTGCGGCGCGCGGTCGGCGGCGAGCCGAACGCGAGCCAGAAGAAGATGGCCCAGATCCCCGCCGGCTCGAACCTGCTCGACGCGGGCGACCTGTGGTTCCCGCTCGTCGTGGTCGGCAACGTCTACATCTTCCCAGGCATCCCGGAGCTGCTGCGCAAGAAGTTCGAGTCGGCGCGCGAGCGCTTCCGCGGCGTGCCCTTCGTGCTGAAGCGCGTCTACGTGCGCTCGATGGAGAGCGAGATCGCCGAGGATCTGCACGCGCTGCTCCGCCAGTTCCCCGACCTCCTGCTCGGCTCGTATCCGCGCATCCAGGAGGAGGCCTTCCGCGTGCTGCTGACCCTCGAGTCGCGCGACGCGGGCTACGTGCAGCAGGCGCTCGACGCGCTGCTCGAACGGCTGCCGGCGGCGGCGGTCTTCAAGGTCGAGTAGCTGGACCCCACAGCGCAGGATCCGCTCGCGCGCGCGCTCGCCTATGCGCATCCGGTGTGGATGGCGCTCTGCCTGCTGCTCGCCGCGGTGACGTTCCGCGCCGGCCTCTCGCTGCGCCGCGCCCGCAACGCGCGGCGGCCGCCGCCTTCCGGCGCGCGCCGGCTGCACCTGCGCGTCGCGAAGCCGACGGTCGCACTTCTCTGCGTCGGCTTCGCGGCCGGGCTGGCCTCGGCGGTATGGCTGCGCGGCATGACGCCGCTCGCGAGCTTCCACGGGCTCCTCGGCGTCGGCGCGCTCGCGCTCTTCGTCGCAACCTGGCGTCAGGGCGCGCGGCTCGAGCGCGGCGACACGCGCGTGCGCGTGCTGCACGCGCGTCTCGGCGCCGGCGCGCTGCTCCTCGCCGTCGCCGCGGCGATCGCCGGCTTCGCGATCCTGCCGTGATCTTGCCGGGCGTTCGCGCTCGCTGTCCGCTCGCGCTCGGGCATTCCGGCCTTCGCTCGGCTGCGCCTCGCTGCGCGTCGGCCGACTTGTGTCGGCCTCCTTGCTGCTGCCGGTCCCGCGTCCGCGAACGCGACGCGGATTAGATCGGCTAACGAAGAGACGTCGCGCGTAGCGAGCGGAGCTACGCTCGCGCGCCGATGCCCCGCGCCGGGGAACCGAGGGCTGCATGGTGATCGACGAGTCGGGCCGCATCAATCTCTTCCACGAAGAGTTCGCGCGCTGCCCGCAGCCCGCCTACAAGGAGCTGCGCACGCGCTGCCCCGTCGGACGCAGCGTGCTGTCGAACGCGCCGGTCATCTCGCGCTACGAGGACGTGCTCTGGGCGCTCCGTCATCCGGAGATCTTCTCTTCGGAGATGGAGATGCACATGCAGCTCGGGACCGAGCGCCCGATGATCCCGCAGCAGATCGATCCGCCGGCGCAGACCCGCTACCGCCGCCTCCTCGATCCGCACTTCTCGCGCCGCAAGATGGAAGAGCTCGCGCCGGGCGTCGCGCGACACGCGCGCGCGTTGATCGACGGCTTCGCGCGCGACGGCGAATGCGAGTTCGACGCCGCCTTCGCCATCCCGCTGCCCTGCACCGCCTTCCTCGATCTGCTCGGCCTGCCCGCTTCCGACCTCGGCTTCTTCCTCGAGCTGAAGGACGACATCATCCGCCCGCACAAGGGCCGGCCGGGCATCGCGCACACCGAGCTCCAGCCCGTGCGCAACGCGGCGGGCGCGCGCAACTACGAGTACTTCCGGCGCGCGCTCGACGAGCGCGAGGCGCACCCGCGCGACGACATGCTGACCGCCCTCGCGCGCGCCGAGATCGACGGCGAGCGCCTGTCGCGCAACGAGATCCTGGACATCTGCTTCCTGCTGCTGCTCGCCGGACTCGACACCGTCACCTCGACGCTCGGCTGCAACATGACGTACCTCGCTTCGAACCCGGAGCAGCGCCAGCGCCTGCTCGACGACCCGAAGCTGATCCCGGGCGCCGTCGAGGAGCTGCTGCGCTGGGAGACGCCCGTGGTCGCCGTGCCGCGGCTCGTGAAGCAGAGCGTGACGCTCAGCGGCGTCGAGCTGAAGGAGGGCGAGCTCGCGACCCTGCTGATCGGCTCCGCCAACACCGACGACGAGCACTTCGAGGACGCGCAGATCGTCGACTTCGAGCGCGAGCGCAACATCCACGCCGCCTTCGGCGCCGGCCCGCACCGCTGCCTCGGCTCGCACCTCGCGCGCATGGAGCTGCGCGTCGCCATGGAGGTGTGGCACGAGCGCATCCCGCACTACCGCATCAAGCCCGGCGAACAGCCCCGCTTCTCGCCGGGCATCCGCGAGGCGCTCTACCTGCCGCTCGTCTGGGACCTCTGATGCGCGTGCACGTCGACCGCGCGAAGTGCGTCGGTCACGGGCGCTGCTACGTGCTGGCCCCCGACGTGTTCGAGGACGACGAGCGCGGCCACTGCGTGGTGCGGAAGACGGAGCTCCCGGCCGAGCTCGAGGAGCAGGCGCGCCGCGGCCAGCAGAACTGCCCGGAGCACGCGATCTCGCTGCTGCCTTAGCCGGGCCTTCGGTCGGCCTCCTTGCTAAGGGAGAGGCGGCAGCGCATCGACGGCGCGCTGGCGTAGCCAGTGGTCCGCGAGCACGAGGCAGACCATCGCCTCGACCATCGGCACCGCGCGCGGCAGCACGCAGGGATCGTGACGCCCGCGCGCCTCGAGCACCGCGGCGTCGCCGCCGCGCGTCACGGTCTGCTGCGCGAGCGCGATCGTCGCCGTCGGCTTGAAGGCCACGCGCACGACCACCGGCTCGCCGTTGCTGATGCCGCCCTGCACGCCGCCCGAGCGGTTCGCGGCGGTGCGCGGACGGCCGTCCGGTCCGGGCACGAAGGGATCGTTGTGCTCGATGCCCGTCATGCGCGTGCCGGCGAAGCCGCTGCCGATCTCGAAGCCCTTCGACGCCGGCAGCGAGAGCAGCGCGCGCGCGAGATCCGCCTCGAGCTTGTCGAAGACGGGCTCGCCGAGTCCCGGCGGCACGCCGCGCGCGACGCACTCGACGACGCCGCCGAGCGAGTCGCCGCGCTCGCGCGCCGCGTCGATGGCCTGGATCATCTGGCGCGCGGCCGAGGGATCCGGGCAGCGCACCTCGCTCGCCTCGACCGCCTCGAGGCTCACGACGTCGCCGTCGACCTTCGCCTCCACCTCGTGCACGCGCTGCACCCACGCGACGATCTCGACGCCCGCCGCGTCGCGCAGCAGCTTGCGCGCGATCGCGCCCGCCGCGACGCGGCCGATCGTCTCGCGCGCGCTCGAGCGCCCGCCGCCCTGCCAGTTGCGGATGCCGTACTTGGCCTCGGTCGTGTAGTCCGCATGCGACGGCCGATACACGTCCTTCATGTGCTCGTAGGCCGAGGGCCGCGCGTCCTCGTTGCGCACGAGCAGCGCGATCGGCGAGCCGATGGTCCGGCCCTCGAAGAGGCCCGAGAGGATCTCGACCCGGTCCGCCTCCTGGCGCGGCGTCGTGAGCCGGCTCTGTCCCGGCCGGCGCCGGTCGAGATCGCGCTGGATGTCGGCGACGTCGAGCGCGAGCCGCGGGGGACAGCCGTCCACGACGACGCCGACACCGCCGCCGTGGCTCTCGCCGAAGGTGGAGATGCGGAAGACGCGGCCGAAATCGCTGCTCATGTCTCGTCCTGCTCTCCACGCCGGCGGTTCGCGGCGGAGGATACCGCCGGCTCGCGCACCCGCCGGATCCACACGAGCGTGGCGCCCGCTCCGCCGAGCGCGCGCGGGGCCGTCGCGAAGGCGAGCACGAGCTCGGATTGCGGCGCCTCCTGGAGCCAGCTCGGCAGCGCATCCCGCAGCACCGGGCGCGACTCCGAGTGGATGCCACGTCCATGCACCACGAGCACGCATCGCTCGCCCGCCGCGCGCGCCTCGCGAAGCTCTCGCGCAAGCCGCTGCCTGGCGTCGCGCGCCGGGAGTCCGTGGAGATCGACTTCGCGATCCGGCTCGGCGCCGCTCGAGCGGAGCTTCGCGAGGATCGCGCGCGACACGTCCTCGGGGCGCCCGCTGACGACGTCGCCCGACACCTCGACGACGAAGCGCCGCGGCTCGCCCGGACGCCGCTTCGTCACGTCGCGACGGGCAGCGCGAGCTCGAGCGCCTTGCGGGTCGGCCCGCCCTGCGGCAGCGCGCGCAGCTCCGGGGGCGCGAGCCAGCGATGCGCCGTCGGACCGCGCAGGCGCACGCGGCCGGCGCCGACCCGGCACTGGAACACGTGCAGGCGGAGCGCGATGTGCGTGAAGCCGTGCTCGACGCGACCGAGCGCCCGCGCCTCGGCGACCTCGAGCCCCACGCGTTCCGCGAGCGTACGCGCGATCGCGTCGTCGGTGCTCTCGCCGGCCGCGACGTCGCCGCCGGGCAGCTCCCACATGCCGGCCAGCAGGCCCGTGTCCGGGCGCCGCACGGCCAGCGCGCGCCCGCGCCGCAGCACCAGCGCGGCGACGGCGTCGACCTCGCGCACGCGCGTCCTGCGCGGCTTGTGCGGCAGCGATTCGGCGTCGCCGGCGCGGTGCGCGTCGCAAGCGCGCGCGACCGGGCACGCCTCGCAGCGCGGCGCGCGCGGCGTACACACGGTGGCGCCGAGCTCCATCAGCGCCTGGTTCAGCGCGCCGGGCTCGGGTCCGTCGGCGAGCGCGGCGGCCTCCTGCCACAGGCGCTTGCGCGAGCCGGCGGCCGCGATGTCTTCGCGGATGCCGAGGAGACGCGCGAGGACGCGCGCAACGTTGCCGTCGACGATCGGCTCCGGGCGGTCGAAGGCGATCGACGCGACGGCGCCCGCCGTGTAGGGCCCGATGCCCGGCAGCGCGCGCAGCGATCCGGCATCGTCGGGCAGCTCTCCGCCGTGGCGCTCGACGACGACCTGCGCGGCGCGGTGCAGGTTGCGCGCGCGCGAGTAGTAGCCGAGCCCCGTCCACAGGCCGAGCACCTCGTCGATCTCGGCGCGCGCGAGCGAGCCGACGTCGGGAAAGCGCGCGAGGAAGCGCGCGTAGTACGGCAGGACCGTCTCGACGCGCGTCTGCTGCAGCATCGACTCGGAGATCCAGATGGCGTACGGATCCCGCGTGCGCCGCCACGGGAGGTCGCGGCGCTCCGCGTGGTACCAGGCGAGGAGACGCGCGCGCAGCGCGCTCAGCCGCCGTTTGCCTCGGCCTGCGGCTGCGCCTGCCAGCGGTCGCGGATGTGCGTCTCCACCCACTTCGCATCCCACCATTCGACGGGGTCGACGTAGGTGTCGCCCACGAGCACCGCGAAGTGCAAGTGATCGCCGCCCGCCAGACCCGTGGACCCGGAGCGGCCGAGCGTCTGCCCCTGCTTCACCGTGTCGCCGGCGTGGACGTCGAAGCTCGACAGATGGCCGTAGAGCGTGCCGACGCCCATGCCGTGGTCGATCAGCACGCAGTTGCCGTAGATGCCGAGCTCGTCGGCGTAGGCGACGCGGCCGGCCGCGGCCGCGGTGATGGGCGCGCCGGCCGTGGACGCGAGGTCGTAGCCGTAGTGCGTCGCCTTCGAGACGGCCGCGCCGTCGACGAAGTAGGTGCGCTGCTCGGCAAAGCGGCTCGTGACCTGCGAGTTGGCGAGCTGCTGGAGGCCGCCGTCGAAGAGCGGCGCGGTCGAGGTATCGGCGAGCAGCTCGCGGATGCGCTTCTCGTTCTCCGCCCGCACGCGCGTGTTGACGTCGTCGAAGCTGGCGGCCGGATCGGGCGTCTCGCCGCCCGCGAGGCGCGGCAGCACGTTGTCGAAGAAGGAGCGGGTCAGGGTCACGCTGGCGATCGGCTGCTGGACCTCTTTCACGACGAGCGGCCAGCTCGCGGTCGTCTCGTTGCCGGCCGCGTCGCGCGCGACCACCTGCGGCGTCCCGGCGATGCCGAACGGCAGGGCGAAGATCGCGATGCGCTCGCCCTCGGCGCCGCCCGGCTTCGGGTAGCCGCGATAGAAGCGCTCGCCGACGCGCACGCCGTCCGCCGAGGTCGGCTCGGAGACGCGGTATGCGACGGCCCCCGAGCCGCCGCGCTGTCCGTAGCTCAGGCCCGTCTCGACCGAGAGGCGCGGGGGGTCGACGTCCACGACGATCGGGAGATCGCGCTCCGCCGCGTTCCCGGAGAGCCACTGGCGCCACGACCAGTCGCGCGCGGTGATCCGCACCTTCGCCTGGTCGCCGAGCTTGCCGAGCGCTTTCGGATCGAGGGGGACGGAGGCGGCGTGCTCGATCCGCGGCCCGCCGGAGATGAGGCTGCCGGGGTACGCCTCCTCGAGCAGCACCTGCGTCTTGTCGCCGTCCACGAGCTCGACGCGCAGCGAGCGCAGGCCCGAGCGCGGATCGGCCAGCGCGATCTCGAGCGGCGCGGCCGCGCGGCCGACGAGCAGCGACTCGGGCGCCGTCAGGCTCGGCGCCTCACCCTCGGCGCGGATCCAGAACGCGGCGCCCGCGCCCACCAGCACCAGCAGTGCAACGATGGCAAGTAGAGCTCTCACGGTCCCCCCCAGTGACCCGACCGATTCGCAGTCTAGAGCGCACGCGCGGAGGCCGCATAGAGCGCACGCGCGGAGGCCGCATAGAGCGCACGCGCGGAGGCCGCATAGAGCGCATTGACGCTGCCGGCCGTGTCCACCATCCTCGCGGACCTTTCGGAGAGACGCGTGTCGCACCTTCGCCGCATCGTGATGATCCGACACGGAGAGACGGTCGGGAACTCGCGCGAGCGGCTGCACGGCGCCGCGGACATCGCGCTCTCGGACGAGGGCCGCGCCCAGATGCGCGCCGCCGCGAGGACGCTGCACCAGGAGGTCTTCGACGTCGTGGTCGCGAGCCCGCTCCAGCGCTCCTGGCAGAGCGCGGCGGCGATCGCGCCGTGCGCGCCGGTCCAGCTCGTGCCCGAGTTCCGCGAGATCGACTTCGGGCGCTGGGAGGGCATGAGCCTCGACGAGGTGAAGGCCGCCGATCCCGTCCTCTACGCGGACTGGCGGGCGCGCAAGCCCGGCTTCGAGTACCCGGGCGGCGAGCTGCGAGCCGCGTTCCGCGAGCGCGTCGGCCGCGGGCTGGCGAGGGTCGAGCAGACCGGCGCGCAGGGCGCCCTGCTCGTCCTGCACAAGGGCGTGATCCGCACGATCGCGGAGCTGCTGCGCGGGGCGCCGCTGGAGGGCAACGAGCCCGAGCTCGGCGGGCGCATCGCGATGTCGCTCGACGCGGACGGCCGCTGGTTCCTCGGACGCGACAGCAGCAATCCGCAGCCGCTGGAGGAGGATCCCCCGCGATGACCGGACGCATGCACGCGGGACGGGTCGCGCTGGTGACGGGCGCGGCCTCCGGAATCGGGCGCGCGACCGCGCGGCTGCTGGCGTCGGAAGGGGCGAAGGTCTGCGTCGCGGACCTCGATCGCGCGGGCGCCGAGTCCGTCGCGAAGGAGATCGGCGAGGCGGGCGGCGAGGCCTTCGCGTGCGCGGTCGACGTCGCGCGCGAGGCCGACAACACCGCGATGGTCGAGCAGACGCTCGGGCGCTACGGCGCGCTGCACGCCGTGCACCTGAACGCCGGCATCGCGCGCTACTCCACGATCGTCGGCGGCGATCTCGCCATCTGGGACCAGGTCATCGCCGTGAACCTGACCGGCGTCTACCTCGGGCTGCGCGCCGTCGCCGGCGCGATGATCGCGGGCGGCGGCGGCGCCATCGTCGCCACCGCGTCCGTCGCGGGCCTGACCGGCGGCTCGGGCATGCCGTCCTACTACGCGTCGAAGCACGGCGTCGTCGGGCTCGTGCGCGCTGCCGCGACCGAGCTCGCGCCGCAGAAGATCCGCGTCAACGCGGTCTGCCCCGGCATCATCGACACCGCCATCCTCGGACCCGGCCACGGCGTCGCCGAGATCACCGACCGGCTCGGCCAGGCGCACCTGCTGCGCCGGGTCGGGCAGGCCGAGGAGGTCGCGCAGCTCGTCTCCTTCCTGCTCTCGAACGGCGCGAGCTTCATGACCGGCGGCGCCTACACGGTCGACGGCGGCATGACGGCGACCTTCGAGCGCGGCGAGCGCGAGCCCGTCGACGAGGCCGCGCTCGAGAAGCTGCTCGGCCCGAGGAGCTGAAGCCCCTCAGCCTTCCTGCGCCTCGCGCAGCTTCGCCAGCACGCTGTAGTCCTCGAGCGTGGTGGTGTCGCCGACCTGCTCGCGCCCGGAGGCGACGTCGCGCAGCAGGCGCCGCATGATCTTTCCAGAGCGCGTCTTCGGCAGCGCGTCGGTGAAGCGGATGTCCTGCGGCTTCGCGATCGCGCCGATCTGCCTGGCGACGTGCGCGCGCAGCTCCTCCTTGAGTCCGGCGCCGACGGACGCGCCGGCCTTCGGCGTCACGAAGGCGACGATCGCGGTGCCGGTCAGCTCGTCGGGCCGGCCGATCACGGCCGCCTCCGCGACCTTCTCGTGCGACACCAGCGCGCTCTCGACCTCCATCGTGCCGATGCGGTGGCCCGCGACGTTCATCACGTCGTCGACGCGGCCCATCACCCAGAAGTAGCCGTCGCGGTCGCGGTGGGCGCCGTCGCCGGTGAAGTAGGTCTTGCCGTACTTGCCGAAGTACTGCTCCTCGAAGCGCGAGGGATCCCCCCAGATGCCGCGCAGCATCCCCGGCCACGGCCGCTTCAGCACCAGGTAGCCGCCGGCCGGCGGCTTCACCGCCTCGCCGGCGTCGTTCCACACTTCGGCGTCGATACCGGGGAACGGAAGCGTGGCGGAGCCGGGCTTCGTCGCGACGGCGGCGGGCAGCGGCGAGATCAGGATCCCGCCGGTCTCCGTCTGCCACCACGTGTCGACGATCGGGCAGCGCTTGCCGCCGATCACGCGGTGGTACCACATCCACGCCTCGGGATTGATCGGCTCGCCGACGGTGCCGAGCAGGCGCAGCGACGAGAGATCGTGCTTGCCGGGGTGCTCCTCGCCGAGGCGCACGAAGGTGCGGATCGCCGTCGGCGCCGTGTAGAAGATGGTGACGCGATGGCGCTCGATGATGTCCCAGAAGCGGTCGGGGCCGGGCGTCGTCGGCGTGCCCTCGTACATCAGCGAGGTCGCGCCGTTCGCGAGGATCCCGTAGACGACGTAGGAGTGGCCGGTCACCCAGCCGCAGTCGGCCGTGCACCAGTAGGTGTCGGAGTCCTTCAGGTCGAAGATGACCTTCGACGTGGTCGCGACGTGGGTGAGATAGCCGCCCGTCGTGTGCAGGATGCCCTTCGGCTTGCCCGTCGAGCCGCTGGTGTAGAGCACGAAGAGCGGGTGCTCGGCGTCGAGCGGGACGGCCTTGCACTCGGCGCTCTCGCGCGCGACGACGTCGTGCCACCAGAGATCGCGCCCGGCCTGGAAGTGCGTCGGTTCGCCGGTGCGTCGCACCATGACGACGTGCTCGACGGGCGTCTCGCCGCGCAGCGCCTCGTCGACCGCGGGCTTCAGCGCGTAGGGCGCGCCGCGCCGGTAGCCGCCGTCGGCGGTGACGACCAGCTTCGCGCCGACGTCGAGGATGCGGTCGCGCAGCGCCTCCGCCGAGAAGCCGCCGAACACGACGCTGTGCACCGCGCCGATGCGCGCGCAGGCGAGCATCGCGATCGGCAGCTCCGGGATCATCGGCATGTAGATCGCGACGCGGTCGCCCTTGCGCGCCCCGAGCCGCAGCAGCACGTTGGCGAAGCGGCACACCTCGCGGTGGAGCTGGCCGTAGGTGATCACGCGCTGGTCGCCGGGCTCGCCCTCCCAGATGAGCGCGGCCTTGTTGCGTCGCCACGCGTGCTCGCCCTCGAGATGACGGTCGATGCAGTTGTACGCGACGTTGAGCTTGCCGCCGAGGAACCACTTCGCGTACGGCGGC
This sequence comes from Myxococcota bacterium, assembly GCA_036274295.1. GTDB lineage: Bacteria > Myxococcota_A > UBA9160 > UBA9160 > SMWR01 > DASUFZ01. The sequence continues at coordinate 42,907 of DASUFZ010000291.1, forward strand.
TTCCACTCGAGCACCTTCTTCCACGGCTTGAACCAGCTGACGTGCTCGCGCGCCATGCGCGCCCAGAAGCGCTCCGGCGACTTCGCCGCCTCGCGGCGGTGCGCGGCGACCTCGCGCGGCGTCCAGTTCGCGGCCTTCGCGAAGGCGGCGGCGGGCGGGAAGCGGCGCTTCTCCTTCAGCAGGGAAGAGATGTCGGCCATGTTCGGATCCCGTTCGTTCAGTGCGAGGCGATCAACGCCTCGAGCTCGTCGGGATCCTTCGGGATGCCCGCAGTGAGATTCTCGCAGCCGCCCGCGGTGATCACGACGTCGTCCTCGATGCGCGCGCCGATGCCGCGAAAACGCGGATCGGCCTGCTCGAGATCCGGCGCGATGTAGATGCCGGGCTCGACGGTGAACACGATGCCGGGCTCGAGCACGCGCGCCGCGCCGCCGACCTTGTAGGCGCCGACGTCGTGCACGTCGAGGCCGAGCCAATGGCTGGTCGAGTGCATGTAGTACGGGCGATACGCCTCGCGCGCGATCAGCTCCTCGAGGTCGCCCTTCAACAGGCCGAGCTCGAGCAGCCCGGCGACGATCTGACGCACGGCTGCGTCGTGGACGTCGGGCAACGTCCTGCCGGGACGGCACTGCGCGAGCGCCGCCTCCTGTGACGCGAGCACCACTTCGTAGATCGCGCGAGCCGGACCCGTGAAGCGCCCGCCGATCGGGTAGGTGCGCGTCACGTCGGACGCGTAGCCAAGGAGCTCGCAGCCGGCGTCGACGAGCACGAGCTCCTCCTCGCGGAGCTTCTGGTCGTTGCGCACGTAGTGGAGCACCGTCGCGTTGCTGCCGCCGCCGACGATGCTCGTGTATGCGGGGCCGCGCGCGCCGCGACGCCGGAATGCGTACTCGATCGCCGCCTCGAGCTCGTACTCGTAGCGGCCCGGGAAGGCGAGCCGCGCCGCGGACTCGTGGCCCTCCTTGCTGATGTCCGACGCACGCCGCATCACGTCGAGCTCGGCCGGCTCCTTGAACAGCCGCAGCGCGTGCGTGATCCCGCGCGGGTCGACGATCGCGTCGGCCGGGTCGACGCCCAGGCGCGAGCGCATGCGCAGCATCTCGAGCGTCTCGGTGATCTTCGCGTCGACGGCGGCGTCGCGGCCGAGCACGTGGAAGATGCGCCGCGCGCCCCGGATCAGGTCCGGCAGCTTGCTCAGGAACTCGCCGATCGGGGACGCCTCGTCGGCGTCGAAGTCGCGCTTCGCGCCGTCGACGCCGGGGCGGTAGCCGTTCCAGGTCTCCATCTCGCGGTCGCGCGGCTCGACGAAGAGCGTGTAGGCGGGACCCCCGTCGGTGCGCAGCACCGCGACCGCGTTCGGGTGATCGAAGCCGGTCAGGTACCAGAAATCGCTGTCCTGCCGGAACGGGTAGTCGGTGTCGCGGGAGCGGGTGACGTGGCGGGCGCCAAGAAAGATGGCGACCGCCTCGGGTCCCATCGCATCGCGCACGCGCTGGCGCCGCTCGGCGTACACGCGCGGCAGCATAACTTCGCGCAGCCACTTTGCCGGGGTCCGAGCGGCCTTCGTTCCTGCCGCCGCCTCGTGCGGCACCGCCATCGCGGGGTGCGTCGGACTCAAGCCGCAGGAATCACGGGGGTTTCTCTTCAGGCCTGCGATGGGGTCGGCACGATCACGCCGGCGAGCGCCGCTTCGAGCGGCACTCGCACCTCGAACGCGCTCGAAGAAAAGCGCTGCTTCCGCGCGGGCTTCACTCACCGCTTCCGACAGATCGACCCTGGCACGCTTCGTGCTCTAGGGACCGCCCATGTCGAGCTGGTACGAGTCGGTCGAACGGAAGCGGGCGCGCACGTTCGATCAAGCTCGAACCAGGGAGTCGCACCGAAGCTGCAACAAGGCGCTTTCCCCAGAACGGCACCCCGCCTAGCTCGGGGCTCTCCCAGGTCCAGATCGAATCATCCCCTCGCGTTGGACGGTCCACGCGGGGGGATGGTCTTTTGGGGGTCCGGCTCCGAGATCAGTCCTCGCGCGGAGCCGAATCCACCGGCGCCAGAGCGGCGGCCACCTCCGCGCCGAACTCGCGCGCGAACCAGCGCTTCAGGTCGGTCTGCGCGTCGAGATCGCGCGCGCCGTGCGGCGTGCGCACGGCGATGCTCTCGAGCGTGGAATTCGGACACAGGACGCCGGGATCCATCGCCAGCTCGCTTGCGCGGCGCGTGCGCCACTGCTTCAGCGCGATCAGGCGCCGCTCGGCATGCCGGTCCATGCGCCGCCGTCCGCTGCCGGCGAGCTTCGGGATGGGTCCGTGGTCCGACGCGCGACCCGTGCGGATCGCCTCGAGCGCGTCGCGGCCGAGCCGCCGGATCAGCAGGTCGGTGATCCCCTTGATCTCCGCGAGCTCGCCCAGCTTGCGCGGCTGCCGCTCCGCGAGATCGAGCAGGGTGCGGTTGCCGAGCACCTTGAAGGGCGGCCGGTCCATCTCGCGCGCCTTCTGATCGCGCATGAGGTACAGCGCTCGCAGCACCGAGAGCCCGCTGCCGTCGAGCTTGCGCGCGCCCTTGATGCGCAGGTAGCCGAGCTCGTCGAACTCGCGCTCGCGCCAGACCCTGCGCTCGAGCGCCTCGAACTCCTCCTGGGCCCACGACTCGCGCCGCACCCGCTTGAGGTCCTTGGCGAGGATCTCGGCCAGCGGGATCAGGTAGAGCACGTCCGCGGCCGCGTAGCTCAACTGGCTCTGCGTCAGGGGCCGCGTCGACCAGTCGGAGCGCTGCTCGTCCTTCGGCAGGTTCACGTCGAAGTGCTGCTCGGTGAGGCTCGAGAGGCCGACGGACGAGTAGCCGAGGACCTGCGCGCTGATCATCGTGTCGAAGAGATTCGCGAAGCGGAAGCCGCAGTCGCGCTTCAACACGAAGAGGTCGTACTCCGCCGCGTGGAAGATCTTGCGGATCTCCGGCGACGCGAAGATCGGGCCGAGCGGCGCCAGCTCCGACGGACCGCCGAGCGCGAGCGGATCGACCAGGTAGATCTGACGGCGCGTGCCGATCTGGACCAGACAGGTCTTGTCGAAGTAGTGATAGAAGCTGTCGGCCTCGGTATCGACCGCGATCACCTTCTCGGCGAGCAGGTCGTGAGCGAGCGCATCGAGATCCGCTCGGGTCTCGATCCTCTCGAAGTCGGCCAATCGCGCCCTCAACGGAAGTTTCTGTCTCGCCCAGGAGATCAGCCGGGGGGCGGGTTGGACCCCCCGTAGTTTGCGGGGGCCGGTGCCGAGGAGGGTCGGGACGGCGCCGGGGCCGCACTCTAGCCGAGCCCTTCGCGGGCCGAAAGCGCGGCCACGTCATAACTTGCTCTTCACCCACCATGACCCGCGCCGGACTGGGACTCTCGAGCCGTGAGGACGCGCGTGAGGCGGCCGAGGAGGCCGTCGCCGCGGCGCTCGAGACCGGTCTGCGCGCGGACGGGGCCGTCCTGCTCGCGACGCCCGCCTACGGCTCGGACATGGAGGCCCTGCTCGCGGCCGCCGGCGACGCGCTCGGCACACAGACGGTCGTCGGAGCCCACGTCCATGGCGTCCTCGGCTCGGGCCAGGAGATCGAGGGTGGGCACGGGCTGGCCGTGCTGGCCATCGAAGGCCTCGAGCTCCATGGCTTCCTGCTCGAGGCCGGCCTCGGCGACGAGATCGGCGTCGCCGAGGAGATCGCCGCGCGCCTCGGCAACGCGCCGCGCCCGGAGGACCTCGTCGTGCTCTTCCCCGACCCGCGCGCGGTCCACCTGCACGCGCTGCTGGACGGCATCCGCAAGGAGCTCGGCCCCGCGCAGATCGTCGGAGCCGGCGCCGCGACGCTCGATGCCAGCGGACCCCTGCAGTGGTGCGGCCGCGAGGCGGCGACCGGCGCCGTCTCGGGTCTCGTGCTGCGCGGCGCGCGCGTGCCGCGCGTCGGCGTGACCCAGGCATGCAGGCCCTCGTCGCCGCTGCTGACCGTCACGCGCACGCAGGGGCACTGGATCCTGGAGCTCGACGGGCGCCCCGCGCTCGACGTCTACCGCGAGGTCGCGCGCGGCCCGCTGGCGGAGGACCTGCGCCGCGCGGCCGCCTTCGTGCTCGCGGCGCTGCCGCGCGACCCGGAGAGCCCCCTCGCTCCCGGGAACTACCTCGTCCGCAACGTCGCCGGCTTCGCCCTGGAGGAGCGCGCCCTCGCGATCCCCGAGGCCCTCGCGCCGGGCGACCGCGTCGCCTTCGTGCACCGCGATCCCGCCGCCGCCCGCGAGGACCTGAAGGCGATGCTGGCGCAGCTGCGCGAGCCGCAGCCGGCTTTCGGCGTCTACTTCGACTGCTGCGCGCGCGGCTCCTCCTTCTTCGGCGTGCCCGGCCTGGAGGCCGCGTACCTGGAGGAGAGCTTCGGGCGCGTGCCCGTCGCGGGGCTCTTCGGCTCCTGCGAGATCGGGCCGGTCGCCGGCCGCCCCGAGCTGCTGACGTACACGGGCGTGCTGGCTCTGGTAGACAGCTAGTTCTGATCTCCGCTCGCCTGCGGCTCTCTTGAAGCCAGCTCCTCGTGCGTGGTAGCGTGCGTTCCATATAAACGAATCGTGTTCCATATATCGGAACAACGGAGCGCCGCGATGGAAGCCCTCACCAGCGTCGAGAAGGCCGTCGACGTGCTGTTCGCCCTGCACGGCGCGCCGGCATCGCTCGGTGTCACCGCGCTCGGCCAGGAGCTCGGCCTGCCGAAGTCGAGCGCGCACCGCCTGCTCGCGACCCTGACCCGCCGCGGGCTCGTCGAGCGCGACGCCAGCGGGCGCTACCAGCCGGGCATTGCGCTGGTGGCGCTCGGTCTCGGCGCGCTCGAGCGCGAGCCGCTGGTCGCGCTGGCGCGCCCGACGCTCGAGCAGGAGGCGGACGTCCTCGGCGAGACCGTCTTCCTGGTCGGGGCGCGCGCCGGACGCCTCTACGTGCTCGACAAGGCGGAGGGGACGGGCTTCCTGCGCGCGGCGCCGCGCGTCGGTGAGGCGGTGCCGGTGCACGCGACGGCCGTCGGCAAGCTCTTTCTCGCCTTCGCGCCGGCGCGGGTCGCGCTGCCGTCTGGCGCGCTGCAGCGCTTCACGCCGCGGACCCTCGCGAGCCGCCGCGCGCTCGAGCGCGCGGTGGAGACGGCGCGCGCACAGGGCTACGCGGAGAACCGCGACGAGTGGATCCCCGGCATGTCGGTCGTGGCGGCGCCGATCCTCTCGCGAGGCGAGATGCGCGGCGCGGTCGTCGTCGCGGCGCCGAGCGCGCGCCTCGAGGAGATCGGCCGCGAGCAGACCGCGCGGCGCATGCGCGCCGCGGCGGCGCGAATCGACGCGCGCCTCGAGGGCCGCGCGCAGCAGGAGGACGAGCGATGAGCGACCCGCGTTCCGGCGTGGTGTGGATCGACGGGCGCGTGGTCGACGTGAAGGACGCGCGCATCTCCATCCTCGACCACGGCCTGCTCTACGGCGACGGCCTCTTCGAGGGCATGCGCGTCTACGGCGGCCGCGTGTTCCGCCTCGACCGCCACCTGGCGCGCCTCGCCGCGGGCGCGCGCGCGCTGTCGCTCGCGCTGCCGGGCGGCACCGACGCGTTGCGCGAGATCGTGCTGGCGACGGCGCGCGCGCACGGCGGCGCAGAGGCCTACATCCGCCTGATCGTCACGCGCGGCGAGGGCGCGCTCGGCGTAGACCCGACGAGCTGCCCGCACCCGCGCATCCTCTGCCTCGTCGATCGCGTGTCGATCTATCCGGAGGAGAAGGTCGGCGCGGGCATCGATCTCGTCACGGCGAGCCTGCGGCGTCCGCCGCCCGACGTGCTCGACCCGCGCGTCAAGAGCCTCAACTACCTGAACAACGCGCTCGCCAAGGGCGAGGCGCGCCGCCAGGGCGCCGACGACGCGCTGCTCCTGAACCGCGAGGGGCAGGTCGCCGAGGCCGCCGTCGCCAACGTCTTCGTCGTCCGCGAAGGCGCGCTCTGGACGCCGCCCGGCAGCGACGGCGCGCTCGAGGGCATCAATCGCGCGACCGTGCTCGAGCTCGCGCGCGAGCTCGGCATCGCGACGGCGGAGCGCTCGCTCGGGCGCTTCGACCTCTTCGCGGCGGAGGAGGTCTTCCTGACGGGAAGCGGCGTCGGCGGGCTCGTGCCCGTGCGCTCGCTCGATCGCGAGCCGGTCGGCGCGGGTCCGGGCCCCGTGTTCCGGCGCCTGCGCGCCGCATTCGAGGCGTGCAAGCCGAGGCTCGGCGTCTCGGTCTCCTGATCCTCGTGGTACCGTCCCCCGACTTCCGGGGGTTCCGAGTGCGCTGGAGCGAGTCCTTCTTCCCGACCCTGCGCGACGATCCGGCCGACGCAGAGGCGGTGAGCCACAAGCTGCTCGTGCGCGCCGGCTTCGCGCGGCAGCTGATGTCGGGCGCGTACTCGCTGCTGCCGCTCGGACAGCGCGTGTGGCTGAAGATCGTCGCGATCGTGCGGCGCGAGATGGACGGGATCGGCGCGCAGGAGTTCCGGCTGCCGGCCCTGCACCCGGCCGAGATCTGGCAGCGCTCGGGCCGCTGGTCGTCCGTCGGCGACGAGATGTTCCGCCTGAAGGACCGCCGCGGCGCGGACGTCGCGCTCGGCATGACCCACGAGGAGATCTTCGCGACGCTCGCGGCCGAGCTGAAGAGCTACAAGCAGCTGCCGCAGATCTGGTACCAGATCCAGACGAAGTTCCGCGACGAGCCCCGCCCCAAGGCGGGCCTGCTGCGCGTGCGCGAGTTCACCATGAAGGACTCGTATTCCTTCGATCTCGACGCGGACGGGCTCGACCGCGCCTTCCAGCGACACTTCGAGGCGTACCGGCGCATCTTCCTGCGCTGCGGGCTCGACACGCTCGCCGTAGAGGCCTCGGTCGGTGCCATGGGCGGCTCGGCGTCGATCGAGTTCATGGTGCCGTCGCCCGCCGGCGAGGACCGCATCGCCTGCTGCTCGTCCTGCGGCTACGCGGCCAACGTCGAGAAGGCGACCTCCGCGCTCGCCGCCGTGGAGGATGGCCCCGGCCTCGCGGCGCCCGAGGCGTTCGCGACGCCCGGCGTCCGCACGATCGAGGCGCTGACCCGTTTCGAAGGCGGCGCGCCCGCGGACCGCCAGATCAAGACGCTCGTCTACGTGCTCGACGGCAAGACCACCCTGGTGCTGCTGCGCGGCGACCACGCGCTCTCCGAGCAGAAGCTCCTCGACGGCAGCGGCGCGCGCGAGCTGCGTCCCGCGAGCGAGGCGGAGATCCGTGCCGCGCTCGGCGCGGGGCCCGGCAGCCTCGGCGGCGTCGGCGTGCAGGAGCACGAGATCCTGGCGGACCCGGCGCTCGAGGGCCGACGCGGCATGGTGACGGGCGCGAATTCCGACGACCGCCACTTGCGCGGCGTCGACGTCGCTCGCGATATCCGCGTCGCGCGCTGGCTCGATCTGCGCGAGGTGCGCGAGGGCGAGCCCTGCCCCATGTGCGACACGCCGCTCAAGATCGAGGTGTCGATCGAGGTCGGGCACATCTTCAAGCTCGGCACGCGCTACAGCGAAGCGCTCGGGGCGATGGTGCTCGACGAGTCCGGCGCGTCGCGCCCGATCGTGATGGGCTCGTACGGCATCGGCGTCGAGCGCGCGATGGCCGCGGTGGTCGAGCGCTGCCACGACAAGGACGGCATCGTGTGGCCGCTCTCGATCGCGCCGTTCGAGGCCGTCGTCACGGTGGTGAATCCGAAGCAGCCGGCCACCAGCGACGCCGGCGGCGACATCTACGACGCGCTGAAACAGCAGGGCATCGACGTCCTGCTCGACGACCGCGACGAGCGGCCCGGCGTGAAGTTCAAGGACGCCGACCTGATCGGCATCCCCTACCGCGTGACGGTCGGCCCGAAGGGGCTCGAAGAGGGCAAGGTCGAGATCACGCGCCGCAAGACGCGCGCCTCGCACAGCGTCGACGTCCGCAAGGCCGCAGAGGCGGTCGCCGAGTCGGTGCTCGAGGAGCGCTCGTTCTCGCCGGGGAGGTAGCGCCGCGCATGGCGCTGCACGCCGCGCATCGCCGCCTCCTGATCCTCGACAACGGCGTCGGCTCGGCGGTCTTCAACTTCCTGCTGAACGGCCTGATCGCGTGGCTGCTCTTCCGCACGGCCACGGCCGTCCCGCTCTGGGGCGAGAACAGCGTCGCCGCCGACACCCTGATCACGGCGTTCCTGCTGCCGTTCCTCACCTGCCTGATCGTCAGCCGCACGGTCGAGCGCCGCGTGACACAGGGACACGTCCCGCGGCTCGCCGCCGCGGAGATGCCGCCCGGCGCGTGGCCGCACCGCTCGACCCTGGCGCGGAGCGTCTTTCTCGGCGCGGCCGGAGTGCTGCTCGCCGCCGTGCCGGTCGTCGCGCTGCTCAGCGTCTCGGGCTTCTCCGGCTTCGCCGGCGTCTGGCCCTTCGTCGGGTTCAAGGCGACGTTCGCCGCGCTGCTCGCGGCGGTCGTGACGCCGCTGATCGGCTGGTGGGCGCTGGTGCGCGCGTCGCGGACGCCCTAGCTGAAGAGATCGCGGTTCGCGCGGCGCAGGAAGCAGAGCCCGATCGCCGCGTTGAACAGGATGAAGAAGTTGTGCTGCACGAGGCCGAAGGCCGTCAGCTCCGCCTTGTGCTCCGGGTAGAGCAGCGGCCACATCGCGACGGCGACGGCGCGGAAGGGCCCCGGCACGGCGGCGCCGAAGAAGATGATGGGGAGATAGCCGAGCAGCTCGCCGTAGCTCGCATCCACGCCGAACAGGCGCAAGGCGTGCGTGTAGACGAAGACGGCCGCGATCAGCGCCGGCGAGCGCAGCAGGATCACGACGAGGTACTGCCACCAGCGCGCCTGGCGGAACGCGTGGAAGATCTGGCGATCGCGCAGCGCAACGCTCGGCGCGAGCGCGCCGCGGAAGAACGCGACCCAGCCGGCGAAGAAGACCGCGGCGCCGAGCGCGATCTGCGGGAGCCAGTGGAAGACCGCCGGCACGCGCTCCCACTGGAGCCAGGTGCCGAGCGTCCCCCAGCCGAGCAGGTAGTAGAACTCGCAGAACATGATGAAGAGCATGCTCGACGCGACCTGCCAGCCCGGCACGCCGTCGCGCCGGTTCAGGTACATGGCCATCGCGCCCTTGCCGACCTGCTCGTTCAGGATCGAGATGATGTACGCGGAGGCGCGGATCGGCAGGATGCTCGCGTACGACACGCGCGTGTTGAACCACGTCACCACGCGCCACACGACCAGCGAGTCGATCAGGAAGAACAGGGCCGAGTACGGGACCATCAGCGCGAGCCAGCGCAGCCAGTCGACGTTGCCGAACACGTGCGCCAGCAGGCCCAGCGCGCTCTGGCCCTGGCGCCCCGCCTGGCGGTCGATCTGGAAGTAGAGGTAGGTGAAACACACGAACGTGACGAGCCAGGGCAGCGCGCGCTGCCACGCCGGCACGATGCGCGGCGCAGCGGTTTCCTGAGCGGTCATCGGACCTCCTCGCGTTCCAGCAGGGCTCGCCGCAAGGTCTCGTCGAGCGGCGTCAGCGCGATGCCGAGCCGGCGCGCCGCCGGCCCCGGGTCGATCGCGTCGTCGTGCTCGAGCACGCCGAGCATGGCGCGCGTGAGCGGCGGATCCGCCAGGGCCTTCTCGGCCAGCCAGGCGAACACGGCCACCAACGCGTAGGGAACGGAGCGCACCTCGACCCGCGTGCCGAGCACGCGCGCCGCGCGCAGGACGAGATCGCGGTGCGGGAGCGACTCGGGGCCGGCGAGATCGAGCGCCGCGCGCAGCGGCTCCGGCAGGTAGAGCGCGGCCGTGATCGCCTCCAGCACGTCGTCTGCCGCGATCGGCTGCTCCTTCGTCGCTCCGCCGCGCACGAGCGCGACCTTGCCGCCGCGCGCCTGACGCGCGAGTGCGGCGGACGCGGGATCGCCGGGGCCGAGCACCATCGGCACGCGCAGGATCAGCGCGGGCACCGCTCCGGCGAGCAGGATCTCCTCCGCGCGTCCCTTCGAGGCGAGCGCGCGGTTCGACGAGTCCGCGCGCGAGCCGAGGATGCTGACGCTGACGATGCGGCGCAGTCCGGCCTTGGCCGCGGCGTCGGCGAGCGCGCGCGCCGGACGCTCGTGCGCGTCCTCGTAGCGGTTCGCGCGCGTCTCCTTGAGGATGCCGGCCAGGTGCACCGCGGCGTCGCAGCCCGCGGCCGCGGCCGCCAGCGCGGCGGCGTCGGCGTAATCGACGATGCGGACGTCCGGCTGCGCGCCGCACGAACGCGCCGCCTCGGCCGCGCGCTCGGAGCGCACCAGTGCGCGCGAAGGCCGCGGCGGCTGCATGCGCGCCAGCCGACGCATCAGGCGACGGCCGAGCTGGCCATTCGCGCCGGTGACGAGGATGGGCGCCGCGGCGGGCAACCCGGCGAGGCTACTCACGCCTGCGGCCGTACGCGATGCCGAGCGTGACGATGCGCTGCACGAGCTGCGGGTAGGCGAGGCCGACCGCCTTCGCCGAGTCCGCGAAGTCCTCGCCCTCCGCCACGTCGGGCGTGGAGTTCACCTCGATCACGTAGACGTGGCCGTCGGGCGCGAGGCGCAGGTCGAGGCGCGCGTAGCCCGAGAGGCCGAGCACGCGGTAGACGCGCTTGCACAGGCGCGCGATGCGCGCGGCCGTAGCCGGCGGCATCTCGCGCGCGGGGCCCGAATCGATGCCGACGCGCGCCTGGTACTTGCGATCGAACTTCGCCCGCGCCGTCGCGATCGGCAGGCTGCCCTCCGGCAGCTTGTCGAAGAAGAGCTCCCAGGGCGGGAAGGCCTGGAGGCGCTCGTTGCCGAGGATGCTCTGCGTGAGCTCGCGCCCCTCCACGTACTCCTCGGCGATGGCGTCCGTGCCGACGCTGCGGTGCACGAACTCGACGCGCTCCTTCAGCTTCTGCAGATCCGACACGACCGACGCCTGCGAGATGCCGAGCGACGCCTCCTCGTCCACCGACTTGACGATCAGCGGGAAGGAGAGCTCGCGCTCCGTGGCGCGCCGCATAGGCGCCCCGCGCTCGAACACCGCGAAGCGCGGCGTCGGCACGCGGTGGTAGCGCAGGATCTTCTTGCAGAGCGCCTTGTCGCGGGTCAGCAGGATGCCGCGCGCGTGGCAGCCCGTGAAGCTCACGCCGAGGAGCTCGAGGTAGCTGGTGACGTGGGCCTGGTAGTTGCCGACGTCGCGGAACTCCATCAGCAGGTTGAAGACGACGTGCGGATCGAAGCCCAGCGCCACGCTGCGGATCGGCGCGAGGTCGTCGGAGACGCCCACCACCTGCACCTCGTGGCCGAGGTCGCGCAGCGCGCGCGTGACGTCGTACTCCGTGCGGAAAGCGTCGACCTGCTCCGCGGGCATGCCCTCGATCGAGTCGGGCGGGATCAGGTCCTCGTGGCACAGGACGACGACGCGCAGCCGGCTCATCGCACGTACTCCCGGTAGCGCATGCGCCGGATGCGGAGCGTGTGCATCGCCACCAGCACCGCGGCGCCCTCGGCCGTCTCGCGCTCGCCGTGCGCGAGGTGAAGGCCGAGATCGCGGCTGCGGCGGATCATGCCCGTCAGCACCTCGTCCACCACGAACGGGCGCTGCCCCGTCCAGCGCGCGACCTGCGTGCGCAGCGACGCGCGCCGCCCGCGCAGGAAGACCGACGCGCGCTTGCGACGCGTGCCGCTGCCGAAGAGGCGCGCGAGGTCGCGGTCGTAGACGCGCAGATCGGCGTCGCCCCAGGTCGAGCGGCGGCGCCGATAGTACTCGCGCAAGGTGATGCGCACCGTATGGAGTGTCTCGATGCGCTCGCGCGAGCGCACCGGCGGCGCGCTGCCGCGCACCTCGCGCATCAGCGCGTCGACGTACTCGAGCTTGCGGAGCGCAGGCCAGCCCGCGTACTCGCGCCGCCAGCGCCCGCGCGTGCCGAGCCACACCGCGAAGGTCTCCGCGAAGTCCTCGATCGGGTGGCTCTGCGCGTAGTAGCGGTCGAGATGGTGGACGTAGCGACGGCTGCCGGGGCGCGGCACGTAGCCGCGGCGATAGGGCGCCGTCGCCTTGCCGAAGACCTGGCGCCAGTCGTGACGCCGGTGCAGGCGGTACGCGTGATCGAGCGCGTGCGCGGCCTCGTGTCGCATCAGCCGCGCGAAGCTCGCGCGCGTGCCGCCCTCCACCTCGAACATGTGCGTGCGCTCCAGCGCCGCGAGGCGCGGGTGCGCGAGATAGAAGGGCACGGCGAAGCCCGGCACGCCGTCGGGCGAGAACCACGCCGTCGAGAGCCAGACGTCGGGGCGCAGCCGGAAGCCCGCGCGCTCGAGCTCGGCGTGCAGGCGCAGGGCGCGCGCGGCGAGCGGCGTCGACTCGAGCTTCAGCCCGAGATCGCAGATGCGGACGTCGAGCAGCTGCTGGGCGGGCAACGACGCCCACCAGAGCGCGCGGCGGCGCGCCGTACGCTTCACGACTCGACAGCCACGACGGGCTCGGGGCGAAGGCGCTCGCCTGGTACGAGCGCTTCTTCCCTTCGCGCTGGGACCGCGCGCGGGCGTCTCTCTCCGGCCGCCGCCTCTTCACGGGCGAGAGCAGCCCCTACTACCTCTTCCACCCGTGCGTCCCCGCTCGCGTGAAGGCGTGCCTGCCTCGAGCGAAGCTGATCGTACTCCTCCGCGAGCCCGTCGCGCGCGCCTGGTCGCACTATCACCACAGCTTCCGGAAGGGGGACGAGACGCTCGGCTTCGAGGAGGCGCTCGCCCGCGAGCCCGAGCGCTTGCTCGGCGAAGAGGAGCGCCTCCTCCGCGACGACTCGTATTTCTCGAAGGCCCACCGGCACTTCAGCTAGCTGGCGCGGGGAATCTACGCCGATCAGCTCGAGCGCTGGCTCCAGAGCTTCGAGCGCGATCGCCTGCTGGTGCTAACGGACGCCGCGCGCGAGCGCGGCCGAGAGCGCGATCGCCGCGCACCACACGGCCAGGCTGCCGACGCCGGCCGCGACGCCCTGCGCGTCGCCGAGCGCGCCCGTCAGCCACGGCACCGCGGTGCCGCCGAGCGCGCCCGCGCCCGCGGCGAGTCCGGCCGCGACCCCGCGCGCGTGGCGCACGCGCTCGCCGACGAGCGCCATGATGAGCGGATACACGCAGCCGAGTGCCACGCCCGTCGCGAAGAAGGTCAGCTCGACGACGCCATGGCGCGTCGCGACCCCGAGGAGCAGCGCGCAGGCGGCGAGCGCGCCGGACGCCCCGAGCGTGCGCGGGCCGAGGGTGACGGGCAGCGCCAGCACGCCTACGCGGCCCGCGAGCAGGCCGAGCCAGAAGGCGCTGATCGCCGACGCGCCGCGCGCCGCCGAGAGCCCGAGCGCCGAGGTGGCGTAGGGCACGGCGAAGATCGTGAGCGAGGCTTCGACGCCGACGTAGGCGAAGGCGATCAGGGCGAAGGGCGCGACGCTCGCAGCGAGCCGGGTGGCGCCGCGCGGAACGTGCGGCGCGTCCGCGAGCTGCAGGTGCGAGAGCGGCGGGTGCGGAAAGGAGAGACGCGACGCCCACAGCGCGAGCGCCAGATGCGCGGCGCCGACGACGCGGAACGACGCGAGGAAGCTGCCGTTCGCGACGAAGGCAGCCGCCAGGAACGGCCCCGACATCGCGCCGATCGTCGCGCCCGCGTGCAGCAGCGACATCGGCCGCGCAGCGGACTCGCCGTAGCGCTCGGCGACGGCCGCGTTGATCAGGGTGTCGTAGAGGCCGATGCCGAAGCCAGCCGCCGCCACGTGCAGCAGCCAGGCCGCGAACGACATCTGCTCGCGCACCGAGAGCAGCGCCGCGGCCGCGATGCAGAGCGAGGCCACGAAGAGCGGCCGGCGCGGAAAGCGGTCGAAGAGCGGGCCCGCGAGGACGACGCCGACACCGAGCCCGGCCGCCAGCGCCGAAGCCAGCAGCCCGGAGCGCGCGAGATCGAGGCCGAGCGCGCGTGCGAGATCGGCCTGGTGCGCGCCCGGCAGCACCAGCACGACACCGAAGGCGACGAAGGACGCGGCGAAGAACGCGTTCACCGGAGCGCGCCGGCTACAACATCCCGAGCTCGAGCTTCGCAGCCTCCGACATCATCGCCGGCGACCACGGCGGGTCCCAGACGAGCTCGAGCGTCACCGCGGTCACACCCTCGACGCCGCGCGCCTTCGACTCGACCTCGGGCGGCAGCTCCTCCGCTGCGGGACACATCGGCGACGTCAAGGTCATGCGGATGTTCGCGGCGCCCTCGGCGTCGAGGCTCACCTTGTAGACGAGGCCGAGCTCGTAGATGTCGACGGGGATCTCCGGGTCGAAGACGGTCTTCAGCTGCTCGACGATGCGGAGACCGACGTCGCGCATCGACTCCGGCGCGTCGACGATGCGCGCCTCGCCCGGCTCCGGGGCCCCCGCGCTCGCGTTCTCGCCCTGCATGCTCACTCCGTGCTCACCGATTCGCCGCCCTCGAGCGCGGCGCGCAGCGCGTGCCAGCAGAGCGTCGCGCACTTGACCCGCAGCGGAAACTCGTGGACGCCCGCGAAGACCTCCAGCTTGCCGAGCTCCGAGTCCTCGCGCGCCTCGCCCGTGGTGACGAGCTGGTGGAAGTCTTCGAAGAGCTGCTTCACGGCGGCGGCGGAGAGGCCGCGCACCGCCTCCGTCATCAGCGAGGCCGAGGCGGTCGAGATGGCGCAGCCGCGCCCGTCGAAGCCGGCCGCCTCGATCTGGTCGCCCGCCACGCGCGCCATCACGATCACGTGGTCGCCGCACAGCGGGTTGTGTCCCTCGGCGCGCCGGTTCGCGCCAACGAGCTCGCCGCGGTTCCGCGGGCTCTTGTTGTGGTCGAGGATCACCGACTGGTACAGCTCGCGCAGCTCCGACATCAGGCGAACACCTCGCGCACGCGCGCGAGCCCGCGCACGAGCGCGTCGACGTCGGCGCGCGTGTTGTAGAGCGCGAGCGACGCGCGCACCATCGCCGGCGCGCCGAAGCGCTCCATCAGCGGCTGCGCGCAGTGGTGGCCGGCGCGCACCGCGACGCCCTCGGCATCGAGGATGGTGCCGACGTCGTGCGGGTGCACGCCGTCGAGCTCGAAGGCGAAGACGCCGATCTTCCCGGGCGCGGTGCCGTAGAGGCGCAGCCCGGGCACCTTCGCGAGCTCGCTCGCCGCGTACTCGCCGAGCTCGCGCTCGTGATGCTCGATCGCATCCATGCCGATTCGCTCGAGATAGGCGATCGCCGCGCCGAGACCGATCGCCCCCGCGATGTCCGGCGTGCCGGCCTCGAAGCGCGCCGGGATGTCCGCATAGGTCGTCTTCTCGAAGTGGACCGACGCGATCATGCCGCCGCCGCCGAGGAAGGGAGGCATCGACTGGAGGAGCTCCGCGCGCCCCCACAGCACGCCGATGCCGGACGGGCCGAAGAGCTTGTGCCCGGAGATCGCGTAGAAATCGCAGCCGAGCGCCTGCACGTCGACGCGCAGGTGCGGCACCGCCTGGGCGCCGTCGACGCACAGCAGCGCGCCGCGCGCGCGGCAGAGCGCCGCGATGCGCTCGATCGGGTTCACGCTGCCGAGCACGTTCGAGACGTGCGCGACGGCCACCAGGCGCGTGCGCGGCGAGAGCAGCGCCTCGAGCGCGTCGAGGCGCAGCGCGCCGTGGTCGTCGATCGGAGCGACGCGCAGCACGCAGCCGCGCCGCGCGCAGAGCATCTGCCACGGCACGATGTTCGAGTGGTGCTCCATCTCCGTCACCACGATCTCGTCGCCGGGTCCGAAGCGCTCGCCGAGGCTGTGGGCCACGAGGTTGAGCGCCTCGGTCGCGTTGCGCACGAAGATGATCTCGCGATCCTGCGCAGCGCCGAGGAAGCGGGCGACCCGCGCGCGCGCGTCGTCGAGCGCGCGCGTCGAGCGCAGCGAGAGCTCGTAGACGCCGCGGTGCACGTTTGCGTAGTCGCGGCGGTAGAGCTCGGCGATCGCGTCGATCACGCACTGCGGCTTCTGCGCGCTGGCGGCGCTGTCGAGGAAGGCGAGCGGCTTGCCGTGGATCGTCTGCTGGAGGATCGGGAAGTCCTTGCGAACGCGTTCCGGGTCGAAGCTCACGAGAGCCCTCCGGCGTGCGCGAGGTGCAGCTTCTGCTGGAGCACGTCGTCGAGAGCGTCCGCGAGCGCGGGCGACGGCAGCCCGCGCAGGATCTCCTGCGCGAAGGCGCGCGTCAGCAGGTCGCGCGCGACGTCCTCGCCGAGGCCGCGCGAGCGCAGGTAGAAGAAGGCGTCGGGATCGAGCTGGCCGACGCTCGAGCCGTGACTGCACTTCACGTCGTCGGCGAGGATCTCGAGCTGCGGCTTGGTGTCGACCTCGGCGCCTGCGCCGAGCAGCAGGTTCGGGTTCGACTGCCGCGCGTTCGTCTTCTGCGCGTCCGGCCGCACGACGATGCGACCGCGGAAGACGCCGCGCGCCTGGCCGCCGACGATGCCCTTGTAGGTCTCCTGGCTCGTGCAGTGGGGCACCGCGTGGTCGACGATCGTGTGATTGTCGACGAGCTGCTTGCCGCCGGCGACGAAGAGGCCGTCGAGCCGGCACTCGGCGCCCTCGCCCACGAGCAGCACGCCGGCGTCGTTGCGCACCAGCGCGCCGCCGAAGCAGAGCGTGTGGGCCGAGAGACGGCTGTCGCGCTCCTGCACGACGGCGAGGTTGGAGACGTGGAAGCGGTAGTCCGGCTCGCGCTGGATCAGCACGAAATCGACCTGCGCGCCGGCGCCGACCTGGATCTCCGTCACCGCGTTCGTGAAGCCGGGGCTGGTGCCGACGCACACGTGATCCTGGATCAGGGTGAGCCGGCTGCCGGGCGCCGCCTCGACGACGACGCGCGGGTGCACGAGCGCGGAGGCGCCGTCGGCGGCGGGCGCGGAGACGAACACGAGATGGATCGGCTGCTCGGTGCCCGCGCCGGGCGGCACGCGCACGCAGGCGCCGTCCAGAGCGAAGGCGTTCGCCAGCGCCGCGAACGGATGGAGCTTCACGTCGACCTGCGCGCCGAGCCGCGCGGCCAGCGCATCCGGCTCGTCGCGCAGCAGCGCGGCGATGCTCTCTACCGTCGTGCCGCACTCGAGCCGGCGCGCGGCGGAGAGCGCCGGCGCGAAGCGCCCGTTCACGAACACGAAGACGCTGCACGCGAAGACCGGGAAGGCGTGGTGCTCGAGATCGGGCCGCGCGACGGCGCCCCCCGGCGCCGCCAACGCGAAGGGAACCTTCGCGAGCGGCGCCACGTTCGTGTTGCGCCACTCCTCCATGCGCGTGTGCGGGAGACCTTGCTCGCGGAACGCATCCAACGAGCGCGCGCGCAGCGCCGCCAGCCAGGCGGGCTCGCTCCCGCGCGTCGCCGCGAAGCCGGCGTGCAGCGCCAGGAAGCGCTCGCGGGCCTCGTCGTGCGCGCTCTTGCGTACTTCTTCGTGCACGCTCATCGCTTCGCCGCCGCGTCGAGCCAGCCGTAGCCCTTCTCTTCCAGCTCGAGCGCCAGCTCCTTGCCGCCGGAGCGCGCAATGCGGCCGCCCGCGAGCACGTGCACGAAGTCCGGCTCGACGTAGTCGAGCAGGCGCTGGTAGTGCGTGATCACGATCATCGCGCGCTCGGGGCCCCGCAGCGCGTTGACGCCGCCGGCCACGACGCGCAGCGCGTCGCTGTCGAGGCCCGAGTCGGTCTCGTCGAGGACGGCGAGGCGCGGCTCGAGGATCGCCATCTGCAGCACCTCGTTGCGCTTCTTCTCGCCGCCCGAGAAGCCCTCGTTGACGCTCCGCTGCATCAGCTTCTCGTCCATCTGCACGAGCTTCATCTTGCGGCGCGCGAGCTGCAGGAACTCCATCGCGTCGAGCTCCGGCTGGCCGCGGTGCTTGCGGATCGCGTTCAGAGCCGCCTTCAGGAAGTACATGTTGGCGACGCCCGGGATCTCCACCGGGTACTGGAAGGCGAGGAAGATGCCCTCGCGCGCGCGCTCCTCCGGAGAGAGGGCCGCGAGATCGCGGCCGTCGAAGAGCATCTCGCCGCGCGTGATCCGCACGGAGGGGCGGCCGGCGAGCACGTTGGCGAGCGTGCTCTTGCCGGAGCCGTTCGGCCCCATCACCGCGTGGACCTCGCCGGGGCGCACGACCAGGTCGACACCGCGCAGGATGGCGGCGTCGCCCGCCGTGGCGTGGACGTCTCTCAGCTCGAGCAGCGCGTCTGCCATGACCTAGCCCACCGAGCCTTCGAGCGAGAGCCCGAGAAGGTTCTGCGCCTCCACCGCGAACTCCATGGGCAGCTCGCGCAGCACCTCCTTGCAGAAGCCGTTCACGATCATCGAAACCGCATCCTCCTCGGAGAGCCCGCGCTGGCGGCAGTAGAAGAGCTGGTCCTCGCCGATCTTCGAGGTCGTCGCCTCGTGCTCGACGGTGGCCGTCGGATTCTTCACCTCGATGTACGGGAAGGTGTGGGCGCCGCAGGTGTCGCCGAGCAGCAGCGAGTCGCAGCGCGAGTGGTTGCGCGCGCCCTCGGCCTTCGGCCCGATGCGCACGAGGCCGCGGTACGACTGCTGCCCGCGGCCCGCCGAGATGCCCTTCGAGACGATCGTCGACCGGGTGTTCTTCCCGATGTGGATCATCTTCGTGCCGGTGTCGGCCTGCTGGCGGTTGTTGGTCATGGCGACTGAGTAGAACGCGCCGACCGAGTCGTCGCCCTGCAGGATGCAGGACGGGTACTTCCAGGTGATCGCCGAGCCCGTCTCCACCTGCGTCCACGAGATCTTCGAGCGCCGGCCGCGGCAGGCGCCGCGCTTGGTCACGAAGTTGTAGATGCCGCCGACGCCGTTCTTGTCGCCCGGGTACCAGTTCTGGACGGTCGAGTACTTGATCTCCGCGTCGTCGAGCGCGACGAGCTCCACCACCGCCGCGTGGAGCTGGTTCTCGTCGCGCATCGGGGCCGTACAGCCCTCGAGGTAGGAGACGTAGGCGCGCTCGTCGGCGATCAGCAGGGTGCGCTCGAACTGACCCGTCCCCGCCGCGTTGATGCGGAAGTAGGTCGAGAGCTCCATCGGGCAGCGCACGCCCTTCGGCACGTAGGCGAAGGAGCCGTCGGTGAAGACGGCCGAGTTCAGCGCGGCGAAGAAATTGTCGGAGTAGGGAACGACCGAGCCGAGGTACTCGCGGATGAGATCCGGACAGCGCTTCACCGCCTCGGAGAACGAGCAGAAGATGATCCCCTGCCGCTCGAGCTCCTCCTTGAAGGTCGTGGCGACGGAGACGCTGTCGAAGACGGCGTCGACCGCGATGCCGTGCAGGCGCTTCTGCTCGGTGAGCCCGATGCCAAGCCGTTCGTAGGTGCGCAGCAGCTCGGGGTCGACCTCGTCGAGACTCTCGAGCTTCTTCGTCTTCGGCGCTGCGTAGTAGACGATCTTCTGGTAGTCGATCTTCGGGTAGGTGACGTTCGCCCACGTCGGCTCGTGGTCTTCGGCCGCCAGCTCGAGGAAGCGGTGCAGCGCCTTGAGCCGCCACGCGAGCAGCCACTCGGGCTCGCCCTTCTTCGCGGAGATCAGGCGCACGATGTCTTCGTTCAGACCGGGCGGGACGCGATCCTCGTCGATCTGCGTGACGAAGCCGTACTGGTACTCGCGGTTGGCGAGTCGCTCGAGGTTCTGGTTCTCGGATTCGGCCATGTCCCCTCCGCGTCAGGACGCGGGTGTGTCGATGTCGGTGATGTCCACGCCGAGGCTTGCCAGCGGCACGATCCGCGACTGCGACGGCGAGACGAGGTCGGCGAGCGTGATGCGGTCGAGCGTCGACTGCACCGCGCGGCTGATGCGCTGCCACGGCGCGCGCACGTGACAGCCCGCCTCCTGCGGGCACGCGCCCGGATGCTGCGCGCACTCGGTGAGGCCGATCGGGCCCTCGAGCGCCGAGATCATCTGCGGCACCGTGATTCCCTGCGCGGCGCGGGCGAGCGCGTAGCCGCCCTTGGAGCCGCGCTGCGAGACGAGGAGACCGGCGCGCGCGAGCGCCTTCAGCACCTTGCTCACGACCGGCAGCGGCAGGCGCGTCTCGGCGGCGAGCTCGCGCGCGTTGTGCGGCGCGCCCTGCGGGCAGGCCGCCAGGTGCGCCATCAGCACGATGCCGTAGTCGGTGATGCGTGAGAGGCGGATCATCTCGTCCCGCTCCGGGACCTCCGGAAAAAACAGCCCGCAGCATATCGGACCGCTCCGGTCCTGTAAAACTCGGACCGGAAAGGTCCCAGATGCTGCATCCCTGAAGATTTTCCGCCGTGACGACGATGAGTTGCGCGCCGAGGTCCCAGCCCCGATGAGCGCCCGAGCCGAAGTCCTGCGCAGCGATCTCCGCGCGATGATCGCTGATGGCGTCTTCTTCAGCGCGATGGTCGGGCTCGGCGAGGTCTACGTGCCGGCCTTCGCGCTGGCGCTCGGCCACGGCCCCGCGGATGCCGGTCTGCTCGCGACCGTGCCGCTGCTCGCGGGCGCGTTCTTCCAGCTCGTGACGCCGGAGGCGGTGCGCCGGCTGCGCAGCTACCGGCGCTGGGTCGTCGCATGCGCGTGTCTCCAGGCGCTCTGCTTCCTGCCGCTCGCCGCGAGCGCGCTGGCGGGCTGGGGTCCGCTGCTGTGGCTGCTCGCCGTCGCCAGCGCGTACTGGGGCTTCGGCATGGCGACGGGCCCCGCCTGGAACGCCTGGGTGACGACCCTGGTGCCGGCGCGCCTGCGCGTGCGCTTCTTCGCGCGCCGCTCGCGCAGCGCACAGGCGGCGCTGTTGTGCGCGTTGCTGCTCTCGGGCGCGCTGCTCGAGTGGTGTCGCCGTCGCGGCTACGAGCTGATGGCCTTCGCGGCGTTCTTCACCTGCGCCGCCGGCGCGCGCTGGATCTCCGCGCGCTTCCTGGCGCGCCAGAGCGAGTGCCCGCACGCGGCCGAGAGCCACCGCGCGCTGCCGCTGCGCGCGCTGCCGGCGAGCCTGCGCGGCACGCGCTCGGCGCGCGTGCTCGCCTATCTGCTCGGCATGCAGCTCGCGGCCCACATCGCGGCCCCGTACTTCACGCCCTACATGCTCGGTCCGCTCGCGCTCGGCTACGAGCGCTTCACCGCGCTGATCGCCGCCTCCTTCCTCGCGCGCATCGCGATCCTGCCGGTGCTGAGCCAGCTCGCGCAGCAACGCGGCAGCCGCTTCATCCTGATCGCGGGCGCGCTCGGCATCGTGCCGCTCCCGACCCTCTGGCTCGTCTCCGACCACTTCGCCTATCTGCTCGCGCTCCAGATGTTGTCGGGCTGCGCGTGGGCGGCCGTCGAGTACGCGTCGCTGCTGTCCTTCTTCGAGGGCATCGACGAGCGCGAGCGCGCGAGCGTCCTCTCCTTCTTCAACCTCGCCAACGCGGCGGCGCTGACGGCGGGCTCGCTGCTCGGCGGCGTGCTGCTGCGCAGTCTGGGCGTCGGCGTCGGCGCCTACGCATGGCTCTTCGCCGCGTCGAGCCTCGCGCGCCTCGCGATCCTGCCGCTGCTCGGGCGTACGGCGCCGGCGCGGGTTGCGCCGGAGGAGGTCTCGCTGCGCACGCTCGCGCTGCGGCCGGCGGCGGGCGCCGTGCAGCGCCCGATCCTCGCCAGCATGGAGCGCGCCCACGAGCCGCGCGTCAGACGATCCGACGCCGGGAGTTCACGAAGTTCGACGCCCAGCCCGCCGCTTTGACGCCTGCGAAGACGACGGCGAGGGCCGCGAAGTTCATCCAGGTCGAGCGACCGGCCGGCCCGAGCGCGCCGTTCTCCGCGAGATGGAAGAAGAACACCCAGGAGACCGCGCGCGCCTCGAGCACGGCGCCGAGCAGCAGCGAGCCGACGAGCACCACGGGCAGGAAGCCGACGAGCCAGGCCAGGCCGGGGTCGAGTCCCGGCGCGAGCGCCTGAACCATCGGCATCCAGCCGAGCTGGCCGACGCTCAGGATCGAGGTGCCGAGCGCGGGGACCAGTGCGAGCACCAGCGCGATCGCCACGCGCACGTCCCACGCCTGCTCCGAGAAGGGATTCAGGTACTGCACCACGACCTTCACCGCGTTGCGGAAGGTCAGCCGGAGCTTGTCGCCGTCGCGGCGAAAGCGCTTCAGCGCGACGTTGTGCTCCATCTTGCGCGCGTAGTCCGCCTCGACGATGTCGGCGAGCGAGTCCGCGCCGTGGAAGCGGGCGCCGCGCGCGAGCAGCGGCCGCACGTGGTCGTCGTGCTTCTTCTTCAGCGCGAGCGGATTTCGCGCGGTGGGATGCCTGAAGACCTTCCCTTGCGGATGCGGGACGATGCCGCCCTGCTCGAGCACGGGCGTCGTCAGGACGGAGCTGCCGTCCTCGAAGTCGGTGGCGAACTCGACGTAGCTCTTCGCCAGCTGGACTTCGCCCTTCGTCTGGCTGAGCGCCGATGCCACCGCGATCGTGGGCTCTCCGCTGCTGACGTACATCCGCGTGATGTTCTTCGAGGGGAGGTTCACCGCCACGCAGGTGAGCGCGGGCCGGAATCCCTGGGATCCGAGCAGACCGTCCAGCTCTGCGAACCAGCGCCGCTGCGCGTCGCCGAGCTCCTCCTCCTTCACCGGCTGGATGCCGAGGCGCGCCGGCAGGCTGATGGTCTTCATCAGGGCGACGGGCCCGAGCACGGCGACCGCGCCCATGCTCCAGCAGAGATAGGACGCCACCTGGAAGAGGGCGGGCATCAGCAGATCGAGCGGCGAAGGCTCCATGGACGACCCCCGAGCGGGTGGATTCGTCCGGCCGCGCGACCTGCTTGAACCGCGCGCCTCGGCCTGGCGGCCTAGAAGATCCCGTTCGGAGGGAGCCCCAGCAGCACGCGGGAGGCGGGCTCGATCAGCGCCGGCGACACGACGATGTGCTGGCCGACGACGTGGACGTCGCGCATGCGCCGCTCGAGCGGGCTCGTGAGGGCGTTGGCGCTGGTGCCCGCCGCGCTGTGCACGATCTCCACCGCGCGCGCCGACGCCATCACCGCCTTCACGCAGGCGAGCTGCACGAGGGCGCGCTGCTTCAGGCTCGGCGTGCGGCCCGCGAGCGTCTCCTGCCAGAGCTCCTCGACCGACTCGAACACGAACGCGCGCGCCGAGCGCAGCAGGTTCTCCGCCTCGGCGATCGACTCCTGCGCAAAGCGCCGCTCGCGCAGCGGCGCGCTCATGGCGCGCGGAACCCGCGCGGACGCGAGCTCGACGAAGGCATCGAGCGCGCCGCGCGCGATGCCGGTCGCCACGCCGACCTTGTTGTACGCGAGGCGCGAGAGCGCCGGCAGCCGGAACAGGGCGCCGCGCGCGTGCATGCGGCCCGCGCCGACGCGCGTGGTGAAGCGGTCCGGCACGAAGGCGTCCTCGATCTCGACGTCGTGGCTCCCGGAGCCGCGCAGCCCCGCGACGTGCCAGGTGTCGAGCACCTCGAAGTCGCGCCGCGGCACCAGCACCTCGAGCGTCTGCGGCTTGCCGCCCTCCTCGATGACGCACTGGCCCCAGAACCAGTCGCTGTGCAGGCAGCCGCTCGCGAAGGGCCAGCGGCCGCGGACGCGCACGCCGCCTTCGACGCGCGTCGCGCGGCCCTGCGGGTTCAGCGCGCCGCAGAAGATCACCTCGGGATGCTTGGCGATCACCTCCTCGGCGACGTCCGGCAGCAGGAACGCGCTCGCGAAGCCGAGGTTCTCGACGCCGATCATGAGCGCCCAGCCCGCCGCGCCGTCGGCCTCGGAGATCGCCTCGATGGCGAGGATCTGCTCGCGCGGCGTCGCCTCCGCGCCGCCGACTTCGCGCGCCACCGCGACCCGGAAGAGACCCGCCTCGCGCAACGCGCGCACGACCTCGGCGGGCAGGGTGCGCTCGGCCTCCGCGCGCTCCGCGTGGCGCTCCACCAACGGCTTCAGCTCCCGCGCGCGCTCGAGCAACAGCGCGCCGGAGAGCGAAGCGGGCGGCGCGGAGCTCACTTCCCCTGGTTCTCCAGCAGCTCTCGCAGCACGCGCGCGGTGCGCTCCTCCAGCACGAGCAGGCGCCGGCGCAGCTGGAGCGCCACCTGCACGCCGGGCGCGTTGACTCCGAGCGAGCGCATCAGCTCGGCCGCGACGCGCAGCTCGTCGGCCTCCTCGACGGGCAGCTCGTCGCTCTCGAACAGGCCCGTCGCGCGCAGCTCCTCGAGCAGCGAGCGGTCGAAGTCGAGCTGCACGAGCAGCTCCTCGATGCGGATGCGCGTCATCGGAAGAGCCCCTTGCGCAGCGTTTCGCCTTCGTCGTGGGACGCGAGCAGCTCGTCGAGGCGCTTGCGCTCGGCCTCGTCGAGACCGCGCGGCACGCGGATCTCGACCGTCACGTAGAGATCCCCGGGCGTGCCCGATTCGGGGTCCGGCGCGCCCTTCCCGCGCAGCCGCAGCTTGCGGCCGCTGTCGGTTCCCGCCGGCACCGACACCGTCGCGCGTCCTTCCGGCAGCGGCACCTCGATCTTCGCGCCGAGCACCGCCTCGCGGACGCTGATCGGCACGCGCATGTGCAGGTCGTCGCCCTCGCGGCTGAACACCGGATGGGGACGCACGTGCAGGCGCACCCACAGGTCGCCGGACGGACCGCCGCCGATGCCCGCGCCGCCGCGCCCCGGGATGCGGATGCGCCCGCCGTCGCGCACGCCGGGCCGGATGCGCACCGTCAGGTTCTCGCTGCGGAGCTGGCCGTCCGGCCCCTCGCGCTGCAAGGTGAGCGAATGCGTGCCGCCGCGCAGCGCGTCGAGGAAATCGAGCTCGAGGCCGGCGGCGGCGTCGGCGCCGCGCATGCGGAACGAGCGCTCTCCGCCGCGCCCGCCGTAGAAGCGGCCGAGCAGGTCGTCGAGATCGTCGAAGTGAAAGCTCTCGCCGCCCGGCGGCTCGAAGCCCGCGCCGCCGCCGCGGCCGAAGCGCGCCTCGAAGCGCTCCTTGGCCTCGCGCGCTCGCTTCGCGTCGAAGCCCGCCTCCAGCGAGACCTCGCCGAACTCGTCGTAGTTGCGACGCTTCTCGGCGTCGGAGAGGACGTCGTAGGCGCGCGAGATCTCCTTGAACTGCTCCTCGGCCGACTTGTCGCCGGGGTTCACGTCCGGGTGGTACTTGCGCGCGAGCTTGCGGTAGGCGGCGCGCAGCGCGTCGGCGTCGACGTCGCGCGCGACGCCGAGGATCGCGTAGAGATCGCGCGCGGGTTCAGCCATCGCCCAGTCCAGGTCGCGTCATGCGCTTCGCGTCGACGATCGCATCGAACTCCGCCGCCGTCACGCGCCCGGACGCCAGCGCCACCTCGCGGAGCGTCCTGCCCTCGCGGTGGGCGCGCTGCGCGATCTCCGCCGCGGCGTCGTAGCCGATGCGGGGCGCGAGCGCGGTCACGAGCATGAGGCTCCGCTCGAGATGCGCGCGGATGCGCTCGCGGTCGGGCTCGAGGCCGTCGATGCAGTGACGCCGGTAGCTCTGGCAGGCGTCGGCCAGCAGCGCCGTCGACTCGAGCACCGTCTTCGCGAGCAGCGGGCGCGCCATCGAGAGCTCGAAGTTGCCGGACGCGCCGCCGAGACTCACCGCCACGTCGTTCGCCAGCACCTGCATGCAGACGAGCCGCATCGCCTCGCACTGTGTCGGGTTGACCTTCCCCGGCATGATCGAGGAGCCGGGCTCGTTCTCCGGGATGATCAGCTCGCCGAGCCCGCCGCGCGGCCCGGACGCGAGCCAGCGCACGTCCTCGGCCTGCTTCGAGAGCGCGCAGGCGAGCTGGCGCATGGCGCCGTGCAGCGCGACGAGCGCGTCGTCGCCGGCGAGCGCAGCGAACTTGCTCTGCGCGCTCGCGAAGGGAAGCCCGGTGAGCCGCGCGATCTCCGCGGCGAAGCGCTCGCCGAACTCCGGATGCGCGTTGACGCCGGTGCCGACGGCGGTCCCGCCCTGCGCGAGCCGCAGCACCTCCGGCAGCGCGCGCTCGAGCGCGCGCTCGGCCGCGGCGAGCTGCGCCGCGTAACCCGAGAACTCCTGCCCGAGCGTGATCGGCGTCGCGTCCTGGAGATGCGTGCGCCCGAGCTTCACGATGTCGGACCACGCGCGCGATTTCTCCTCCAGCGCGCCGCGCAGCGCGCGCACTGCCGGCAGCAGCCGCTCGCTCGCTTCGCACGCGGCGGCGACGTGGATGGCGCTCGGGATCACGTCGTTCGACGACTGGCAGCGGTTCACGTCGTCGTTCGGGTGCACGAGGTGCTTTCCGCCGAGCTCGACCCCCGCGATCTCGCTCGCGCGGTTCGCGATCACCTCGTTCGCGTTCATGTTCGTCTGCGTGCCGCTGCCGCTCTGCCAGACCACGAGCGGGAAGTGGTCGTCGAGCGCGCCGTCGGCCACCTCCTGCGCGGCCTGCGCGATCCAGCCGGCCTTGTCGCGCGGCAGGAGACCGAGCTCCAGGTTGACGCGCGCGGCGGCCAGCTTGCAGAGCCCGAGCGCGCGCAGGAACGGGCGCGGCCAGCGCTGCCCGCCGATCGCGAAGTGCTCGAGCGCGCGCTGCGTCTGCGCGCCCCAGTAGCGGTCCGCGGGAACCTCGACCTCGCCCAGCGCGTCGCGCTCGGTCCGCTGGCCGCGCGCCGCCACCTAGTGCCCCGAGTCCGGAGTTCGACGTCGTTCCACTCTCGTTCCTGCATGCTTCGGGCGGCACCGAGGACGCCGACGCGGGTCGCTGGCGAGGCGCGCG
>DASUFZ010000292.1:0-25257 GCA_036274295.1 Myxococcota bacterium
CGCGCGCAGGTCCTGCCGACGAGGGAAAGGCGGATGCAGGGCGAATCGGACCGGAGCGGCGGCAGCGTCGTCAATCTGTCCCACCCGCGCGGCGCGCCCGAGACGCGCACGCGCATCCTGAAGGCGGCGAAGGAGATCTTCTTTCGCGACGGCTTCGCCGACACCAATCTCGACGAGGTCGCGAGCCGCGCCGAGGTGGGGAAGGGCACGCTCTATCGCCACTTCGAGAGCAAGGCCGAGCTCTACGTGGCGGTGCTGGCGGCCGGCGGCGCCGTCTTCGACGACGCCATGCGCGTCGCGTGCGAGTGCGGCACGACGTCGATGGAGCGCCTGCGCTCGATCGGGCGCTTCTACCGGCGCTACTGGAGCGAGCACCCCGACTACTTCTTCATCTTCTCGGTGCTCCAATACCAGGATTTCATCGGCAACCTCTCGCCTGCGCTGCTCGCCGAGGTGCGGAGCATCTGGGAGCGCCCGCTGCGGCGGCTCGAGCAGGTGATCGCCGACGGCGTGCGCCGCGGCGAGCTGCGCCGCTGCGATCCGTGGGTGATGGCGAACGTCATCTGGCGAACCGGCAACAGCGCCATCGCCGCGCTGGTGACGCCGCGACGCGCGCGTGTGATCGACTGCTCCGCGGAGGCGCTCTACGACAGCACGCTCGACGTGCTGCTGTGGGGGCTCGACGCGCGCGCCCTCGAGGCCCGGACTTCGAGTCCGGCGTGAGGATCTCTCGGATTTCTCGCGCGGACTGATAGTCCTCGTGGCGCGCACTTCGCGCACGCGCCTAGCCTGCGCGCGCTCGGAGGGGTGCGCCTCCACGGGGGAGGTCACCGAGGACATCGAGAGCCGGCGACGCCGGCCAGTGGAGGAGGCGCGATGCGCCAGCGATCGATCTGGAAATCCCTTGCAGGCGGGGCGGCGGGCACCTTGCTGCTCGCGACGCTCTCGGGCTGCGCGCTCGGCGTGCTGCTCAGCAAGCCGTGGATCCGCAACGCCAACAACAACAAGGTGGTCTTCTTCGGCGACTCGATCTTCGCCCTGTCCGGCGAGATCCAGACGCGTCTCTACAGCCTCAACGGCGGCAAGACCTTCCGCAACTACACGACGTCCGGCGCCGAGCTGATCGGCGGCGCGATCGCGCCGTCCGTCGAGCAGCAGATCGCCACGGCGAACGCCGACAACCCGAACAGCACCGTGGTGGTGATGAACGGCGGCGGCAACGACATCCTGATCCCCGCCGTCGCCCTCGATCCCTACGACTGCCTCACGCAGTGGTACGAGTTCGGCCGGCTCTCCTCGCGCTGCAAGGGTCTGATCGACGACATCTACGTCGACGGCGTCGACCTGCTGAACGGCCTGTACGCGGACGGCATCACCCAGGTCATCTACCTCGGCTACTACTACACCAAGAACGGACTCCTGCTGGTGGACGACCTCGAGGAGGCCGTCGACTACGGCGACCTGCGGCTCTCGCAGGCCTGCACCAACTCGATCGTGAACTGCGCGTTCATCGATCCGCGCGGGGCGATCCGCGACAGCGACATCACGGGCGATGGCGTGCACCCGAACGCCACCGGGTCGCGCAAGCTGGCCGATCTGATCTGGCCGGTGCTGCAGGCGAAGCTCTAGGCCATGCGGAAGGCCGCGCTCGGGATCGCCTCGGTGGCCGCGGCTGCGGCGGCGTGTCTCGCGACGCTCGTCGCGCTGCGCGACGCGCCGGTCGCGCAGCGGGATGCTGCGCCGCGGGTCGAGGCGGCGGCGCGGCCGGACGACGTCGCCGCGGCTCCTGCATCCGTGCAGGAGCCGCCGGCGGCCGCGCCCGACGCCGACGCCGCGCGCGCCGCCGAGGCGCAGGAGCAGGCGCTGCGCGACGCGATCCTCGCGATCGGCGAGGACGACACCGTCACGCTCGACGCGCGCCTCGAGCGCTACCGGCAGGCCGTCGAGAGCGCGCGCGACGGGGCGCCCGGCGCGGCGCTCTTCGCGAACCCGTCGATGCTGACCGAAGTGTTCCTGCGCATGCCGGGCGTGCAGCGCGAGCTGGCGGCGCTCGGGCCGGGCGCCCGCAGCGAGGAGATCGCGCACATCCGGCGCGAGCTCGGTTTCGCCGAGGACCAGATCGCGCGCATGCAGGAGCTCGACGACTGGCGCGAGGCGCGCTGGCAGAACGGGCGCCAGTACATGGAGGAGCGCGCGCGGATCAGCGCGACCTTCGAGGGCGACGCGCTCGCCGACGAGCTGGCCCACCTGCGCGAGCGCTACTTCGCGCAGGAGGCGCCGACCCTCGAGCGCGAGGAGGCGCAGGGCTTCTTCCGCTTCGAGCGCCCGCGCGTCTACGGCCGCAACTAGAGGCGGGTAGGAAGCCGCCGACTCAGGCCGGGCGGAACGCGATGACGTCGGCTTGCAGCCAGCGGCCGGTCGTCGTGTCTACGAACGATGGGACGAGCCGGTGGACCACGAAGCCCTCGCGCTCGATCCAGGACACGAACTCTGCGTAGAGCTTCTGGCCCCGATAGAGCTCGATGAAGGAGAGTTCGATCTGGAGACCCACCGATCGAGCCAGGGTCCTCGGCGCGCCCGCCAGGACCTGCTCCTCGTAGCCCTGGACGTCGATCTTCAAGAACGGCCGGCGGGCCGTCGAGAGCGGCTTCACCGCGGCGACGTCGAGGGTGTGGATCGGAACGCGCTCGCTGGAGCGATAACGCGCGTCCGGCGAATAGGTGTCCATCTCTCCGTTCAGCGGGAGCACGGAGCTCGCGACCGAGTTCTCGGAGATGAACACCTCGACCTCGCCCTCGTGATCGCCGATGCAGCAGCGCTCGGCGATCTCCCATTGGGGATGGGGCGCGCTGGCGCGCTGCAGCTCCGCGTACGGCTCGGATAGCGGCTCGAAGGAGACGATCCGGCCTTGCCAGCCGACATCGATCAGCATCTTCGCGAACTGACCGACGTTCGCGCCGACGTCGAGGACGAGATCGACGTCGTTCGAGCGAAGCAGCTCGCGCAGGGCGATGTCCGCCGAATGCGTCGGGCAGATGCGCTGGATCTGGAAGCCCAGACGCGTGGCGAGTCCGAGGGCCGCTTGCCGGGCGAGGAGATAGGGCTTCACGGGCGACCATCCTAAACCGTCGCGTGAAGCAGGAGGGACGTTTACTTGATCGCGAGCGGATTGATCGGGGAGCCGACGGCGCCCGTGATCGGCAGCGGCGGCGCGCAGAAGAGGAAGGCGTAGCGGCCGTCCTCGGCGCAGGCGTCGGCCAGCGCGTCGAGGTGGAAGATCTCGCCGAAGAGCAGCCCCGTGTTGCGCAGCGAGATCATGTGCAGCGGCTGGAAGCAGTCCTGCGTCTCGTTGGGGATGACCTCGACGCCCCACGTGTCGGTGGCGACGGCCGCGAGCTCGCGCTCGTAGAGCCAGCGCGCGCAGTGGACCGAGAGGCCCGGCGCCGGGCCGCCGCAGTAGCCCTTCCACGACTTCTGCTCGAGGCAGCGCGTCAGCATGCCGGTGCGGACCAGCAGCACGTCGCCCGGCTCGATGGCGACACCCTGCGCCTCGGCGCAGGCGTCGAGATGGCCGGGCAGGATGCGCGTGCCGTCGTCGAGCCAGCGCTGCTTCGTCAGCCGCGGCAGATCGAGCAGGACGCCGCGTGCGACGACGCCGTCGGCGATGCGGTCGATCGAGTTGGCGCGCGCGCCGCCGCTGGTCACGAGGCGCACGTCGCGGCCGCCGTACATGCGGCCGTCGTAGAAGACGTGCGCGAGCGCGTCCCACTGCGTGCCGCACTGGAGCGGCATCGTGACGGAGTCGTCGGCGTAGTTGAAGCCGCCGGGCAGGAAGTCCTGCGCGCCGGCGAGCGCGTCGGAGCCGGTCGCCAGCATGCGGTGGATCGGGTTGTGGCGGCCGCCGAGCCCGCTCTGCGGCCCCTTCGCGTCGAAGGGGAGCGCGCACGAGACGACCAGACCGCGGCGGGGCAGGGCGCAGGCGGCGAGCACGCGCTCGGGCGTGATGAAGTTGAGCGTGCCGCGCTCGTCGTCCTCGCCCCAGCGGCCCCAGTTCGAGTAGAGCTCGCCCCACTCGCGCACCGTCCGCGCGTCGATCTCCGCCATCGCGCGGGCGCGCGGCCTAGCCGCGCTCGCGCAGCGCCGCTTCCACCAGCGCCACGTCGCCCGGCACGTCGACCGCCACGCTGCGCCAGCCGCCCTCGATGATCGCGCAGCGGATCCCGTAGCCGTTCTCGAGCGCGCGCAGCTGCTCGAGGCACTCGCTCCGCTCGGCGAGGGTCGGCGCCATCCGGATGAAGCGCAGCAGGAAGTCGCGCCGGTAGGCGTAGAGGCCGACGTGCTGCCAGAGCGGCGCGCGCACCGACGGATCGCGAGGGTAGGGGATGGCCGAGCGCGAGAAGTAGAGCGCGCGCCCGCGCAGGTCGAGCACGACCTTCACGCGGTTCGGGTCGTCCTTGTGCGCCGGGTCGAGCGGGTGCACGACGCTCGCGATCGGCACGTCGGGGTCCTCGCGCAGCGCCTCGACGGCCGCGTCGACGACGTAGCCCTGCATCAGCGGCTCGTCGCCCTGGATGTTCACGACGATCTCGTCCGAGAGCGACGCTGCGACCTCGCCGATGCGGTCGCTGCCGCTCGCGTGGTCGCTGCGCGTCATCGCCACCTCGGCGCCGAAGGCGCGACAGGCGTCGGCGATGCGCGCGTCGTCGGTCGCGACGATCACGGTGCGCAGGCTCTTGGCCGCGCGCGCGCCCTCGTAGACGCGCTGGATCATGCTCTTGCCCGCGATGGTCGCGAGCGGCTTTCCCGGGAAGCGTGAGGCTGCGAAACGCGCCGGGATCAGACCCACCGCCGTCATGGCGGCATCCTACTCGATCGGTATTTTTCCCGCCGGCTATGCACACTCCCCCCGACGGGCCGCACGAACCCGTGGTCGGTCCGGTCGTCGCCGTCTCGTCCAACAAGGGCGGTGTGGGCAAGACGACCCTGGCTACGAACCTCGCGGTGTACGCGCGCGCGCTGCGCGAGGACCTGCCGGTGCTGATCGTCGGGCTCGACGACCAGCGCAGCATCGATCGCATGTTCGCGCTGCGGCCGCAGCAGCCCGGCGAGGCGAACCTGAAGCACGCCTGGGCCGAGCGCAGCCTCACCGGCGCGATCCAGCTCGGCGAGTACGGCGTCCACTTCGTGCCGTCGCCGCCGGACGTCAGCCTGCTGAAGGCGCGCGCCGAGGACCCGCGCGCGCTGACCCGCATCCTCCGCCAGACCGAGTGGCCGGGCCTCGTGATCCTCGATACCAAGAGCGATCTCGAAGCGCTGACGCAGAACGCCTGGGCCGCGGCCGACCGCATCCTCGTGCCGGTCGCGGACCGCGCCTCGCTCGAGGAGGCCGGCAAGGTCTTCCGCGCGCTCGAGCGCTCCGGCCTCGGCAGCGCCCGTGCGCGCGTCGTCTTCAGCCTGGTCGACCGGCGCGCGCGCGACGAGCGCGGCGACGGCCTCCTGTTCGACCGTCTGGCCGCCGAGGTGCGCCGGCGCGGCTGGCCTCGCTACGAGAGCGCGATCTCGCGCAGCCCGCGCGTCGAGGGGCTCAATTCGGGCGGCGAGAAGCCGCGCTCGATCCTGCACTGCGCGCGCGGGACGGCCGTCCACGGCGAGATGCAGGCGCTGTGTCGCGAGCTGCTGCACGATCTCGCGCCGGCGCTGGCGCGCATCGCCGCAGCGCCCGGGCCGGAGGCGGCCGGCGAGGGCGAGCTCTGGGGTCCGCGGCCTGCCTCGGTGACGTCGCTGCTGCGCGGGCCTGCCAGCTGGTTCCGAAATCGTTAGGGAGGATCGATGAGCACGTTCGCGATCTCCGTCGGCGGTGGGCCGGCGCCCGGCATCAACGGCGTGATCGGCGCCGCGGCCACCCTCGCGTGCCGACGCGGCCACCGGGTGCTCGGCATCCTGGATGGCTTCTCGCGCATCATGAAGGGCGACACCAGCCAGGTCGTCCCGCTCGACGAGGCGCGCGTCGCGCGCATCCACCTCGAGGGCGGCTCCATCCTGCGCACCTCGCGCGCGAACCCCACCAAGAAGCCCGAGGATCTCGCCAACGTCGTGAAGTCGCTCGGCGCGCTCGGCGTCGACTTCCTGATCACGATCGGCGGCGACGACACCGCCTCGTCCGCGAACCGCATCGCCGCGGAGGCGCAGGGTCGGGTCAAGGTCGTGCACGTGCCGAAGACGATCGACAACGACCTGCCGCTGCCGAACGGCATCCCGACCTTCGGCTTCGAGACGGCGCGCGAGCACGGCACCACCGTGATCGAGCGCCTGCTCGTCGATTGTCAGACCACGAACCGCTGGTTCTTCGTCGTGATGATGGGGCGCTCGGCGGGCCACCTCGCGCTCGGCACGGGCAAGTCCGCGGGCGCGCCGGTGATCGTCATCCCCGAGGAGTTCAAGAAGCGGCCGATCGAGCTCGACGACGTGGTGCGCGTCATCGAGGGCTCCATCGTGAAGCGGCTCTCGCAGGGGAGGCCCGACGGCGTCGCCGTGATCGCCGAGGGCATCGCCGAGTACATGGACGAGAACGACCCGCTGCTGCGCGACACCCCGCGCGACGAGCACGGCCACATCCGCCTCGCGGAGGTGCCGATCGGGCGCGTGCTGCGCCAGGCGGTGTCGGCGTCGCTCGAGAAGCGCGGCATCAAGGTGGCGACGGGCGACAAGGACGTCGGCTACGAGCTGCGCTGCGGCTATCCCACCGCCTTCGATCGCGACTACACGCGCGACCTCGGCGTCGGCGCCGTCGACGCGCTGCTCTCGGGCCGCTCGGCCGTGCTGATCACGCGGCAGGAAGGGCGCATCGTCCCGATTCCGTTCAGCGACATCATCGACCCGAAGACGAACAAGTCGCGCGTGCGCGGCGTCGACGTCGAGAGCGACTCGTATCGCGGCGCGCTGGCTCTCCAGGAGCGCATTCGCAGCGAGGACCTCGCGGATCCCGAGGCGCTCGCCGTGCTGGCGAAGGCCGCGAAGCTGAGCCCCGAAGAGACGAAGGCGCGCTACACGCCGAGGTAGCGATGTGGACGCGAGTCCCGACAAGCGCCGACGCAATCCCTGGTGGATCCCGCCCTTCCTGGGGCGCGTCCCGGCCGACGTGCCGGAGCACCACCTGCGGCTGCTCGGCGGGCTCGCCTTCGCGCTCTACTTCGAGTTCTTCGACCAGGGGCTGCTGACCCAGGCGATCAAGCAGATCGCGGCGGACTTCGGGGTCCTCGAGCGCGAGATCGGCCAGACGATGGGCTTCGTCCGGCTCGGCGCGCTCCCCGCCTTCTTCCTGCTGCCCCTCGCCGACCGCATCGGCCGGCGCCGACTCTTCCTGCTGTCGGTCGCGGGCATGAGCCTCGGCACCTTGTCCGCGGGCGTCAGTACCAGCATTACCGCGTTCATCGGCTTCCAGATGTTCGCGCGCATGTGCATGGTGACGGCGTCGGCGACGGCGTTCGTGATCGCCGCCGAGGAGATGGCGGCGCAGCACCGCGGCTGGGCCATCGGCTTGATCAGCGCGGTCGGCGGCGCCGGCTTCTTCGGCGCGGCCGTGCTGTTCGCGTTCATCGACGTGCTGCCCTTCGGCTGGCGCACCATGTACGGCTTCGGCGTGGTGCCGCTGCTGCTCCTGCCGTGGCTCGGCCGTCGCGTTCCCGAGACGCGCCGCTTCACGCTCGCGCGCGGCAGCGAGGCCGGGCTCGCCGCGGCGGCCGGCTGGTGGCGCCCGCTCGCGGACCTGTTCGGCGCGCTCCCGCTGCGCGCGCTCGGCGTCGGGCTGATCGGCTGGGCGCAGTCCGTCGCCGCGGCCGTCGCCTTCCAGTTCTCCTCCTACTTCGTGCAGGAGCGCCACGGTTGGGAACCCGGCGACTACACTTTGATGCTCGGCATCGGCGGCATCCTCGGCGTGCTCGGGTACCCGCTCGCGGGGCGTACCGGCGACCGGCGCGGGCGCCGCACGGTGGGCGTCACCTTGCTCGTGCTGATGTGGCCGCTGGTGGCGGCGTACTACGCGGTGCCGGGCTGGCTCGTGCCCGTGGCATTCGTGCCCATGATCTTCACCTTGACGGGCAGCGAGACGATCATCCGCGCGCTCGCGGTCGAGCTCTTCCCCACCGCGCTGCGCGGCACCGCGTCGGGCTGGTACCAGCTCTGCTCCACGCTCGGCGCGGGCACCGGCCTGTTCGCGACCACGTTCCTGACGCCGGAAGGCGACAGCGCGATCCCCACGGTGCAGTGGGTCGCGGGCTGCGCATGGATCGCGGCGCTGGCGGTGTGGTTCATGCCCGAGACGAGCGGCCGCGAGCTGGAGGAGATCAGCGCGTGAAGCAGCTCGATGCGGAGTCGCGCGAGAAATCGCTCGAGCGCCAGATCCGCGCATTTCACTGGGTGAGATGGCTGGCCGAGCTGCCGGAGCGCCAGGCTGGCGGCGACGGCGAGCGCGAGGCTGCGCGGCGCCTCGAGGGCTGGCTGCGCGAGCTGGGCTTCAGCGAAGTCGCGCAGGCGTCGGCCGCGTCGCTGCCGGACCCCGGCCTCCGCGCCGCCGTGCATGCGGGAATTGCTGCGCTCGGCTGCCTGCTCGGCGGTGTCGCAGGCTTCCTCCTCGCCGCGCTTGCGGCGCTGTCGTTCCGGCTCGAGCGTCGCGGCGGCGCGGCGCTCCTCTCGCGCTGGCTCCCCGCGCCGGACTGCGCGTGGGTCGCGGCGCGCGCCGGCGCGCAGCGCCCGCGCCGGCGCATCGTGCTTTCCGCGCCGCTCGACGCGCCGCGCGCGGGACGCCTGCTCGCGTCGGACGCGCGGCGCCTGCGCCTCGGCCCGGCGGGCAGGCAGCGGGTCGCGGCGCCTGCCGGACGCGACGCCTGGCTCGCGCGTCTTCTCACCGCGGCCGTCGTCGTGACGGCGGCATCGGCGCTCGGCGCCGACGCGGTGCAGCTCGCGCTCGTCGCGCTCGCGCTCGCCTGCGGCGTCGCCGCGGCGGCGGGGCTCGAGGGGTCGCGCGCGCCGGCGAGCCCGGGCGCCGCTGGCGCGTCGGCCGTCGCGGCCATGCTGACGTGCGGCGAGCAGCTCTTCGCGTCGCTGCGCGACGACGAGGAGCTCTGGCTCGTCGGCGCCGGAGGGCAGGAGCCCGGCGCCTGCGGCCTGCGCGCCTTCCTCGATGCGCGCCCGAGCGAGTTCGCCCGCGACGCGCTGTTCGTCCACTTCGAGCGCCTCGGCGGCGGCGAGCTCGCGCGCGTTGCCGCAGAGGTGGGCCTCGCGCGCTGCGTGCATCCGCCGCGACTCGCCGAGCTCGCGCGCCGCGTCGCGGAGAGCGGCGCCTACGGCGCGGTCGCGTCCGTCGAGTGGATCGGCGCGACCGGCGCGGCCGACCTCGCCGCGCGCGAGCTGCCCGTGCTCGCCCTCGTCGCCGTCGACGCGCAGGGGCTGCCCGGTCGCGACCAGCGCGCCGACGACCTGCCGGAGAGCGTCGACGCGGTCTGCCTGGTGCGCGCGGCGGACTTCGCGGCGGCGGTCGTCGAGGCCGCGCGCCGCGGAGAGTCCGATCCGTTGGCAATCGTGTAGCAAGGAGGCCGACACAAGTCGGCCGACGCGCAGCGAGGCGCAGCCGAGCGAAGAGCCGGACAGCCCGAGCGCGAGCGATCAGCGAGCGCGAAGGCCCGGCTAAGGAAGGCTACAACCGGATGCGCGGCGGGCGCTGCCGGCGCGACGAGACCACATGGATGATCCAACCGATCAGCATGCCCATCGCGAGAATGGCGGCGCCGACGATGCGCTCGGGCCACGCCGCTCCCGCCTTCAGCTCCATGTTCTCGCGCGTCAACGTCTCGAGCTCGCTCTTCTGCGAGGTGTCGCGTTCGCCGAACGTGCGGTTCTCCTCGCCGAGCTTCGAGGCCTCGGCCTCGAGGGTCTGCACGCGCGCCGCGAGCTGCGTCGCCTTGGCCTGCGCGTCCGCGAGCAGCACGGCCGGCGGCGGCTCCTCCTGGAGGTAGCCCTCCGGCACCCAGCCCTCGCGATCGCCCGAGCGCACGCGCGTCCAGCCCGTGCCGTTCTCGAGCACCTCGACTTTGTCTCCCGTGTGGAGCTCGCCGAGGATCCGGTACTCGTTGCTCGGGCCCGTGCGGACGTTGAGCCGCACCTCGCCCTTCACCCACGCGGCCGCGGCGTGCGCGGTCTGCGCAGCCAGGCCGATCCATCCCAGTGCCAGTGCGCACACGAACGCGGCCTGGCGCCGGCTCGCACGCAGTGACTCTTGCGCTCGCAGTGAGGCCATCGACGTCTCCCCCGCCCGACGCCGCCCGTTCCGGCGTCGAGCTCAGCTTGTCGGGGGGACGGACTGACTCGCGATGGCTCCCCGGGCAGGACTCGAACCTGCGACCCGGCGGTTAACAGCCGCCTGCTCTGCCAGCTGAGCTACCGGGGAAAACCGAGGGCCGGATTCTAGGAATCTCGTCCCGAAAATCAACGAAAGTCGCCGTCTTCCGGGACGTGGACCTCGAGGGGGTCCGAGGGCGGCGCCTCGCTGCCGTCGGGCCGGATCAGGACGACGATGTACGAATAGGAGCGGCCCGGCTCGACGTCGGCGTCGACGAAGCTGCCGCCCTCGGTGCGCCCGAGATCGCGCGCGCCGAGCCAGGAGCTGCGCGCGATGCGCGCCTGCGGGAACTCGTCGGGGCGGGCGTGCCAGCGCAGCGACACGCCGCTCGGCGTCGTCGCCGCCTGGAGCTCGTAGTCCTGGCTCTCGACGCGAATGGGAATCGACGGCCTGCTCTCGAGCCCGTCGCGGTCGACGGCGATCACC
Organism: Myxococcota bacterium; assembly: GCA_036274295.1. Classification (GTDB taxonomy): domain Bacteria; phylum Myxococcota_A; class UBA9160; order UBA9160; family SMWR01; genus DASUFZ01. The sequence continues at coordinate 10,820 of DASUFZ010000292.1, forward strand.
GCGTACGTCGCGCCCTCGCCCGCGGAGAGATCGGTGTCGACGGCGCGCGTCGTGTCCGCCGGAACGGCCTCGATGAGCTTCGAGCGCGTGCCCTGTCGGATGCGCACGAGCCGGTACTCCGTGATGTCGGCCTCCACGTTCGGATCCCACACGATCACGTTGCGGCCGAGCGACGATTCCGCGAGGCGCAGGCCGAAGGGAGGCAACGGCTCGGGCTTGGTCACCGCGCGGACCGGATCGGAGGGCGGGCCGCTGGTGCCGGCGGGCGTCTCCGTCGCGACGCGGTAGTAGAACACGCGCAGGTTGCCGACCTCGCGGTCGACGTAGGAGGTCGACAAGCGGCCGGGAATGCGCGCGACGACCTGGTAGGGGCCGTCCTCCGAGGGGCTGCGCTCGACCACGTAGCCCGACGCCCACTCGTCGTGCGCGGGCCGCCAGGCCAGCGGGACCTCGCGAGGCTGGCGGCTGAACGCGCGCACGGCCGGAGGCGGGGAGGGCGGCGGCGCGGTGCCGCCGACGACGATCGGCGATGCCTCGGCGGCGAGATGGCCGTCGCTCCGGAAGGGGCGCAGCCGATAGTAGGCGGCGATGCCGTCGGCGAGCGGCTGCGCGCCGCCGTCGTCGACGTAGGACGAGGTGCCGCGGCCACGCAGCACGGCGACGCGCTCGAAGGGAGCGTCCGGCGCGCTCGCGCGCTCGACGGCGTAGCCGGCGACCTCGCTGCGGAGCACCGGCTCCCACTGGAGCGCGACGACGCGGTAGCCGTCATTGCCCGCGTGGACGTGCTCCGGCACGGGCAGCTGCGCCGCGGGCGACTCGACGAGCACGAGCTCCTCGTCGTCGGAACTCATCGCGCGCAGGCTCGGCACGTGGAGCTTCCACGACGTGCAGCCGCTCGGCGCGAGGCCGAGCGCGAGCGCGGCGGCAGCCGCGCGGCGGACGCTTCGCGAGACGCGCATCACTGCGCGCTCACGTCGGGCTCGTCGCGCAGCTTCTCGAGCCGCCCGAGCTCGCGCTCCGCGCGCTCGACGTAGGCGCGCACGCGCTCGTTGGCGGGATCGAGCCGGCGCGCCTGCCGCCACAGCACGAGGGCCGTCTCGAGCCGCTCCTCGGCGAAGGCCGTGCGGCCCGCTTCGATCAGCTCCTCGACCTCTTCCTCGTCGGGGCCGCCGCGCGCGCGCACGCGCTCCTTGCGCCACTGGAGCGCGAGCCCCGCCTCGAGCTGGCGCTCCTCGATCTCGAGCTCGGGATCGAAGGGATCGAGCTCACGCAGCTCGAGCAGCGAGGCGCGCGCGCCCTGGAGATCGCCGAGCGAGATCTGCTTGCGGTACTGCTGCGTCAGCTCGTCCTTGCGCCGCACGCGCTCGCGCACGAGATTCACCTGGAGCTGGCGCTCCTCGATCTCGTACTCCGCCTCGAAGGGATCGAGCGTGCGCAGGCGCACGAGCGCGACCTGCGCGCCCTCGAGATTCCCGGCCGCCAGCAGCTCGTGGTACGCGATCGCCAGCTCAACCTTCTGCTTCGAGAGCTCGCGGGCGAGCTTCTGCACGCGCGCGACCGATTCGGCGTCGTCGGGCGAGAGCGCCAGCGCCAGCCGCTGGTCGAGCAGCGCCTCGGCGAGCCGGCCCTCGCGCTCGCGCTGCGCCGCGCTCTCGAGGTAGCGGGCCGCGCGCTCGGCGTACTCGGCCTCGACCTCCGCGATGCGCTCCGAGATGCGCAGGCTCTGCGGATCGTCCTCGGGCACCGAGCGCCAGATCTCGAGCGCGCGCCGGGCGTCGCCCTCCCGGTACTGCTGCTCGCCCTGCTCGAGCGGTGTCGCGCATCCCCAGAGCACGAGGAGCGCGAGCGCCGCCGCGCGCCGCATCATGCGGCTGGGTGCACCTCTCCGTCGGGCGCGGCCCTGCGGGTCTCGCGTTCGACGGAGTAGACGTGCACCGGCTCCTCTCGTCCAGAGAGCTGGCGCTCGCCCTCGAAGCGCAGGCGCAGCGAGCCGCGTACGCGGCGCTGCACCGCCTCCGAGACGAGGATCTCCCCCGGCTGCGCGAGCTTCTCGAGGCGGTGCGCGACGTTCACCGCGTCGCCGACCGCCGTGAAGTCCGTGCGCCGGTCCGAGCCGATGTTGCCGACGATCACCGTGCCGGCGTGGATGCCGATGCCGATGGAGACCGCCGCCTGCGGCGAGAGTCCGCTCGCGCCGACGTGGTTGTTGCGCCGCTCGACGGCGCGCTGGATCTCCACCGCGCAGGTGACCGCGCGCAGCGCGTGGTCGGGCTGCGGGACGGGCGCGCCGAAGTACGCCATCACCGAGTCGCCGATGAATTTGTCGATCGTGCCGCCGCGCTCGAGGATGACGTCCGACGCGAGCTGGAACACCTCGTTCAGCAGGCTGACGACGCCGTGCGCCGCGAGTCCCTCCGAGAGGCGCGTGAAGCTGCGGATGTCGGCGAAGAGGATGGTGACCTCGCGCTCGATGCCCGTCTGCTTCTCGTCGTCGCCGTTCGCGAGGAGCTGGTTCAGCACGTAGTCGTCGACGTAGCGCCCGAACGCGCGCTGGATGCGCTGCTTCTGCTCGAGCGAATCGCCCATCTCGTTGAACGCGCGCGTCAGCTCGCCGACCTCGTCTCGAGAGGTCGGCGGCACCCGCGCGGTGACGTCGCCCGCCGCGAGTCGCTCGACGCCGTGGCGGAGCCGCCGCAGCGGGCCGACCAGCAGCGCGACGAAGCCGACACCGGCGAGCACGCCGATCGCGACGATCACCACGGCGACCGAGAGCAGCTGGCGCGTGTTGCTGCGCACCACCGGGTCGACCAGCACGCGCAGGTCGAAATCGACCTGCGCCTCGCCGACGTGCACGTCGCTGTAGCGGATCGGGGCAGCCACGCGCAGGCGCTCCGCGTCGCGCGCGACCCAGCCGGAGTCGCGCGACTCCGAGCGCGCGAGCAGCTCGCGTGTGGTGCCGCGCTCGCTCGGATCGAGCGACGCGACGATCTGGCCGTTGCGGCCGAGCAGACGCACGGCCACGACGCCTTCCGCCGTGCCGACTTCGCGGATCAGCTGCTCGAGGGATAGTTCGCGCTCGAAATTACCCTGATCCGCTTCGAGGATCGGGTCCTTGGCGGCGCCGGCGAGGCTGGCCGCGAGCGCACGCCCGCGCTTCTCGACCTCGTCCTCGAGCGCGCTGCGCTCGTGTCGGGTCGCGATCCAGGTCAGGCCGACACACGCGGCCACCAGGAGCGAGACGACCAGAGCGCTGAATTTGACCTGGAGTGAACGCACTTGCGGGGGGTTCCTCTTGGCGATCCCAGACGCCAGGATCGGTAGTGGGAACGCCACCTTCCGAGCCCGGCCAAGCGTATCGGTGGGGTTGCTCTGCGGCTACACGGCCGAATATCGAGATCCGAGGATGCCTACTCGACCCGGATCGCGAGCACCTCGAACTCGCGAGTCCCCTTGGGAACCCGGACGACCACGGTGTCATCGACGGCTCGACCCAGCAGCGCACGCGCGATCGGGGAGGTCACCGAGATGCGGCCGCTCGCGGCGTCGGACTCGTGCTCGCCGACGATCGTGAAGCGGACCTCTTCGTCGCTCTCTGTATCGAGGAGCAGCACGGTGACCCCGAAGCGCACCGTGTGCGGCGGGGCTCCGGACCCCGAGGGGTCGATCACCTGCGCGCGCGCCAGCTGGTCCTCGAGCTGGCGGATGCGCGTCTCGATGTGGCTCTGGCGCTCCTTGGCGGCGTGGAACTCGGCATTCTCGGAGATGTCGCCGTGCGCGCGCGCGGCCTCGATCTCGCGGACGATCTTCGGGCGCTCCACGGATTTCAGCTGCTTGAGGTCGCCCTCGAGCTTGACGTAGCCCCCCCGCGTCATGGGGATGCGATCTGCCATGAGCCCGGTCTCCGCTGGCCTCGCGCTGCGTCCCGGTCGCAGCCGGTCGCGCCGTCGGCGTCGGTACACTGCGGCGCGAGCAAAAGGCGACGTCCCCGCGAGGACGTCGCGAGCCCCAGCCTATCGGGCCGGGTTGCTGTGTCAATCGAAAAGGCGGGGCCGAGTCCCCGCGGCGGATCAAAGAATGGGACTCGAGCCCGACGGACAGGCGGACCCGCCGCGGCTCGTCCGCACCGCCACCCTCTTCTATGGCCTCCTGCTGGTTGGGGCGCTCCTGTGGGCCTGGCTCGACGAGCGTTCGGTGTGGTTCGCATCGCCCGAGGCGGCCGAACGCGGCGTGCACTGGCCTCGCGACGTCGCGCTGGGGCTCGTCACGGGCGCCGCCCTGGTGCTGGCGAGCCGCGCGCTGACGGCGGCGAGCGCCGCGGGCCGTGCGCTGGCCGAGCAGCTCGCGCGGCTCCTCGGGCCTCTCGGCTGGGGCGCGAGCCTCGCGCTCGCGGCGCTCTCCGGTGTCGCCGAGGAGGCGTTCTTCCGCGGCGCGCTCCAGCCGCAACTCGGCCTCGTCGGCGCGAGCCTCTGCTTCGCGGCGGCCCACTTCGTGCCGCGGCGCGCGTTCCTGCCCTGGCCGGTCTTCGCCTTCGCCGCCGGGCTCGCGTTCGGCGCGCTCTTCGCCTGGACCGGGAATCTCGTCGCCGCCGTCGTCGCGCACGCGGGCGTCAACGCGTTGAACCTGCGCTGGCTGGGATCGCGCCCGAACTAACGTCCAGCGAGCGCGACGGCGTCTATTTCGACCAGCGCGCCGAGCGGGAGCGCGGCCACCTGCACCGTCGCGCGCGCGGGCGGCGTCTCCGGGAAGTACTTGCCGTAGACCCGATTGACCCGCGCGAAGAGCGAGAGATCGGTGACGTAGATGGTGGTGCGCAGCACGCGATCCATGCCGCTCCCCGCGGCCTCGAGCACGGCGCGCAGGTTGTCCATCACGCGCTCGACCTGCGCCTCGATCTCGCCCTCGATCAGCTTGCCCGTCTTCGGGTCGAGCGGGATCTGGCCCGAGCAGAACACGAGCTCGCCGTGCGCGATGGCCTGCGAGTAGGGGCCGACCGGCAGCGGCGCCGACGCCGTCTCTACCTTGCGCACGGCTCAGGCGTCGAAGGGCTCGGGCTCGACCGGAAGCCGCTCTTCGAGCAGGCGCAGCAGATAGCCGAGCAGCATCAGATTCGGCAGACGCTTGCGCACGGAGCTCGGCGTCGCGGTTCCCTCGGCGAAATCCTCGGCGTAGGCGGCGAAGAACTCGAGCGCGTCCATCGGGACGTTCAGCGCGACGACCTCGTTCAGCTGCTCGATCTTGAGCTCGTCGAAGATCTCGGCCAGCTCGCGCGCGAGCTCGAGACGAGTCAGGCGCCCGTCGGAACTCTCGGAATCCATTTCGCTTCCTTCGCTTCCTTCGCGAGAGCTCGAGAAAGCACTCGGTGTAGGCTCGCTCCGACGGAGCATGGCACGTCGGCGCCTTCGGAGGGGTGTGTCGGTGGCGCGCACGTGCGCGCGACGAGGGATCGGGAGCGATCCTGACAGCCGGGCCCTGTGATGTCAACGGAAGTGTGGAGCGTCAGTGCAACTCCCGTGCAGCTTCGCTTCACGAAGCCGAACTTTGCCGACGGAGTTGCGCTCGCGCTGCCGGTCGGACGCGCTCAGATCTCGCGGCGGGGCGATTCGCCGGCGACGGGCGCGTCGGCGTTGCCCTGCGCGAAGAGCGGCTCGCGCACGAAGATCGGCGCGTGCGCGCGCAGCGCGATCGCGATGGCGTCGCTCGGGCGCGCGTCGACGGCGACGATGTGTCCGGCGTGCGAGAGGTGCAGCATCGCGTAGTAGGTCCCGTCGCGTAGCTCGGTGACGACGACGCGCGCGACCTCCGCGTCGAGGTGCTGGATCAGGTCGCGCGCGAGATCGTGCGTGTTGGGGCGCGGCGAGCGCATCGACTCGATCTCGAGCGCGATCGAGCGCGCCTCGGCGCTGCCGATCCAGATCGGCAGCCAGCGCGTGCCCTCCTCCTCCTCGAGCACGACGACCGGCGTGTCGTTGTCGTCGATCACCACGCGCTCGACGTGTACGCGCACGTCGCGCTCCGCGCCCGCCGTGTCGCCGCTGCGCGAGCCGCACGCCGTCGCGGCGAGGACCGCGGCGAGGCCGAGCAGCCGGAAGAGCTCTCCACGCGAGGGCATGGAATCGACTCCCGCTCACCAGCCTACCACCGCCGACCGCTGCACGACCGAGTCGGGCGGCGCGAGCGGTGCGGGAGTGGTCGGGGCGACTGGATTCGAACCAGCGACCTCTTCGTCCCGAACGAAGCGCGCTACCAGACTGCGCCACGCCCCGAGACTCCAGCGGCTCGCGAGGCGCGCAGTATAGACCGTCATGGCGAACCTGCCTCGAGGCGAGGCAGCGGACGGCGTGCAGGTTCTAGAATGGGGCTCGCGCGCCCATGTCCGAGCTCCTGCCTCTCGACCCGCTGCGGTTCTCCGTCGCGGCATCGCTGGCCTTCCTCGTGGCCATCGCCGCGGTGTCGCTGCGGCCGGGCTTCGTCGTGGAGCGCCCACGCTTCGTGCTCGGCCTGCTCGCCGGCGTCACGTTGCTGGCCCTCGCGGCGCTGGTGCGGATCGATCCTCCCGGTCTGCGCGTCACGATCGATCCGTCCACGGAGCCTCTGCTGCCCTGGGGCGACCCGGCCATCGAGGCGTATCGCCGCGCCGTCGAGGACTTCGGCGACGACCAGGTCTACGTCGTGGCGATGGAGACGCGCGACGGCGTCTTCACCCAGGAGCACCTCGCCTCGCTGCGGCGCGTGCGCGATCGGGTCTCGCGCCTGCCGGGCGTGCGCGGCGCGCAGAGCCTCGTCGGCGCCACATCGTTCCGGTACTCGGCCGACGAGGACTGGATCGAGGTGAAGCCCTTCATCGAGGAGATCCCGTCGGACCCGGTCGCGCTCGCGGCGCTGCGCGAGCGCGCGCTGCACGATCCCGTCTACCTGCGCACCCTGATCTCCGCGGACGGCCGCACCGCGGCGCTGAACGTGACCTTCCGCGAGATGAGCGACGGCGAGTTCATCGCCGCCGATCTCGACGGCCAGATCGCCGCCATCCTGAAGAGCGAGACCACGCAGGGCCGCACCTTCCACGTGTCGGGCCGGCCGCACATCAAAGCGGTGATGTACCGGACGATGGTGCGCGACCTGTCGGTGCTCGTGCCGGTCGCGTTCGCCGTGGTGACCGCCGTCCTGCTGCCGCTGGCGGGCTCGGTGCGCGGCGTGCTGCTGCCGCTGATCAATGTGGCCGTCGCCGTGCTGTGGACGTTCGGCGGGATCGCCGCCCTGGGGCGCCCGCTCTCGGTCCTGACGGTGCTGCTCGCGCCGACCTTGCTCGCCGCCGGCAGCGTGTTCGGCGTCCACGTGATCGGCCGCTACGAGGAGGAGGCGCCGCACGCGTCGTCGCCGCGCGAGGCGACGGGACGCGCGCTCTCCGGGCTGATCGCGCCGGTGCTCATCTCCGGCATCACCACCGGCATCGGCTTCGGCTCGCTCTGCATCACCGACGTGCCGGCCGTGTTCGAGCTCGGCGCCTTCTCGGTGCTCGGCGTCGCCGCCGTCACCCTGCTGACCCTGACTGGCGTGCCCGCGGTGCTGGCGCTGCTGCCGCTGCGCACGGAGCGGCGCGAAGGCGTTCTCGGCGCGCGCCTCTCGGCCTGGCTCGACCGCCTGCTCCTGTGGCTGGCGGAGTTCTCGCGGCGACACTCCGGCGCGACGATCGCGGTCTACACGGCGCTCACGATCGCCGGCGTCGCGTTGGTGCCGCGCATCGTGATCGACACCGACTACCTCTCCTTCTTCGACGCCGATTCACCCGTGCGCACCGACTTCCAGCGCGTGAACGAGCTGCTGGCCGGCGCGGTGCCGCTCTTCGTCGTGCTCGAGGGGAAGGCGGGCGCGCTGCGCGAGCCCGCGACCCTGCACCAGATCGAGAAGCTCCAGGCGCGCCTCGACGAGGTGCCGGGCGTCTCGCGCACGATGTCGTTCCTCGACACCCTGCGCGTGCTGAATCGCGCGATCAGCGGCGACGACCCGAGCGAGCAGAAAGTGCCCGAATCGCGCGCCGCCGTCGCCGAGCTGCTCTTCCTGCTGCCGAAGGCGGACCTCTCGCGCTTCGCCACGGTCGACCAGAGCAGCGCGAACCTGGTGGTGCGCACGGGCGCGGTCGGCTCGGCGTCGCTGCGCGAGCTCGGCGCGCGCATCGACGCCGTGCTCGCGGACGGCGTGCCCGAGGGCTTCGGCGCGCGCGTGACCGGCAACGCCCTGCTGCTGACGCGCGCGGCCGACGGCGTCGCGTGGAGCCAGCCGCGCAGCCTGCTGGCGGAGACGCTCACCATCTTCGTCCTGCTGGCCTGGTCCCTGCGCTCTCCGACGCTCGGACTCATCGCGATGGTCCCGAACCTGGTCCCGGTGGCGATCTTCTTCGGCATGATCGGCCTCGGCGTAGCCACGCTCTCGCTGCCGACGAGCCTGATCGCCGCCGTCGCGCTCGGGCTCGCGATCGACTCGACGGCGCACTTCGTGTTCCGCTACCGCGGCGACCGCCTCGCCGGCGCGACGCCGGAAGAGGCCGTCACGAGCTGCATCAAAGCCATCGGCCGCCCGATCGCGATCGCGGAGCTGATGCTGACGGCGGGCTTCCTGGCCGTCGCGGCCTCGCACTTCGAGACCCTGCGCGAGTTCGGGATCCTCACGTCGATCACCGTCGCCGTGTGTCTGCTGTGCAATCTGATGCTGCTGCCGGCGATGCTGGTCCGCTTCCGGATCTAGCGCGACGCCGTATCTGGCCGCACCTGCGTCGTTGCGCTCCCTCGGCCCTGCTCGACGTACGCAGAGTACGTCTGCGCGGTCCTCGGTCGCGCGCCTCGCATCTGCGGCCATCTCCGGCGTCTTGGAGGAAGAGATGCGTCCGACGGGCGACGGTGGGGGGCGAGTCCGTAACGCGAGCGCTTCGAGCACAGCCTCCGAAGCTCTGGAAAACCTGGCGCGCGGAGCGCGCCGCAAGCGCCGAAGGCGCGCGCAGCGAGGCGTAGCCGAGCGGAGCCCATTTTGCCGGGCGCCACCCGAGGAGCCCGTCGGCCACCTGGTCTCAGTGCGTCTCGAGTCTTCGCAGGTCGAATGCCGAGTCCGGCAGATGCGGGTTCGGGTCGAAGCGCAGCACCTCGAAGATCGTGAAGGAGTCGAGCAGCAGGTTCTTCATGGTGATCTTCATCGGCACCTGCACGCCGTCGAACTCCTGGATGTCCTGCGGGCGCGCGCGCAGCTCCTTCACCTCGACGCCCGCGAGGTCGAAGTAGCGCACGCGCAGCGGCACGAAGCGCTTCTTGTCGACGTAGAAGAGGAACTTCGAGTAGGCCGAGTCGAGCAGCGCGGTGGGGTGCGCCTCGACGACGAACACCGGCGCGTCGTCGAGCACGGTGTCCTCGAGGCGCTGGTACGTCGCGTCCTCGAGCTCGTGAGGGATCACGTCCTCGAAGGAGAAGTCGGTGCCGAACACCGCCTTGCCGTGCAGGTTCACGCGCACCGTGCGGCGCCGGCTCGGCAGGTAGAGGAAGTGGTCGTCGACGCGCCCGGCGTTCTGGATGGCCAGGTAGCCGGAGTGGCGCAGGTCGAAGGGATGCGTGTACTTGATCAGCACCTTCGACGCGATGCCGCGCGTCGGACGGCCTTTGGCGTCGGTGAAGTCCTTGAACGTGATCGTCATGCGCGCTTCCTGGACGCGCCCGGCGCGGTCGCCGGAGGCCATGCGCGCCTCCTGCGTGAACTCGCGGAAGCGGTTCTCCAGCACGCGCGAGTAGATCTGCTCGGCGGTGAGCCCGTCCGGCTCGTTGCCGGCGGCAAACGCGGCGACCCCCGCGGCCCACACCCACGTGGCCAGGGCGGCACGGAACGCCCGCCCACGGCGCGACGTCATCGTGCGTCCCTTCAGCCGACCCCGGCAGCGCGGCGCAGCTCGGCGATGGCCGCGGCGCGATCGCGCGCGCCGAAGACCGCCGTGCCTGCCACGAAGACGTCGGCGCCCGCCCGCGCCGCGGCCCCGATCGTCTCGGGCCCGATGCCACCGTCGACCTCGAGCGCGACGTCGAGACCGCGCTCGTCGATCCAGCGCCGCAGCAGCTGGATCTTGCCCAGCATGCTCGCGATGAACTTCTGCCCGCCGAAGCCGGGGTTGACCGTCATGACCAGCACCTGGTCGACGTCGCCGAGCACGGGCTCGATCGCCTGCGCCGGCGTCGCCGGGTTGAGCACGACGCAGGCGCGCGCGCCGGCCTCGCGGATCTGCGCCAGGCTGCGGTGCAGGTGCGGGCACGTCTCGACGTGGATGCCGACGGTCGACGCGCCGGCGCGCACGAACTCCGGCACGTAGCGCTCCGGCTCGACGATCATGAGGTGGACGTCGAGGGGCAGGGACGTCGAGCGCTTCACCGCCTGCACGATCAGCGGTCCGATCGTGATGTTGGGCACGAAGCGGCCGTCCATCACGTCGACGTGTACCCAGTCGGCGCCGCCGCGCTCGATGCTGGCGAGCTCGGCGGCGAGGTTCGCGAAGTCCGCCGAGAGGATCGACGGCGCGATGCGGACGGCGCGGCTCACGAGAGCCGCTCGATGCGCGCCGCGAAGAAGCCGTCGCTGTCGTGGCGATGCGGCAGGGTGCGGAGGTAGCCGCGCGCGTCTTGCAGCTCGCGCAGCGCGGCGGGTGCGCCGTCGAGCGGTGTCAGGGCGAAGCCCGCAGATCCGCGCAGGAAGCCCTCGACCACGGCCTCGTTCTCCTCGGGCAGCAGCGTACACGTACTGTAGACGAGCACACCGCCCGGCCGCAGCGCGGCGGCCGCGTTTCGCAGCAGCAGGCGCTGCGTGTCGGCCAGGCGCGCGGGGTCGGAGGGGTGGATGCGCCAGCGCGCATCGGGATTGCGGCGCAGGGTGCCGAGTCCGGAGCAGGGCGCATCGACGAGCACCCGGTCGAACGCCGGCTCGGCGATTCCCGCCGGCAGCGGTCGCGTCACGTCGGCCGCACGGCATGCAAGATTTTCCAGCCGTAAGCGGCGCGCCGCGCGCCGGACCAGGTCGAGACGTCGTTCGTTGCGGTCGAGCGCCAGCAGCGAGCCCGAGGCGCCGACGCGCTCGGCGATCGCGCTGGCCTTTCCCCCCGGCGCCGCGCAGACGTCGAGCACCCGCTCGCCCGGCTGCGGGTCGAGGAGATCGACCACGAGCTGGCTCGCCTCGTCCTGCACGGTGAAGCGCCCCTCGCGGAACGCCGGATCGAGGGTCGGATTGCCGCCGCGGCCGAGCACGACGCCGTGGCGGGCGAAGCGACACAGGCGCGCATCCGGGTAGCGCTCGGCGAGCTCGGCCAGCAGCGCGTCGCGGCTGACGGCCTGGGGGTTCGCGCGCACGCACAGCGGCGGGACTTCGTTGCAGGCGGCGGCCAGCGCGGCCGCCTCGTCGGCGCCGAAGATCTCGATCCAGCGCGCGGCGATCCACTGCGGCAGCGAGAGCGTGTGCATCAGGTGGCCGAGCGGATCGTCCTCGAGGGTCGGCAGCGCGATCCCCTCGTGCTCGCGCGCCAGGCGCCGCAGCACCGCGTTGACGAGACCCGTCGAGCGCTCGGCGCCGAGCGCGCGCACGCAGCGCACCGACTCGTCGACGGCCGCCGAGGCGGGGACGCGGGCGAAGAGGAGCTGGTAGGCGCCGAGCCGCAGCGCCGTCGCGACCAGCGGCTCGAGGCGGTCGAGATCGCGATCCAGGCAGCGGCGCAGCAGGTGGTCGATGCGGCCGCGCCAGCGCAAGGTGCCGTAGACCAGCTCGGTGGCGAAGGCGCGGTCCTGCGCGGAGAGCGGGCTGCGCGCGAGATTCGCGTGCAGCAGCAGGTCGGCGAACGCGCCCGCGCGCTGGACGCGCTCGAGCACGCGCAGCGCCAGCACCCGCGTGCGGGTCGGCGCCGGAGGCCGCCCCTCTCCGCGCCGCTCGCGCGACGCGGGGCGGCCGCGTCGCGGTCTGGTCCGATGCATGCCGCTCTTGGCTCCCCGCAAAAGCGGAGCTTAGGGCGAGCCTCCGGGCTCCGCACCGAGCTCCGCTCCGTCGGGAATCGAACGACCGCGCAGGAACGCGGCGGCATCCAGCGGACGCCCGCCGGCGCGCTGGAGCTCGAGCGGCTCGAGCCAGCCGTCGCCGGTGGCGACGCGCAGTGACCCGCGCTCGCCGACGGAGACGCGCCCGGGCGCGCGGTCGACGGGATCCGCCACGACGCGCGCGCGGAGGATGCGCAGCGGCTCGCCCTGCCAGAACGTGAAGGCGCCCGGCGACGGCGCGAAGGCGCGCACGCGTCGCACCAGCGCGAGCGCGGGCTCGCGCCAGTCGAGCTTCGCCTCCTCGCGCTCGAGCTTCGGCGCGAACGTCGCGCGCGCGGAATCCTGCTCCTGCCATTTCACGGTGTCGGCGGCGATCTGGTCCAGCACGACTTCGATGCCGTCGGCGGCGAGCTCCGCGAGCGCGATGCTCAGGCTGCCGCAGCTCACGCCGTCGGCGATCGGGACCTCGTGCATCCAGGCGACGGGGCCGGCGTCCATCTCGCGCTCGACGCGCATCACCGAGATGCCGGTCGCCGTGTCGCCGGCGAGGATCGCGCGCGCGATCGGCGCCGCGCCGCGCCAGCGCGGCAGCAGGCTGCCGTGCGCGTTGATGCAGTAGCCGCACGCGGGCAGCTCGCGCACGCCCTTCGGCAGGAACTGGCCGTAGGCGACGACGACGCCGACGTCGGGCGCGTGCTCGGCGAGCTCGGGCAGGGCATCGGCGACGCGCTCGGGGCGCAGCAGCGGGACGCCCGCGGCCAGCGCGCGCCCCGCGATCGGCGACGGCAGGGGCTTGCGCCCGCGCCCGCGCGGACGGTCCGGCTGCGACACCGCGACGACGACGCGATGGCGCGTCGCGAGCAGGCGCTCGAACGTCGGCAGAGCGAAATCCGGCGTGCCGAAGAAGGCGATGCGCAGATCGCGCCGCGCCACGCCCCTACGATCCGGCGCCGGCCGACTCGCCCTCTTCCTGCTCGCGCCGCAGCTGCTTCTGGCGGCGCAGCACGTAGCGACTGCGCTTCAGGTGCGAGATGCGGTCGATGAAGAGCTTGCCGTCGAGGTGGTCGATCTCGTGCTGGAAGCACACCGCCTGGAGCCCTTCGGCGCGGATCGCGACCTCGGCGCCCTCGAGATCGCGCGCGCGCAGCAGCACGCGCTCGGCGCGCTCGACCTCCGCCTCGAAATCGGGGACGGACAGGCAGCCCTCCTTCCAGAGGACCTTGCCCTCGGGTTCGGAGATCACGGGATTCAAGAGGATCAGCGGATTGCGGGCGGCGCCTTCCTCGGTCCACTCCGTATCGACGACGATCAGGCGCACGAGCTCGCCGACCTGCGGCGCCGCCAGGCCGATGCCGGGCTCGTCGTACATGACCTCGCACATGTCGCGAGCCAGCTCGCGCAGGGTGTCGGTGACGTCGACGACGGGCTGCGAGAGCTCGCGGAGTCGCGGATCGGGAAACTTGAGAACGGGTCGCAGGGCCAAGGGCGCCTCACATAACGTCGCGGTTGCGTGCGCGGGTCAGTGGCCGCGCGGAAGCCGATTCATAGCATGCTCCACGGATCGACGTCCACGCTGGCCTGGACGTCGCGCGAGCAACCGCGCGCAGCGTCGGCGAGCGCCTTGCCGACGCGGCGCGCCGTCGCGTCGCCGGCGGCGACGAGCAGCTGCACGCGGTGTCGCCCGCGCAGCTTCGCGAGCGGCGCCGGCGCGGGTCCGAGCCGAGAGTAGTCGTCGGCGCCGGCGGCGGCCTCGTCGGCCGCGCGCGCGAGCGCCTCGGCGGCGCGCTGCGCGGCCTTCTCGTCCTCGCTCGCGCAGAGCGCCTGGAGGAGGCGCCGGAAGGGCGGCAGCCCGAGCGCAGAGCGCTGCGCCAGCTCCTCGGCGTAGAAGGTCTCGTAGTCGTGCTCGCGCACCGGGCGGATCGCGTAGTGATCGGGCACGAAGGTCTGGATCACGACACGTCCCGGCGTCGCGTCGCGGCCCGCGCGGCCGGCGACCTGCGTCAGCAGCTGGAACGTGCGCTCGGCCGCGCGGAAGTCCGGCATGTGGAGGCCGACGTCCGCCGCGACGACGCCGACGAGCCGCACGCCGGGGAAATCGTGCCCCTTCGCCACCATCTGCGTGCCGACGAGCACGTCGAGCCGCCGCGCGCGCAGGTCGGCCAGCACCTTCTGCGCGTGGCCGCGCTGCGCCGCGACGTCGCGGTCGAGGCGCGCGAGGCGCGCCTGCGGGAAGACCGCGCGCACCTCCTCCTCGAGGCGCTCGGTGCCGATGCCGAGCAGCGCGGTCTCGGGCGCGCCGCAGCCGCCGCAGGCGTCCGGCGGCGGCTGCTGGTGCTCGCAGTAGTGGCAGCGCAGGACGCCGGCCCGCGCGTGGTACACGAGCGTGATGTCGCAGTGCGG
>DASUFZ010000293.1:0-15989 GCA_036274295.1 Myxococcota bacterium
GCTCGCGCCGGAGGTGCTGTGATGCTGCCTCGGATGCTCGAGCGCTACCGCAAGGACGTCGTGCCGAAGCTCCAGCAGGAGTTCGGCTACAAGAACGTCCACCAGGTGCCGAAGCTCGAGAAGATCGTCGTCAACATGGGCGTCGGCGAGGCGACGCAGAACGCCAAGCTGATCGAGAAGGCGGCCGAGGAGCTCGCCGTGATCACCGGCCAGAAGCCGGTGATCCGCAAGGCGCGCAAGTCGATCGCGAACTTCAAGCTGCGCCAGGGCCAGGCGATCGGCTGCTCGGTCACCCTGCGCGGCCACCGCATGTACGAGTTCTACGACCGCCTGGTGAGCGTGTCGCTGCCGCGCGTGCGCGATTTCAAGGGCGTGTCGCCGAAGGCCTTCGACGGCCGCGGCAACTACTCCCTCGGCATCCGCGAGCAGATCATCTTTCCCGAGGTCGAGTACGACAAGGTCGAGAAGATCACGGGACTCAACGTCACGGTCTGCACGACCGCGCGCAACGACGCCGAGGGCAAGGCCCTGCTCACGCACCTCGGCATGCCGTTCCGGCAGTAGGAGCCAAGAATGGTGACCGATCCGATCGGCGACATGCTGACGAGGATCCGCAACGCGGGACAGGCGCGGCACGTGAACGCGGCGTGTCCGTCCTCCAGGCAGAAGCTCGCGCTCGCGCGCGTGCTGCACGAGGCGGGCTTCCTCGGCAGCGTCACCGTCGAGGCGCGCGACGGCCACCCCGTGCTCGTGCTCGGCATCCGCTACGACGACCGCGGCCGCGCGCTGATCGACGGCATGCGCCGCGTCTCGCGCCCGGGCCGCCGCGTGTACGTGAACCGCGAAGAGGTCCCGCGCGTCCGCCGCGGCCTCGGCATCGCGGTGATCTCCACTTCGAAGGGCCTCCTCTCCGACAAGCAGGCGCGCGAGCAGAAGATCGGCGGCGAGCTGCTCTGTGAGGTCTGGTAGATGTCGCGCATCGGCAAGCGCCCGATCGCCATCCCCTCCGGCGTCACCGTCGAGAGCGCGGGCGGCAGCGTGAAGGTGAAGGGGCCGAAGGGCACCCTGACCGAGACCCTGCCGCGCGGCATCCAGGTCGCCATCGAGGCAGGCGAGATCAGCTTCACCCGGCCCGCCGAGGACGGCCCGACGCGCGCGCTGCACGGACTCGCGCGCGCGCTCGTCGCCAACATGGTGCGCGGCGTCGTCGAGCCCTTCGCCAAGGAGCTCGAGATCCAGGGCGTCGGCTATCGCGCGGACGTGTCGGGCAAGACGCTCAACCTGCAGCTCGGCTACTCGCACCCGATCGCGGTGCCGGTCCCGGACGGACTCAAGGTCTCGGTCGACCGCAACGTCATCATCAAGGTCGAGGGGATCGACCGCCACCAGGTGGGACAGTTCGCCGCCGACCTGCGCGAGCTGCGTCCGCCCGAGCCCTACAAGGGCAAGGGCATCCGGTACGTCGGCGAGCACGTGCGGCGCAAGGTCGGCAAGGCCGCGGCCGGCTCGAGCGGAGGCTAGGCGATGCATCATCAGCAGAAGAACGAGAGGCGGCGGCGCTGGGTCGCACGCAAGCAGCGCACGGCGCGCGCGACGTCGGGCGCCGCGCACCCGCGCCTCGTCGTGTTCCGCAGCGCGAAGCACATCTACGCGCAGCTGGTCGACCCGCAGGACGGCAAGACCATCGGCAGCGTCTCGACCTTGCAGGAAGCGCTCAAGGGCGGCGGCTCGACGGGAAACGTCGAGGCGGCGAAGCGCGTCGGCGCCGCGGTCGCGGCGCTGGCGGCGGAGAAGCAGATCGAGCGCGTCGTATTCAACCGCAACGGCTTTCTCTACCACGGCCGCGTGAAGGCGCTGGCCGAGGCGGCCCGCGAAGCCGGACTCAAGTTCTGAGGAAATGACCGCATGTCGATGCACCTGAATCCCAACGACTACGAGCTCACCGACCGCGTGGTGCACATCAACCGCGTCGCCAAGGTCGTGAAGGGCGGACGCCGCTTCAACTTCAGCGCGCTCGTCGTCGTCGGCGACGGCGCGGGAGTGGTCGGCGCCGGCTACGGCAAGGCAGGCGAGGTGCCGGAGGCGATCCGCAAGGGCATCGAGCGCGCGCGCAAGGAGCTGATCCAGATCCCGCTCTACGACGGGCGCACGCTCCCGCACGAGATCACCGGACGCTACGGCGCGGCCAAGGTGCTGCTGCTGCCGGCGACGCCCGGCACCGGCGTGATCGCCGGCGGCCCCGTGCGCGCCGTGCTCGAGGCGGCCGGCGTGCACGACGTCCTCACCAAGGCGCTCGGCACCAGCAACCCGATCAACGTCGTGCGCGCCACCATGCAGGCGCTGCTCGAGCTGCGCGATCCGCGCGAGCGCCGCGCGCAGCTCGGGAGGACCGCGTGATGGCCAGGCGCATCGCCGTCCGCTGGGTGCGCAGCTTCATCGCGCAGACGGATCGCCAGCGCGCGACCATTCGCGGGCTCGGCCTGCGCCGCCTGAACCACCGCGTGGAGCTGGAGGACAGCCCCTCCGTGCGCGGCATGATCGACAAGGTCAAGCACCTCGTCGTGGTGGAGGAGCTCTAGATGCTGGAATCGCTCTCGCCGCGGCCCGGCTCGCGCACGCGCCGCCGGCGCGCCGGCCGGGGTCCGGGCACCCGCCACAACAAGACGAACGGACGCGGCACCAAGGGCCAGGGCAAGCGGGTCGGCGGCCGCGAGGTGCCGCTCTACTCCGAGGGCGGGCAGATGCCGATCGTGCGGCGGCTGCCGAAGCGCGGCTTCCGCAGCCTGTTCGGCACCGACTTCCGCATCATCAACGTCGGCGCGCTCGGCGATTTCGGCGACGGCGGCAGCGTGGATCCGGCTGCGCTCGAGGCGCGCGGCCTCATCCACCGCGGCGGACTCGGCGTGAAGCTGCTCGCGGAGGGCACGCCCCCGAAGAACCTCAAGGTGCGCGTCCACAAGGCGAGCGCGGCCGCAGCCCGCAAGATCGAGGAGGCGGGCGGCTCGGTGGAGCTCATTCAGTGATCGGAGGCGTCCAGAACATCGGTCGGATCACCGAGCTGCGTCAGCGGATCCTCTTCACGCTGGGCATGCTCGCGGTCTACCGGATCGGCGCCTTCATCGTGACGCCCGGCATCGATCCGGACGTCGTGCGCACCTTCTTCCAGCAGATGCAGGGCACCGTGTTCGGGCTCTTCACCATGTTCTCGGGTGGAGCGCTCGAGCAGCTCTCGATCTTCTCGCTCGGCATCATGCCCTACATCAGCGCGTCGATCATCTTCCAGCTGCTCACGATCGTCGTGCCGCAGCTCGAGGAGCTGAAGAAGGAGGGCGAGGCGGGTCAGCGGCGCATCAACCAGTGGACCCGCTACGCGACGATCGGCCTCTCGCTCTTCCAGAGCGGGCTCATCGCGGTGGCGCTCGAGCGCGGTCAGTTCGGCGAGGGCGCCGTGCTGAACCCGGGCTGGAGCTTCCGCCTGATGTGCATGATCACGCTCACCTGCGGGACCGCCTTCATCATGTGGCTCGGCGAGCAGATCACCGAGCGCGGCATCGGCAACGGCATCTCGATGGTGATCTTCGCGGGCATCATCATCGGCATCCCGCGCGCCATCGGGAACCTCTTCCAGCTGATCCGCACCGATCAGTTCACCCTGCTCGGCACGCTCGTGCTCGTCGCGTTCGCCGTCTTCGTGATCGGCGTCGTGGTGGTGGTCGAGCGCGGCCAGCGGCGCATCCCACTCCAGCACGCGCGCCGCGTCGTCGGACGCCGCATCCAGCAGGGCGGCATGAGCTACTTCCCGCTGCGCGTGAACACGGCCGGCGTGATCCCCGCGATCTTCGCGTCGTCGCTGCTGATGTTCCCGCTGACCGTCGGGCAGTTCACCGAGAATCAGCTGCTGCGCACCTTCATCGACAACTACCTCGCGCCGCACGGGGTGATCTACCAGGTCCTCTACGTCGGGCTGATCATCTTCTTCTGTTATTTCTACACCGCGATCGTCATCAATCCGGCCGACGTCGCCGAGAACATCAAGCGCTCGGGCGCCTACATCCCTGGCATCCGGCCCGGCAAGAAGACCGCCGAGCACATCGACCGCATCCTGTCGCGCATCACCCTGATCGGCGCGATCTACATGTCGGCCGTGTGCGTGCTGCCGACCTTCCTGGCGGTGCGCTCGGGCGTGCCGTTCTACTTCGGCGGCACCGCGCTCCTGATCGTCGTCGGCGTCGGGCTCGACACGATCGCGCAGATCGAGGCGCACCTGGTCTCGCGCCAGTACGAGGGCTTCGTGCAGGGCACGCGCATCCGCGGGAGGCTCGGGCGATGAGCGCGCGGCGTCTGCTGCTGCTCGGACCGCCGGGCGCCGGCAAGGGCACGCAGGCCGAGCGCCTGGTGCGCAAGCTCGGCATCCCGCAGATCTCCACGGGCGACATGCTGCGCGCGGCCGTGGCGTCGGGTTCGGAGCTCGGCCGCCAGGTGAAGGGGATCATGGAGCGCGGCGAGCTGGTGTCGGACGCCATCGTCATCGACGTCGCGAAGGCGCGGCTGGCGAAGCCCGACGCGCAGAGCGGCTTCGTGCTCGACGGCTTCCCGCGCACGACGGCGCAGGCCGAGGCGCTCGACCGCCTGCTGGCGGAGCAGGGCCAGCCGCTCCAGCGCTGCGTGGCGCTGGCCGTCGACGAGGACGAGCTGATCGCGCGGCTCGGGCGCCGCGCCGAGATCGAGGGCCGCGACGACGACGCGGAGGAGACGGTGCGCAACCGCATGCGCGTCTACCGCGAGCAGACCGAGCCGCTCTGCGCCTACTACCGCAAGCGCGGGCTGCTGCGCGAGATCGACGCCGTGGGCTCCCTCGACGAGGTCGAGAAGCGCATCGAGGGGGCGCTGGCGTGAGCTACGGCGAGCGCATCCCGATCAAGACCCGGCGCGAGCTGGAGGCCATGCGCGACGCGGGCCGCCACGTCGCCGAGGTCCTGCTCGAGCTGCGGGAGCGCGTGCGCCCCGGCATCACGACCGGGGAGCTCGATGCCTACGCCGAGAAGGCGATCGGCGCGCGGGGTGTCGAGTCCTCGTTCAAGGGCTACGATCCGCACGGCCTTCCCGCCTACCCCGCCGTGCTCTGCGTCTCCGTCAACGACGAGATCGTGCACGGCATCCCCGGACCCCGTGAGCTGCGGCCGGGAGACGTCGTGAGCCTGGACTTCGGCGTCTCGAGCAGCGGCATGCACGGAGACTCGGCGGTGACGGTCCTGGTCGGTGAAGGCGACGAGGAGAAGCGCCGGCTGCTCGAGGTTTCGCGGCAGTCGCTGGACGATGCGATGCAGGTCATGCTGCCGGGCCACCGGCTGTCGGACATCGGGCACCAGGTGCAGAGCACGGTGGAGGCCGCGGGCTTCTCCGTCGTGCGCGACTTCGCCGGCCACGGCATCGGCCGCGCGATGCACGAGCCGCCCTGGATCCCCAACTACGGCCAGCCGGGACGCGGGCCGCGGCTGCTGCCGGGCATGGTCTTCGCGATCGAGCCGATGGTGACGGTGGGCGGCCCCGAGGTGCGGCTGCTGGACGAC
Organism: Myxococcota bacterium; assembly: GCA_036274295.1. Classification (GTDB taxonomy): domain Bacteria; phylum Myxococcota_A; class UBA9160; order UBA9160; family SMWR01; genus DASUFZ01. The sequence goes on from DASUFZ010000293.1 coordinate 5,571, forward strand.
GAGTGGACGGCGGTCACGGCGGACGGCTCGCTGGCCGCGCACTTCGAACACACGATCCTGATCACGGAGCACGGGCCGGAAGTGCTCACGCGGATCGAGGGTTCGCACTAGGTGCGGAGAGGAAGATGAAGGTTCGGGCGTCGGTCAAGAAGATGTGTGACAAGTGTCGGATCGTCCGGCGCAAGCGGGTGATCCGCGTGATCTGCGACAACCCGAAGCACAAGCAGCGGCAGGGCTAGGCCCGGCCGGAGGGAAACAGGATGGCGCGCATCGCGGGCATCGATCTTCCGAGGCAGAAGCGCATCGACATCGCGCTCACCTACATCCACGGGATCGGGCGGACGTCGGCCGTGAAGATCTGCGAGAAGGCGCGGGTCCCCGGCGACGCGAAGACGGATTCGCTCGCGGACGCCGAAGTGGTGCGGCTGCGCGAGGTGATCGAGCGCGAGTACAAGGTGGAGGGCGACCTCCGCCGCGAGACCTCGCAGAACATCAAGATGCTGATGGACATCGGCTGCTATCGCGGCTTCCGCCACCGGCGCGGACTGCCGGTGCGCGGACAGCGCACGCACACCAACGCGCGGACCCGCAAGGGTCCCAAGAAGACGGTCGCCGGGAAGAAGCAGGCGACGCTCAAGAAGTAGCGAGGCGAGCAAGTGGCCAAGGGCGGCAAGAAGAAGGTCAAGAAGAACGTCCAGTCGGGCATTGCCCACATCCAGTCGACGTTCAACAACACGATCATCACGTTCACCGATCCGGGTGGCGCGGCGCTGTGCTGGGCGACGTCCGGCGCGGCGGGCTTCAAGGGCTCGCGCAAGTCGACGCCCTTCGCGGCCCAGGTCGCCGCGGAGACGTGCGCGCGCAAGGCCATGGAGCACGGCGTGCGACAGGTCGCGGTGTACGTGAAGGGCCCGGGTGCGGGCCGAGAATCCGCCGTCCGCGCGATCCAGGCGGCCGGCATCAAGGTGACGATGATCCGGGACGTGACTCCCATCCCCCACAACGGCTGCCGGCCCCCGAAGCGGCGCCGCGTCTAGAGAGCGGAGAACCTCATGGCTCGTTACACCGAGGCCGCGTGCCGGCTGTGCCGACGGGAGGGCACGAAGCTCTTCCTGAAGGGCGATCGCTGCTTCTCCGCGAAGTGCGGCGTGGAGCGCCGCGCCTATCCGCCGGGACAGCACGGACAGGGCCGCGCGCGCTTCTCCGACTACGGCGTCCAGCTGCGCGAGAAGCAGAAGGTGAAGCGCATGTACGGGCTGCTCGAGAAGCAGTTCTCGCGCGTGATGGAGCGCGCCACGCGCATGAAGGGCCGCAGCGGCGAGAACCTGCTGAACCTGCTCGAGCGGCGGCTCGACAACGTCGTCTTCCGGCTCGGCTTCGCGACGTCGCGCTCCGAGGCGCGCCAGCTCGTGCGCCACGGCCACTTCCGCGTGAACGGCCGCAAGGCCGCCATCCCGTCGATGCTGCTGCGCCCGGGCGACACCGTCCGGCTGCGCGAGAAGTCCCAGCAGGTCGCGCGCATCTCCAGCGCGCTCGACGCGCTCGAGGGCAAGAGCGTCCCGCAGTGGCTCGAGATCGAGAAGGCCGAGTTCAAGGGCACCGTGAAGTCCATGCCGACCCGCGAGGACATCACCATGCCGATCCAGGAGCAGCTCATCGTCGAGCTGTACTCGCGCTGATACCGCCTCGCCGAGGCAAGGGGTGAAACGATGAATCAGGAACTGATCGCGAAGAACTGGCGTGAGCTGATCCGCCCGCGCCAGCTCGAGGCGGATGCCAGCGAGGGCTCCGGCACCTACGGGCGCTTCACGTGCGAGCCCCTCGAGCGGGGCTTCGGCACCACCCTCGGCAACGCGCTGCGCCGCGTGCTGCTGTCGTCGCTCCAGGGCGCGGCCATCACCGCGGTCAAGATCGACGGCGTGCTCCACGAGTTCTCCACGATCCCGGGCGTCATGGAGGACGTCAGCGACATCGTGCTGAACCTGAAGGAGGTGCGGCTGCGCCTGCACTCCCGCGGGCCGAAGACCCTGCGCGTCCACACGTCCGGCGAGGGCACACTTCGCGCCGGCGACCTCGTCTCCGACGACGCCACCGTCGAGATCGTCAACCCCGATCGCAAGATCGCGACGCTCTCGCCCGAGGCCGACGTCGACATGGAGGTCACGGTCAACAGCGGCAAGGGCTACGTGCCCGCCGAGAAGAACAAGACCGAGGACATGCCGATCGGCACGATCCCGATCGACGCGATCTTCTCGCCGGTGCAGAAGGTCAACTACATCGTGACGCCGGCGCGCGTCGGCCGCGAGACGGACTTCGACCGCCTCCAGCTCGAGATCTGGACCGACGGCACCATCACGCCGGACGACGCGCTCGCCTTCGCCGCGAAGATCCTGAAGGAGCAGCTCGCGATCTTCATCAACTTCGAGGAGCCGGTCGAGTCGGCGCTGCCGATCGCGGACGAGCCGTCGCCCGTCAACCCGAACCTGTTCCGCTCGGTCGATGAGCTCGAGCTCTCGGTGCGCTCGGCCAACTGCCTCCAGAACGCGAACATCCGCCTGATCGGCGAGCTCGTGCAGCGCAGCGAGTCCGAGATGCTCAAGACGAAGAACTTCGGGCGCAAGTCGCTGAACGAGATCAAGGAAGTGCTCCAGAGCATGGGCCTCTCCCTCGGCATGCGCATCGAGAACTTCCCGGATCGCTCCGAGATCGAGCGGCTGCGGGACCGCGAGGCCTGATGCGTCACCGCGTCCACGTCAAGAAGCTGTCGCGCACGACCGCGCACCGGCTCGCCATGTACCGCAACCTGGTGACCTCGCTGCTCGAGCACGAGCAGGTGGAGACCACCGACGTGAAGGCCAAGGAGGTGCGCCGCCTGGCCGACCGCATGATCACGCTCGGCAAGCGCGGCGATCTGCACGCGCGGCGCCGCGCGCTGCGCGTGATCCGCTCACGCGACGTCGCCGAGAAGGTCTTCAGCGAGCTGGCGGACCGCTTCCGCACCCGCGCCGGCGGCTACACGCGCGTGATGAAGACCCGCTACCGCGTGGGCGACGCGGCCCCGATGTCGATCGTCGCGCTGCTCGGCGCAGGCGAGGGCGCCGCGGCGGCGCCCGCCGGCGAGAAGCCCGCCGCGCGCAAGCGCGGCGAGAAGGGCGCCGGCGCCGCGAAGAAGGCGGCTGCGAAGGCCGAGAAGAAGGCCGCCGCCAAGAAGGCGGCTCCCGCCAAGAGCGCCGGGAAGAAGTCGGCCAAGGGCGGCGCCGGGGCGGGCAAGGCCGCGCCGCGCGCGAAGTCCAAGTCGACGCGGTCCAAGAAGGGCAGCTAGGCCGTTGAAAGGCCGGGCGGGTGCGTGGCTGATCGCCGCGGCGGTCGCGGTCGCGGCGCTCTTTGCCCTCTACGGCAGCTCGCGCACGGCCCCGCCGGTGACGCGCGGCAGCGCGGCGCCCGCGTTCTCGCTGCCGCGCCTGGCGGGCGACGGCGAGGTGTCGCTCGAGGCGCTGCGCGGCAAGGTCGTGCTGCTGAACTTCTGGGCCACCTGGTGCGCGCCCTGCGAGGACGAGATGCCCGCGATGCAGCGCCTGCACGACGGTCTGGCCGGCCAGCCCTTCGAGCTCCTGGCGGTCTCGGTGGACCAGTCCGCGGACGACGTGAAGGCCTTCCGCGAGCGGCTCGATCTCTCCTTCCCGATCCTGCTCGATCCGGATCGGAAGGCGTCGGGCCTCTACCAGACCTTCCGCTATCCGGAGTCGTTCCTGATCGATCAGCGCGGTGTGGTCGTCGAGCGCTACGTGGGTCCGCGCGCCTGGGACGACCCGCTCTATGTGCAGCGCATCAAAGAGCTGATGGGTCAGGGCTGACTGCCAGCTGACGTGTCAGGGCTGACCGAGTCGCCCGACGCAAGCTACTTTCGGCGCCCCCCCGCTCCATCTGGAGGTCCTCGTTGGCGCGGTGGTGGCCCATCCCGCTGCTCGTCGGTGTCGCTGCGCTGCTGGCCGCACTCGACTCTCACGCCGGGCTGCGGGCCTGGTGGGATCTGCGCGCGAGCCTGCGCGAGGCGGAGACCGAGCGCGCCGAGCTGCAGCGCGAGGTCGACCGCCTGCGCGTCGAGGCCGACGCGCTCGGCTCGGACGGCTTCGCGATCGAGCGCGCGATCCGCGAGCGCCTGCGCCTCGCGAAGGCCGGCGAGACGGTCGTGCGGCTGCCTGGATCCGACACCGCAAGCCCTCGGTTTCCTTGACGAATCGGGCCGCGTGGGCGAGTCTCGCGCCGTGAGGAAGGAGCCTCTCGCGCCGTGAGGCAGGAGCTGCAGTCGGAGCTCGAGGGAATCCTGCGTCGGCTGCTCGACGCGGCGGGCGACCCCGGTCCGCTCCCCGAGTTCACACTCGAGATCCCGCGCCAGAAGGATCACGGCGATTTCGCGTGCAACGCGGCGCTCGTGCTCGGCAAGCGCCTGCGGCGTCCGCCGCGCGAGATCGCGGGTCGGATCGCCGACGCGCTGCGCGAGCGCAAGTCGCTGGTCGCGCGCACGGAGGTCGCGGGCCCCGGCTTCCTCAACGTGTGGCTCGCGGGCTCGCGCTGGCAGGATCTGCTGCGCCGCGTGCTCGCCGAGGGTGCGGCGTACGGGCGCAACGCGGCGGGCGCGGGACGCAAGGTGCAGGTGGAGTTCGTCTCCGCGAATCCGACCGGTCCGCTGACGCTCGGACACGGGCGCCAGGCGGTGATCGGCGACGCGATCGCGCGCCTCCTGATCTCGCAGGGCTACGACGTCACGCGCGAGTACTACTTCAACAACGCCGGGCGCCAGATGCGCATGCTCGGCGAGTCGCTGCGCGCCCGCTATCTCGAGCGGCTCGGCCTCGCTGCGCCGCCCACGGACGAGGCGCTGGCCGATCCCGAGCATCACTGGCAGGACTCGCGCGACGGCCTGCCCGTCGCGTTTCCGAAGGGCGGCTACCAGGGCGATTACATCGGCGAGATCGCGGACGACGTGCTGCGCGAGCGCGGCAAGGCGCTCGTCGACGAGCCCGGCGACGGCCAGTTCCGCGAGATCGCCGAGGCGCGCGTCTTCGCCGAGATCCGCCGCACGCTCGACGCCTGCGGCATCCACTTCGACGTCTACACGAACGAGCAGGACCTCTACGACCGGGGTCTCGTCGCCGACGTGCTCGCGGCCCTGCGGAAGCTGGACCTCGCCTACGACAAGGACGACGCCACCTGGTTCCGCGCCACCGCGCGCGGGCTCGAGCGCGACCGCGTGCTGGTCAAGCGCACCGGCGAGGCGACCTACCTGCTGCCCGACATCGCCTATCACATGGAGAAGTTCCGCCGCGGCTTCGATCACGTGATCGACGTGCAGGGCGCCGACCACGTCGACCAGTTCCCGTTCGTCGTCGAGGCCGCCGCGGCGCTCGGCTGCCCGAAGGGCCGCATCGAGCTCGTGATGCACCAGTTCGTCACGCTCACGAAGGACGACGAGCAGGTGAAGCAGTCCAAGCGGCGCGCCAACTACGTCACCGTCGACGCGCTGCTCGCGAGCGTCGGCGCCGACGTCTTCCGCTTCTTCATGGTGCAGCGCCGCTCCGAGAGCCACCTCGAGTTCGACCTCGATCTGGCGAAGTCGACGGACTGGACCAAGAACCCCGCCTACTACCTCCAGTACGCGCACGCGCGCAGCTGCGGCATCGAGCGCAAGGCGGCGGAGCAGGGCGTCGCGCTGCCGGACGCGCAGAGCGTGCTGGCCGATGCGCTGGTGCTGCCCGAGGAGCTCGAGATCCTGAAGAAGATCGCCGAGTTCCCGGAGATGCTGGAGCGCGCGGCCTCGACGCGCGAGCCGCACCACGTCGCCTACTATGCGCGCGAGCTCGCGGGGCTCTGGAATCCGTACCTGCAGGACGGCGTCCGCCACCGCGTCGTGTCGGAAGACGCGGCGCTGACCAACGGGAGGTTGGGTCTGGCGGTCGCCGTGAAGACGGTGCTCGGGAACGCGCTCGGGGTGCTGGGGATCGGGGCACCCGAGCGCATGTGACGCGATTCGCGGGAGGGGGGAATCGTGCGAGTGATGGGATCGTTGGCGGTGCTCGCGGCCGCCGCGTTTGCGGTCGGAGCGGGCGCCGGGCTCTTGTGGAAGGCGCCCGGCCTGGTGATGTCGCAGTGGGGCGGGGACACGCAGGAGGTGGCGTGGGCCGACGCCCCGATCGAGCCGCTGGCGGAAATGGCGAGCACCGGCAGCGCGCCGCTGCCGGAGGTGGAGGTGCCGTCGCGCGACGCGTCGGCTCCCGCGCGCCCGGAGCAGGCGCCCTACCAGACCGCGTCCGCGGAGCCGGTGCGGCCGCTCGCGCAGGGCGAGCACCGCTCGGCGCCGAAGCCGGCCGAAAAGCCGGCGCCCGCGCAACAGGCGCGCGCAGCGGAGGCGATGCCTCCCGTGTCGGCGCCGCCGCCCGGCAAGGTGGCCGTGCAGGTCGGCGCGTTCGCGGAGCGACGCGTGGCGGATCAGCTGATCGCGAAGCTGGCGTCGAAGGGCTTCACCGCGTATGCGGCCGCGGGCGACGGCGGCGCCTGGCGGGTCCGCGTGGGCCCGTACCGCGATCGCGGCAGCGCGGACAAGGCCGCGGCGCGGCTCAAGCAGGAAGAGAAGCTGCCGACCTGGGTCCTGGAGGAGACGGGCAACCGCTGAGCGAGCGGACCCGCACCACGCGATGTCCAGATCCTGGCTGGTGACGGGAGCGCACGGGCAGCTCGGCACGGCGCTCTGCGCGCACCTCGCGGCGGCGGGCGTCGAGGTCGAGGGCGTCGACCTCGAGGTCGACATCGCCGACCCGGCCGCCATTCGCGCGAAGCTCGCGACGCGGCGCTTCGACGGCGTGCTGAATGCGGCCGCCTTCACCCAGGTGGACCGCTGCGAGCGCGAGCCCGAGGCGGCCGCGCGCGCCAACGCCGAGGGGCCCGCCGTGCTGGCGCACGCCTGCCGCGACGACGGCATCGCGCTCGTCCACGTCTCCACGGACTACGTGTTCGACGGCCAGGGGACGCGGCCCTACCGCGAGGACGATCCTCCGGCGCCGCGCTCGGCCTACGGGCGGACCAAGCTCGCCGGCGAGCACGCGGTGCTCGCGGCGTCGCCGTCCTCCCTCGTGGTCCGCACGAGCTGGGTCTTCGGCCGCGGGCGGAACTTCCTGGCCGCGATCCTCGACCAGGCAGCGAAGCGCCGCAGCGGCGAGGCGTCGGGGCCGCTGCGCGTCGTCGACGACCAGCGCGGCCGCCCGACCTACGCGGTCGATCTCGCGGCGGGGATCTGGGGTCTGGTCGAAGTCGGCGCGGTCGGCCTCTACCATGTCGCGAACGAGGGCGTGGCCACCTGGTGGGAGCTGGCTCGCTTCTGCCTCGACGAGGCGGGGTGCCGCGACCTTTTGATCGACAAGATCTCGACCGGTGAACTGCGCGTCGACGCGCCGCGACCGGCCTGGTCCGTCCTCGACACTTCGAAGGCGCGGGCATCGGGCATCGCGCTGCGGCCCTGGCAGGACGCCGTACGGGCGTATCTCCGTTCGGACGCGTCGCCTCTGCGGGGCGCCGCATGGGAGGGAAGACGTTGACTCGACCGATCTCGCGCATCCTCGTGACCGGCGGCGCCGGCTTCATCGGCTCGCATCTGTGCCGGCGGCTGATCGGCGAGGGCTGCGAGGTGCTCGCCTACGACAACCTGCTGACGGGGCGCGTCGAGAACGTCGCCGATCTGCTCGGCCACGAGCGCTTCTCCTTCCTGCACTACGACGTCACCAACTACCTCCACGTGGACGGCCCGCTCGACGCGATCCTGCACTTCGCGTCGCCGGCGAGCCCCGCGGACTTCGAGCGCCTGCCGATCCAGATCCTCAAGGTCGGTTCGCTCGGTACGCACAAGGCGCTCGGACTCGCCAAGGCGAAGGGCGCGCGCTTCCTGCTCGCCAGCACCTCCGAGTGCTACGGCGATCCCGAGGTGAACCCCCAGCCCGAGAGCTACTGGGGCAACGTGAACCCGATCGGCATCCGCGGCGTGTACGACGAGGCCAAGCGCTTCGCCGAGGCGATGACGATGGCGTATCACCGCCACCACGCGGTCGACGTCCGCATCGTGCGCATCTTCAACACCTTCGGCCCGCGCATGCAGGTCGACGACGGGCGCGCCATCCCGAACTTCTTCCGCCAGGCGCTGCGCGGCGAGGACGTGACGCTCTTCGGCGACGGCTCGCAGACGCGCTCGTTCTGCTACGTCGACGACCTGGTCGAGGGCATCCTGCGCCTGCTGCGCTGCGATTACGTGGGTCCGGTCAACATCGGGAACCCGCAGGAGATGTCGCTGCGCGAGATGGCCGAGACCATCGTGAAGCTCTGCACGAGCAAGAGCCGCATCGTCTACCGGCCGCTGCCGCCGGACGACCCGAAGGTGCGCCGCCCCGACATCACCCTGGCGCGCCGCGTGCTCGGCGGCTGGGAGCCGCGCGTCCCGGTGCCCGTCGGCCTCGAGCGCACGCGCGACTACTTCGCGAGCGAGCTCGAGCTGCGCAAGAGCGGCGGCGCACCGTGACCGCGGCCGACTCGATCCGCAACTTCTGCATCATCGCGCACATCGACCACGGCAAGAGCACCCTGGCGGACCGCCTGCTCGACGCCACGGGCACCGTGCCGGAGCGCGAGCGGCGCGCGCAGTTCCTCGACAAGATGGATCTGGAGCGCGAGCGCGGCATCACGATCAAGGCCCAGACGGTGCGCATGCGCTACACGGCCAAGGACGGCCGCGAGTACGTGCTCAACCTGATCGACACGCCCGGGCACGTCGATTTCTCCTACGAGGTGTCGCGCGCGCTGGCCGCCTGCGAGGGCGCCGTGCTCGTGGTGGACGCGTCGCAGGGCATCGAGGCGCAGACCCTGGCGAACGCGTATCTCGCGGTCGACGCCGGGCTCGAGATCATCCCGGTGGTCAACAAGATCGACCTACCGAGCGCCGATCCGGACAAGGTCGCGCAGGAGATCGAGGAGGTGGTCGGGCTCGACGCGGCCGACGTGCTGCCGGTCTCCGCGAAACAGGGCATCGGCATCGAGGCGCTGCTCGAGCGCATCGTCGAGGTGGTGCCGCCGCCGAAGGGCGATCCCGCCGCGCCGCCGCGCGCGCTGGTCTTCGATTCCTGGTTCGACCCGTACGTCGGCGCGATCATGCTGGTGCGCGTCGTCGACGGCCGGCTCGCGCGCGGCCAGCGCATCCGCATGATGGCCCAGCGCGTCGAGCGCGACGTCCAGGCGCTGCACGTGATCGACCCGCATCCGCGCGAGGTGCCGGCGCTCGAGGCGGGCGAGGTGGGCATGGTGGTGGCGGGCATCAAGACGCTCGCCGAGGTGCGCATCGGCGACACCTTGACCGACGCGCGCAACCAGGCCGCCGAGCCGCTCGCGGGCTTCCGCGAGAGCAAGCCGATGGTGTTCACCGGGCTCTACCCGGTCGACCCGGACGACTACGAGAACCTGAAGGTCGCGCTCGAGAAGCTCCAGCTGAACGACGCCTCGCTGGCGTACGAGCCGGAGACCTCCGCGGCGCTCGGCTTCGGCTTCCGCTGCGGCTTCCTCGGCTTCCTCCACTCGGAGATCATCCAGGAGCGGCTCGAGCGCGAGTACAACCTGAACCTCATCTCGACCGCGCCGACGGTGCGCTACCGCGTCGCGCTCCAGAGCGGCGAGACGATCGAGATCGATACGCCGGCGGCGCTGCCGGAGCCGCACGAGATCGCGCACGTCGACGAGCCGATCATCTCGGCGACCATCCACGTGCCGCCCGAGTACGTCGGCGCGGTGCTGGCGCTGTGCGAGGAGCGGCGCGGCGTCCAGAAGGAGATGCACCACCACGGCTCGCGCATGCAGATCCGCTACGAGCTGCCGCTGGCCGAGGTCGTGCTCGATTTCCACGACCGCATCAAGGGCGCGACGCGCGGCTACGGCTCGTTCGACTACGAGCTGGTCGGCTACCGCGAGTCCGATCTGATCAAGCTCGACGTGCTCGTGAACGGCGACCCGGTGGACGCGCTCTCGCTGCTCGTGCACCGCGACAAGGCCTTCCAGCGCGGCACCGATCTCGTGCGCAAGCTGAAGGAGTTCATTCCGCGCCAGCAGTACGAGGTGGCGATCCAGGCCGCGATCGGCAGCAAGGTCATCGCGCGCACCAACGTGCGCGCGCTGCGCAAGAACGTCACCGCCAAGTGCTACGGCGGCGACATCACCCGCAAGCGCAAGCTCCTCGAGAAGCAGAAGGAGGGCAAGCGCCGCATGAAGCGGGTCGGCTCGGTCGAGATTCCGCAGGAGGCGTTCCTGGCGGCGTTGCGATTGGACGACGACTAGCGAACGGGGTCGGGCGGAGCAGAGGCCGCCCTGCGGCGGCCATCTGTTCCTCCTCGGGCG